>CANRKR010000005.1 GCA_947631275.1 uncultured Akkermansia sp.
TGTGTAGTGCCTGAGTAGAGGCAAAGATCACATCAAAGCCCCTTTTTGGGCTCGATTATCTCTTTTCGAAAGAGATATACAGGGGGGTGTTATGTAACTTTTTTGCAGTAAGAT
The DNA here is from genome assembly GCA_947631275.1 of uncultured Akkermansia sp. Lineage (GTDB taxonomy): Bacteria > Verrucomicrobiota > Verrucomicrobiia > Verrucomicrobiales > Akkermansiaceae > Akkermansia. Next base: position 115 of record CANRKR010000005.1, read on the forward strand.
AATTCTGGAAATCTCGCAATGTTAGATTCCAAAGGCTCGACAAAATAGAAAATTATTCTCTTCTTCTCCTACCTATTCTAGGTAAGATAAATACATTTTTTGCCTTGACTATCTCTTTCGAAAAGAGATAATCAATTCCTCTCGAGGAGCGATTCTTTTGTGAGGAATTGCGTTAATTTTTCACAATATAATCAATACAAACTCAATAATATATGAATCAAATAAGGAGAGAAGGGGAGAGAAAAATTCTTTTTTGCATGCCGCAAATTATCATGGGCGGGGTGGAGAAGGTACTGCTGACGTATATGGGGCAATTGCAGGCTTCAGGCAGGTATGATTGCGGTGTGGTTTGCCTCACTCCGGTAACAGACTCGTTTTTTTTAGATTTTTTTATTAAACATCATTTTCCTCTGCACATCGTGAGGACTTCCTCCATCAGAAAAGAGAGGAAAGGCTTCTGGGCGCGGCGTATGCAGGAGTATCGCAATTTTTCTCTGTGGTACTCTGCTAGAAGGGTAATGACCGTCCTTGCAGCGCAGTACGATATTATCATTGATTTTCACAACCTCTCTTTTGGAGCTTACCTGCATTACTTTTCTCAATCTCAAAAGAAGATTGGATTTTATCACGGTAGCATATGCAATTTCGCTAGTGGACTGAAGAAAAAGCAGAAGTATCTTCAATCATATGATCGTATTGTGTGTTTGAGCCAGGCATTTGAACTTGGTTTCAGGAAACTCCATCCTACATGGGCAGATAAGATATGCTGCATTTATAACCCGATAGAGGCAGGGGAAATACAAAGATTGAGTACCGGAGATTATCCCTCGTACTTGAAGCCATACTTTGTGGCAGTTCAGCGGTTGGATGCGAGAGAAAAAGACGTGCCTACAGTCATTCGTGGTTTTCGTTTGTTTCACAAGCTACACACGGAGTATAAGCTGGTTATCGTAGGGGATGGACCTTATCGACGAGAGCTTGAGGAGTCGGCTGCCCCGGAAATTGCCGAAGGGAACATCATTTTCACCGGTCAGCTCAATAATCCATACCCCGTCATTCGGCAAGCCGAGGCTCTCATCTTGTCCTCGACCAAGCTCCATGGGGAAGGTTTGGGGCAGGTTCTTGTAGAGGCTCAGGCGTTGAACGTTCCCGCGGTGAGTTCGGATGTTCCTTCAGGTCCGGCAGAGGTCCTCATGGACGGGGAAGCGGGTTATCTATTTGAGCCGGAAAATCCAGAAGCATTAGCTCAGACGCTGGAACAGCTTGTAAACGCCCCCGATGAACGTGCAGAGAAAGTACGCAGGGCGTCGGAGGGACTCAAGCGTTTCGACCCCAAGGAGTGTGTGAACCGCTTCATCGATCTCATAAATTAATCCCCGATGTTACTCGTTGACCAAGGTGTAGAGGGTGAGGGCTTCACCCATTGTCTTAGTGAGACTGGCACGTTAAGTCCGACCGCATGAAAGATTCTTCAAAAATCAACGCTGCGGTGTGACAGAGCCAAAATTTCAAAAGTGGCTGCCGCAATCAACAGCAGCTCCGACCTGAAGAGCAGGGTGCAGGATTCTGCTGTCAGCGGGGAGTCACTAAGCTGTGACCGGTCATCTCTTTCGGCTGAGGGATACCCAGGAGCGACAGCAGCGTGGGGGAGATGTCCGCCAGGCGTCCGTTGCTCACTTTGACGGCATCCTGATCCGGTCCGCAGTAGATGAGGTCCACGAGGTTGGTGGTATGAGCGGTGTTAGGAGTGCCGTCGGGGTTAATCATGTTTTCGCAGTTGCCGTGGTCAGCGCAGATGAGGCAGCAGCCACCCAGCTCGCGGATGCGGGTTACGCATTTCTCCAACGCAGCATCTACCGCCTCGCAAGCGGCGATGCCGGCGTTCAGGAAACCGGTGTGTCCGACCATATCCGGGTTGGCGAAGTTCATGATTGCTACGTCAAACTTATCGATAGCGCCCACAAATTTCTCCGCCACTTCCGCCACGCTCATTTCGGGTTTTTCATCGTAGGTTGCCACTTCGCGCGGGGAGGGCACCAGGATGCGATCTTCGCCCTCAAACTGGGTCTCTACGCCACCGTTGAAGAAAAAGGTGACGTGGGCGTATTTCTCGGTTTCGGCAATGCGCAGTTGGCGTAGACCGACGCGAGAGATGACCTCGCCGAAGATGTTGTCAAGCTTCTCCTGCTCGAAGACGATGGGCGATGGGTAGCATGCCTCGTACTCCGACATGGTGATGTAGTGAACCTTCGGCTGTACCTCGCGCTCAAAGCCGTCGAAATCTTCATACAGGAAGGCGCGGGATAGCTCGCGGGCGCGATCCGCACGGAAGTTGGTGAAGAAGACCACATCGCCGTCGTGGATGCGCGGTTCGTCTCCTTCGCAGAAGATAGCCGGTTTGAGGAATTCATCCGTCGTGCCCTCTTCGTAGCATTTGCGCGCATAATCCGCCGGGGAGCCGGTGCATTGCTCGCCGCGTCCCAGCACGATGGCGTCCCAGCCGATTTTCACGCGGTCCCAACGCTTGTCGCGATCCATGGCATAGAAACGCCCGATGACCGTGGCGACGCGCGCGCCGTAAGGTTCCGTGGCCTTTTGCAGCTGCTTAAGGAATGCGGCGCCGCTCTTGGGGTCGGTATCACGTCCATCGGTAATAGCATGGATCATGATATCCTTCACGCCCATCTGCGCAGCGATTTTGACGATGCCGATGGTGTGATCGATGTGGGAGTGAACCCCGCCGTCAGAGAGGAGTCCCAGCAGGTGCAGGCGGCTATCTTTCGCTTTTGCAAAGGCTTCTTCGATGACCGGGTTATCCGCCAGTGAACCATCGGCAATGGCATTGGAGATGCGGCAGAGATCCTGAAACACGACCCGTCCGGCGCCCAGGTTCAGATGACCTACCTCGGAGTTGCCCATCTGCCCGTCCGGCAGGCCGACATCCTGTCCGCTGGCTCCCAACAGAGCGTGCGGGCAGGTTGCAAGCAGATGATCAGTGAAGGGGGTGCGTGCCAGGACGGTGGCATCGCCGGTTTCCTGAGCGGCCTCGGGGCCCCTGGGGTTGCGTCCCCAGCCGTCGCGGATGATGAGAACTACGGGTTTATTTGCCATGCGCCCACTTTACCACTCTCCCACGCTGATGTGAAGTCAAAAGAGGACGCTTTCTCTGCTGCTAATTGTTATGCAACAGGTGGAAAAAGACGGACGTCTCATTGTTGTCATGAGGAAGATTTATGCATGCATCATATTGATTATGATAACATTGAGTGCTTCTGCGCAAGCGCAGATTGCCCTGCAATATGTCGAAACGCTCTTCGGGTATCTGCCGTACCTGTTGGAGGAGCATGAGCTGAGCGCGAGTCTTAAGGAAGGCATGAGCGACCCGCGCGAGCAGCAGGCTACGCGGTACCCCGGTGTACCAACACATGAAACGCTGCTGCGGCGTGTCGAGGTCTATTTGGACGGCAGCGGGAAGGAAAACAGCTGCCGTGGCTGGCGCTTCTTTCCGGCGAGGCCGCAGCGGTTTATGCCGTATCTGGACAGCCTTTTCGTGCCGGGCAATACCTGCATTGAACCCTGCGAAGTGGCGAAGGAGGATGGAATTTCCACCGCGGCGCAAAGTCTCAAGACCAGACTTTCCCGCTACGGTTTGCAGTACACGGCTACCCTCTCCATGAATTACACGGGGCTGCCTCAGAACATGGGGAACGGGAGGCGCGATTTTCTCTCTACCAACAACGTGGTGAATGCCACCTGGTTCCTCGCGAAGGATTGCGACAACAGCCAGGGTTTCTTCCTTTCCGTGGAGGTGGATTGGGGGCAGGGTGTCGGCTACAGCGAGCGCAGCAGGAGCGCTCAGGGGTCCATCGGTTCACTGAGCAATCCCCAGGGCGGCGCACGTGGCGGTCATGGTCTCTTTATCCCAAACCTTGCTCTTGGCTACAGTTGTTTCAATGGCAAGTGGGTCGGCATGATCGGCACTATTGACACCACGGATTTTCTGGACCAGAACGGCTATTCAGCAAGCTGGAGTGGCAATCTTACCAATAGGGCATTCAACTTCAACCCTTGTTTGCCGCTGGAGTGGGCCAACTGGGGTTACATGACCGCTTGGCAGCCCACAAAAAATTTCTACACTATGTACGCTACGACCGGTTGCAATGGGCAGATCAACCACAATCCCTTCCCGTACATCAGCAGCAATGCCTGGGTGCACATCGGTGAAATTGGCTTTATTTCCGAGAATTTTCTCGGCCTCGGGCCCGGCATCTATCGCTTCCAGTACACAGCCACTCGCTACGAAGGGGAGAATGGTTCCGGCGCCGCCTTCAACATCCAGCAGCAGCTCGGGCACGATTCCCGCCTCGGCTTCTTCACTCGCTGTGGCGTGCTGGATGAGGATGCGGCGACGGTGAGCGACGTGAGGGCTTGCGCCACTGCCGGTCTCGTGCTGCAGGCGCCTTTTCGTTCCCACGGCTGGGGCAGCAAGTCGAATAACGAGCAAATCGCCCTCGGGGTCCTCTGGGAGCGCGCCGCAGAGTCTGCCAAGCCGTACGCCCACAAAGACGAGTACGGTGTTGAGCTTTCTGCCGTGGTACAGCTCACGCCGACCTTCTACATCCAGCCGGATGTGCAGTACATCTTCAATCCTGTGCACGAGACTTCGCGCAGCGGAGCCTTTGTGCTGCAGGTGCAGGGTGTGTTCAAGTTCTGAAAGGATCAGCGATTGCGCAGGAATCGTCGCAGTTTATCGCCATCGCGGTGGTTGTCATGGCGTCTGTCGTAGCGTTCCTGCCTGCGTTCCCGCTCTCGGCGTCGGGCTTCCCGGCGCTGGTGTTCTCGATAATCTTCGCGGCGTTCTCGCCTGTTTCCGCTGTCCTCGTTCCAGGAGACAGTAAGAGCCTGAGCTGTGTGCGTGGCGAGGAGCGCCCCTGCTACTGATGCGATGAAGTAGGAAAAGATCTTCATGGTGTATGCTATGGTGTGTTGCGTTCTCATAACGTATGACACTGCGCATACGCTGCACCTTCAATATTCGATAGAGGAATCACAGAGCTGGTGGGGCGTTCCGCCGGATTCTCTCATCACGGCGAGGGGCATCAATTTTTCCTGTAATTGCTTTGTTATGCCGCAGGGAGCAGTTGACGGCGGAGGGGGAGTGTCCTATAATGGAGGCATGCACGAACAAGTAAAGCAAGAGGAGCAGGAGGTTGCCGAGGAGCAGGAGCAGAAGAGCTGCGACTTCGATCCTACGGCGACGCAACAGGAATCGTCGGGAGAGCAGCGGGATGTGGACCACACCGACCCTGCCGAGGTGCAGGAGGCTACGGATGAGCTTGGCAAGTGGCGTGACCTAGCCATGCGCACGGCTGCGGAATACGACAATTACCGCAAGCGCTGCGTGAAAGAGCGTGATGAGTTCACGCGCTATGCTACGCGCGGATTGTTGGAAGAGCTACTGCCGATCGTTGATAACTTTGAGATGGGGATGCAGATGGCAGAGGCGGAGAAGGGGTCGATGATTTACATCGGCATGGAGATGGTCAGGAAGCAGTTGGTGGATTTCATGGCGGCCCAGGGAGTTGAAAAGATTGAGACTCGGGTGGGAGATGCCTTCGATCACAACATTCACGAGGCCATCCAGAGTGAGCCATCGGAGCAGGAGGAGGGTAGCATCGTGCGCATTGTACGCCCCGGCTATCGGCTGAAGGGGAAGCTGCTACGGGCGGTGAACGTGGTGACGGCGGCGCCGAGGACTGAGCAGGAGCAGAAGTGATTCAAGAAGTGCAGGAAATACGACCATGGCCAGAGATTATTACGAGGTGCTTGGGGTAACGCGGGATGCGGATGATGCCGCTATCAAGAAAGCCTACCGCAAACTTGCCATGAAATACCATCCGGATCGCAATCCGGATGACAAACAGGCTGAGGAAAAATTCAAGGAAATCGGTGAGGCATACGAGGTGCTCAGTGATGCCGATAAACGCGCTGCCTACGACCGGCTGGGGCACGAAGCCTTTAAGCAGGGGGGTATGGGAGGCGCGGGAGCGGGTGGTGGTTTCGGCGGTTTTCGCGACCCAATGGATATCTTTGCTCAGATGTTCGGAGGTATGGGTGGCTTCGGTGGTTTTGGAGGCGGACGAACAGGGCATGCTGACCCGCGCCGACCGGGTTCTGACCTGCGTTATGATCTGGACATCACCTTGGAGGAAGCGGCGCGCGGCTGCGACAAGGTATTGGAGATCGAACGTCTCGTCCCCTGTGACTCCTGCGGCGCCACGGGTTCCAAAGATGGCGCGAAGGGCTACAAGACATGCCCTACCTGCCACGGCAGCGGCGTGGTGACACGGCAGTCCGGCTTTTTTGTGCAGCAGAGCACCTGTCCCACCTGCCGCGGCATGGGGCAGACGCTGAGCAACCCCTGCAGCAAATGTCACGGCGAGGGGAGGGTCCACAAGGATGTAAAGATCACCCTGCACATCCCGCCGGGGGTGGATACCGGCACCAAGTTGCGCTCCAGCGGGAACGGCGATGCCGGATTGCGCGGCGGGGAAACCGGAGATTTGTACGTCTTCATCGAGGTCGAGCAGCATGATGTCTTCACCCGCGATGGCAGGGATCTGAGCTACACCATGCCCGTGCCCTTTGCGTTGGCATCCGGGGGCGGTGTGCTCAGTGTACCGACCCTGGACGGAGCGGCGAAGTTGAAATTGCCGGCCGGCACTTCAGGAGGCACAATTTTTCGCGTGCGTGGCAAGGGAATGCCGGCATTGAAAGGCGGCTCTCGTGGGGATCTGATGGTGGAGGTGCAGGTGGAGACCCCGGTGAAGCTGGATTCTTCCCAGAAGAAGGCTCTGGATTCTTTCACGGCCACCCTCTCGGAGAAGAATCAGCCGGAGTGCGCCGCTTTCCTGAAGCGGGCGGAGAAATTCATGTCCTGATTCATCGCGTCGCTTGATTGTTTCAAGTTTCTCCCCACGATTCAGTCATGCACCGATGCTACCTGCCGGATGAGAGTTATGCGCCCGGGAACCCCCTGCGTATTCGTGGCGAGGAAGCGCGCCACGCGCTGCGCGTGCTGCGGATGCAGGTCGGAGATGATTGCGAGGTGTTTGACGGGGTCGGCCATGCCGCGCAAGGGAAAGTGCGGGGGACAGCCAGGGGGGAACTGACGCTCGAGGTGGAGCGCGTGCTGCCGCCGCTGCCTCACACGGCGGGGATTGTGCTTGCTGTGGCTGTGCCGAAAGGAGCGCTCATGGAACTCATCGTGCAGAAGGCGGTGGAAATGGGGGTGAGTCGCATTATTCCTCTCATCACGACTCGCACGATTGTCCGCCTTTCCCCAGATGAAGCCGGGAACAAGTGCAGAAAATGGAGTCGCACGGCACTAGAGGCTTGCAAACAATGCGGGGTAAATTCTATCCCCACTGTGGAGATTCCGCATTCATTCGCCGATTTTCTGCGTAGGACGGATGAGCTGCCGCCGTTGCGGTTACACTGTGCGCTCGTGTCCCATGCCAGGCCGTTGCGCGAGGTGCTGGAGACTGGTCGCGCTGCCGGACAAAAAGAGGCTGTTGTGCTCGTGGGACCGGAGGGAGATTTCACTCCGGAGGAGAATGCGGCGGCGGCTGAGGCTGGCTTTTCGCCGGTGAGCCTCGGCCCCATCGTTTTGCGGGTGGAGAGTGCGGTGTTTTTTGCGGTGTCGGCGGTGCGGTACGCGCTGGATCCCTATCTGACTGCAGGGCATGGCTTATCTGGAGATCATTGACGCCAGTGTGCATTATCCGGTGCGCACGGCATGGGGGACTTCCGGTCGCGTTGTGCGCGCGGTGGATGGCGTGTCCCTTGTTCTGGGAAAAGGTGAAGTGCTGGGGCTGGTGGGGGAGAGCGGTTGCGGGAAGAGTTCGCTTTCCCGCGCTATCATGCAGCTGCAACCTTTCACGAGCGGGACAATGCGCCTGGATGGTGAAGAACTCTCTGCCCTTTCGCCGCGTGAGCTGCGCCGACGTCGCGTAGATTTTCAGATGGTCTTCCAGGATCCTTACGCCTCGCTGAATCCTCGATTCAGCGTCTATTCCACCCTTGTGGAGGCTCTCAGCCGCCGATCTCCGCTGCCACGCAGAGAGAGGGAAGATGCCGTGGCGGAACTCATGCTGCGCGTGGGGCTTCGTCCGGATCAAATGTTCAAATACCCGCATGAGTTTTCCGGCGGACAGCGTCAACGGGTGGCCATTGCGCGGGCGATTGCGCCGCGCCCCAAGCTTCTGCTGGCGGACGAGCCGGTGAGCGCATTGGATGTTTCCGTGCGCAGTCAGATTCTGAACCTCCTTCTGGATCTGCGGCGGGATTTGGGATTAACCATGCTCTTCATCTCGCACGACCTCGGCGTGGTACACCACGTATCGGATCGCATTGCGGTGATGCGCGCCGGGCGCATTGTGGAGCAGGGGGATGCCGATGAGGTTTTCTTTCACCCTCGGCATGAGTACACGCAGCGTCTGCTCAACGCAGTGCCGTCCTTCTGATTTTGTGTTTCTTCCCCTTTATCCGACATGAGCGAGGCTCCACCCCTAGAAACGCAACTCTGTCTTGCGACGGATGGATCTCTTTTTCTCACACCGCGCGGACAAAATCCCCGGCTTGAGCGCGCTTTTTCTGTCGGAGCCGGGCGCGGCATGCTTGACCTCCTGCGCTACGGCGTTCCGCCGACAGCATCTGCCCTGTTCCACTGGCTACAACAGAAGACCAGAGAGCGCATGATGCTCTGTCTGCGATTGTTGCGCCGCGGGGAAGATTTTTCTTCTCTCCCGTTGCCGCCCGATGCCGAGCTGGCGAGGTGGCTGGAGAGTATGCCGCCGCTCGGTGTTGGCGAAGTGTCGGTTGCGGTGCTGAAGGAATGGTTAGCGCAGCTGCCGGGGGCGCTTGGTGAACTTGCGCGGCGCGAATGTTGCACCCCGGAGCAGTGGCTCTCTCGTCTTGGCGAGGGATGGCAGCAGCTCGGCACGGTCTGTTTCCACCTCGCGGAAAACGGTGGAGAGAATGCGGCTGCAGCCCCCTTTGCCTTTCTTGCAACCTTTGTGCACAAGGTGGGGCAGGACGGCAAGGCGCGCCACTTGCCACTGGGTCATGCTGCTACGGAACTTGCCAACGATCACGCTGCACTGCTGGAGATATTGCGTCCTCTCCGAACCGCGGCGGCTCAGAGTCCTTTTTTGAACGAGCTGATCAATTCGCAGGAGGTGTACAAGCCCTGCGCGTGGACTCCGCGACGGGCGCTGGAATTCCTGCGCGAAGTTCCCGTGTTGGAGGCGGCGGGAATTGAGGTGCGCATGGTGAATTTATGGAAGAAGGAACCGCCGCGGGTGAGCCTGCAGGTGCAGCTGGAATTGCCGGAAAAGGGAGAGGGGCAACCGAACGGCTCCCCCTCGCTGAACCTGCGTTCTCTTCTGCGCTTTTCTCCGCAGATCGTATTGGGCGATAGCCGTCTCACCGAAGAGGAATGGGAAGAACTCATGGCGGGGGAGGATGGTCTCGTGCGCTTCCGCGGGGAATGGGTGCTGCTGGATAAGGAGCGACTGCAGCGACTGGTGGATTCCTGGTGGAATGCTACCCGTATGGCGCAGGATGGCATACCGCTGCTCTCCGGCCTGCGTTTTCTGCTTGCGAAGAGAAACCCCGCCACTTCGCACCTTCCGCCGCTTGAACCGGATGTTCAGCCCGTGGCGGGGGCGCGACTCGCTCTGGCTGTCAGCAATCTGCAATTCGGGAATTTGCTCCCGGATCTCCCGGAGGAACTCGATGCTACACTGCGTCCGTATCAGCGTGAGGGTGTGCGCTTCCTGCTGAATGTGACAGAAGCCGGGTTCGGCGCGTGCCTGGCGGACGACATGGGACTGGGAAAAACGCTGCAGGTGATCGCCTGGCTGGTGCATTTGAAACGCGCAGGCTTTCTCGGAGCGCAAGCCGGACCGGCTATCATCATCACCCCCGCCTCCCTGCTGATCAACTGGCAGAACGAGCTGCAGAAATTTGCTCCCAAACTTCGCGTGCTTCTGTTGCATCCCTACGCGTTGAGCCGGGCGGACGCCAACTTGCTGCATGCTTCTCCGCAGTACCTGCTGCGTCGTGCAGACGTGGCGCTCACGACCTACGGCATTGCGGCGCGGGAGGGGGCTTTGGCGCAGCAATCCTACGCCGCCGTGGCGCTGGATGAGGCGCAGGCGATTAAGAATGCGGACTCGCAACGTGCTCAAGCTATCCTGCGTTTTCATTCCCCTCGTCGGGTGGCGTTGACCGGTACCCCGGTGGAGAACGGGCTCAGAGAACTGCGCAGCCTTTTCGAGTTCCTCAACCCCGGTTTGCTCGGTTCGCAGAAAGAATACGCCGAGTTTTTGCGCAGCATGGGGAATGATTTTGCCCCACTGCGGCGGTTGGTTCGCCCCTTCCTTCTGCGACGCCTCAAGACTGACTCCTCTCTGCTCCCCGACTTGCCGCCCAAGACCGAGCAACCCTGCTATTGCTACCTTACCTCCGAGCAGGCTGCTCTCTACGCCAGAGAGGTGGAGGCTCTGCGCGCGGTGATTGAAGAGCAGGATGCCCCCACGCGACTCCGACTCATGCTGCCTATCCTGGGGAGACTCAAGCAGATATGCAACCATCCTGCCCAATATCGAGGTGAGAATTTCTACGACCCCACCGCCAGTGGGAAATTTGCCCGCCTGGGATATCTCGCGCGCAGCATCTGCGAAGCTGGCGATTGTTGCCTCGTCTTCACTCAGTACCGCAGCATCATGCCTTTCCTGCATGATTACCTGAGGGATATCTTTGGCTCACCGGGGTTGATTCTCAACGGTTCCACGCCCTTGCCGGAGCGCCGCAGGATGGTGGAGGCTTTCAGCACGCCGGGCGGACCGCGCTTTTTCCTGCTTTCTCTGCGCTCTGCCGGAACCGGGCTCACCCTCACCCGCGCGCGGCATGTGATTCACTTCGACCGCTGGTGGAATCCCGCTGTGGAGAATCAGGCCAGCGACCGCGCTCACCGCCTTGGGCAGACTCAACCCGTGCTCATTCATCCCCTCATCTGTACCGGCACGATCGAGGAAAACATCCACACGATGCTGCAGAAAAAAATGGCAATGGCGGATTCTCTCCTTTCCGGCGGCCTGGAGAAACTTCTGCTGAATCTTTCTGCCGAAGAACTGCTGCAATTAGTGGGTCGAGCCGCATCGGATCAGTCGACTGCGCGTTAGAATAAATAATTGAATATTAAATATTTATTGACTCTAACTTGACAAAACTGATAACGTTTGCTACAATGCCGACATGAAGAAATGGTTACTTGCGGTGTTGTGTACGCTCTTTGTGGCGTTGCCGGGGTACGGTGATGTGGTGAGTGGTTTGCGCCCATTGATCAAGGAGGTGGCACAGAGCAATGGAGTAGATCCCGTGCTGATGGAGGCTATTATTCGCCTGGAATCCGGGAACGCGAGATCACACGCAGCGCGCACAAAGAATAATCTCGCCGGCATCATGGGTCGCCGCGGGCAGCGAAGCTACGCCAGCAAGGAGGATTGTGTGCGCCACCTCGGCAGCATCCTTGCCAGGTACAGAGCTCGTGGACGCGTCACTGTGGCGCAGATTGGGCGCGTGTATTGCCAGAACCGCAGTCCCTGGGCTGCCCATGTGTCCAGCATTATGCGGCGCATCCGCAGTGGGCAACTCGGCGATATCAGCGTTTACGGCACCTGAAAAAGCTCCTTCAGGTTGACCTTGGCAGGTGGGTTTGATGCTCGTTTTCAGCGATTCAGAGAGCATCCCGGAGCGCGTGCGTCTGTTCTGAGTCCGGCAGAATCTCCAGCAGGGCGAAGCTGTCCTCATCCGATTCCTCAATAACTTCGAAATCCGCCTCGTTTCGAATGGTATAATATTCCGCGCAACAAAGGCGAGCGAGTTGTTGAATGTCCGTGGACGGAGAATCGGCAGCCTCCCCGGAGTTGATGACGCCCACGATACGTTTGCCCGGCGGTAGTTGAGAAAGGAAAGCAATACCTGTCGCATCCCGCAGCAGGGAAGAGGTATCAACCAGGGCGCAGGCGAAGGAGGCATCCACCGCATTGCCGAAAAAGGCGGAGAGTGCGCCATTCATGCCGCCCGCCTGGGAAATGCTGCGGACGTAGAGGGCGGGGTGGCGCAGGCTGGTCGCGGTGTTCCACAGGGTAAGCGCCTCAGGGCTGCCCAGAAGGATGACCTCCGCCAGACATGCGTGCTGCGCGAAAGCCTGCACGAGAGCAGCATCACTCTCCGGGTACGTGAGCAACAGCTCCTCTCGGAGCCCGGAATTTTTTCGACTTGCAGAGAAATAATCATATGGATCTCCCACGCGGACAACGTCATCCAGCGCTTTGACGATCTGTTCCGGTTCGCCCTCGATTACGCAGGAGGGTCGCTGCAGCCCACTAAAGCCGGCGCGAGTGATGGAAAAGACATTCGTCTGGGGGATCTCTTCCAGCGCACGCCAGAAAGGGAAGCTCGGCACCGCGCCGATGCGCAGAACATTGCGGGGCGGATTGTCAATGAGCAGGTCGCTCCCATTGCATAGCAATAAGGAGTCCAGCTTCTCCCGCAGCCCGCATGTGGCGTCTGCAAGTACGGGAGCTTTCAGGGTGCGCGCCAGCCACAAGGCGCTCTCCTGCTCATCGGGATCCAACGCCCCAAGTACGAGAGCCAAACCATCCTGAGTTGCTCGGAAACGAAGCATTTGCGAGAGTTCAGCAAGCGACCCGCGGAACCTCTGCCGCGGTGGCGGATCTGCTACGCGGATCGTCTCTATGGCGCCTGGCGGCGCTGCAAAATCTTCCGCACACAGGAGATGGAGGTGTATCGGGAATTCCTCTGCACAGAGGGAAACGAGATCCGGCTCCTGCTGATCGTTTTTTCGGGGCAATTCGATACGGATGCCGGGAGCAAAATCAGAAAAGAGATTCTCCCGATCGGTGCATCCGTACTTCCCACAATCGCCGCCCGGCTGCGGGGTACCGAGTGTCACCACGATGAGCGGACGTCGCTCGTAGTAGGCCTCTACCACGGCCGGAAGAAGTGATGCGGCATCGACTCCATCCCCGGCTACTACCGCCACAGCTCGTGCCGTGGCCTGAATACGCCCCAGTGCAAAAAATCCCGCTGAACGCTCATCCGTCGCTTGCCAGCGATGCACCGAGGGGCAGCGTTCCAATGCTTTGATAAAAATACGATTTTGCGTTCCCGGACAGCACACCCACTCTGCCACCCCGGCCTGTGCAGCACTCGCGATGATTCGCTCCATTTTCCTCCTTGTACAATGAGAATCGTCTGTTGTCAATTCCTGTTCCTCTGCGCGGCGGGAAGGGACAAGATGGTTTTCAGAAGTCCCAGCTCATTTGCTCACCTTCTTCAGTTGTTTCTGAGGGTTTTGGTGTGGGCTTTTCCGTTGCCAATGGTTTTTGCTGATTCTGTTGCTCAGGCGTCGGAGGGGGCGCGGTGACCTCCGACTGTTCCTTCGTCGGTCCGCTTTCTTCTGTCGAGGACTCTGCGATGGCGCGTGCGATGCGTTCCACCGGGTTCTTCGTGACAATATTGCCCAGCACCGCACGTCCCTTCACACGCAGTTTAGCGAAGTCAAACGGGACGGGACGGCGCAGTTTTCTGAGCTGGTTTTTCAGGAAGACGTTAACTTTGATAGCGGAGCTGTCCTCTTCCGTAGCGTGCACAGAAAAGAAGAAGACTCGTGTGCCTTTTGTGCCCTGAGTGAGCTGATACTCTTTGTCGCGCGTGAAGCCACCCAGTCGGAATCTCTTGGCATAAGAAGTTCCTTCCTTGCCGTCCCGGTAGATCATGTTGAACACCCAGTCCTGCTCGGGGCGCAACACGCGGATATCGAGCAGTTTCTTGCCTACGTAGAATTTCTCCTGCACACGACGCACCATCATGACTCCTTGCGAATCGATGGTGAGGATATCGCTCATGGTAGAACATTTCTCAATGGCTTGCCCCTTCTTTATTCCATAGCCGGCGAAACCTTCCTCATCAATATAGAGGGTTTCATTTTCTACAGCGGCTTCGGCGCGGGTGAGGGAATCAAAGGTGGTAAGTTCGGTGAGGCGTTCGCGTCCTTCGCCATACTTTTTCTGCAGATTCTCGAACCAGCGGATGGTGAAGCGGGTGAGTTGTGCAAGGTTCCTGCGAGTTTGCTCCATCTGTTTTTCAAGGTCAATGATGTGCTCCTCGGCTTCGTGGATTTCGTATTTGGCGATTTTCTTGATGCGAATTTCGGTGAGACGGACAATATCCTCCTCGGTGATCGGACGGATAAAATCTGCAACGTAAGGCTTCAGTTTTTTTGAAATTTGTGCGAGGGAATTTTCCCGGCTCTCACTCTGCTCCAGCACCTTGTAAATGCGTTTTTCAATGAAGATTTTTTCCAGCGACGCCTGCACCCAGGATTCCTGCAGCTCGCTGAGGTGCACCTCCAGTTCGCGGCGCAGGATGTCACGCGTGTTGTCCACATTCGCTTTCAGAATTTCACTCACGCCCATAAACACCGGCTTGCGATCCTGAATGACCACTGCCTTCGGCGAAATACTCACCTGGCATTCAGTGAAGGCGTACAGCGCCTTGCAAGTTTTTTCCACATCCGCTCCCGGCGGCAGGTGCAGCAGGATGTCCGCTTGCGCTGCCGTATTGTCTTCAATCTTCGCCAGCTTGAGTTTCCCTTTCTCCAACGCGGATTCAATGCTTTGAATGACGGATTCTGTGGTGGTGCCGAAAGGAATCTCCGTAATACGGATGAGGCGCTTGGCGGACGTGTCCAGTCGTGCCCGGCAGCGAAGGCGGCTGTTGCCTGTGCCATCGTTGTAACCACTCACATCCAGCAGTCCGCCTGTGGGGAAGTCCGGGTAGAGTTCAAACGTCTCCCCGCGCAGGTAATGGATAGCGGCCTCAATGATTTCGTTAAAATTGTGCGGCAGAATGAGGCAATTCATCCCCACGGCGATGCCCAGAGCACCCTGTGCCAGCAATAAAGGAAACTTCACCGGCAGGGCCACCGGTTCCTTGTTGCGTCCGTCGTAGCTGAGTTTCCACTGGGTTACTTTCGGGCTGTAGACGACCTCCTTCGCGAAAGCCGATAGCCTCGCTTCAATGTATCGAGGAGCCGCCGCGGCATCTCCGGTCAGGATGTTCCCCCAGTTTCCCTGGGTATCAATCAGCAGGTTTTTCTGCCCAAGCGTTACGAGGGCGCTCCCGATGCTCGCATCTCCGTGCGGGTGGTATTTCATGGTGTCGCCCACGATGTTGGCCACCTTGTTAAAACGTCCGTCGTCCATTCGCTCCATGGAGTGCAGCAGACGACGCTGCACTGGCTTGAGGCCATCGTCGATATGAGGTACGGCTCGCTCCAGAATCACGTACGATGCGTACTCCAGATAGTAGTCTCCGAACATCCGCTGAATCTTGCTCGGATTCTCCTGCAGGTAGACCGGTACGCTCTCTTCACTCATACGCTTTGCGGCGCGCATTCTATCAGATTCCTCCTTTTCTTTCAAGAGTGGATTCTCCGCGTGGCATCAATTCCTTCCCTTCTTGTGAGTTTTTTATAATTTTTCGCGAGAATGTATTGCATTTTTGGAGGAGTTGATGTAGAGTGCCGCCATCTCTTTGCAATAATTCAAACTTACTATGAAAACATCGATTCGATCTATGTTGGCTGCAGCCGTGTTCTGCGGATGCGGGGGGGGGTATTTGCTGCTGATGCACAGCAGGCTTCTTCGACGGAGCTTTCTGCACCGCCTTCTGTACCTGTGACTGTGGAGGAGTCGGCCGTTGCGCCGCTTGCTGAGGTAAAAAATGAGACGCCGTGGCCTCGCGGCGTGTTTGCGGATGTCACGGTAGGAACTCAGGGGCTCGGGATGGATGTCGGTTACTCTTTTAACAAGTACCTGAAGCTGCGCGTGCGCGGCACGATGCTGTCGTACGACCACAATGATACGTGGAATGATATGGAGATGAAGGCCAGGTTTAAAAGCAGCAGCTGCGGTCTGATTCTGGACGTGCACCCCTTCGGCGGCTCCTTTCGTCTCTCAGCCGGGTTGAACGCAGCTCCGCTGCGCGTGGAGGCGGATGGCAATTTGGATGCAGATATACCACAAGGATCCTACTACCTCGGTGAGTATGAGGTCAAAACGGCAGATGTCGGGTCAATTCGAGGTCGCTACAAATGGGACACGGTGCAGCCCTATTTTGGTTTCGGTTGGTCCTGCAGTTCGAAAAGCGAGCATGCATGGTTTTTCACCGCTGATATTGGGGTGAATATCATAGGTAAAGGGAAACTGAGCGTTGGGTACAGCGGTGATGTACAGTACAAATCCGTGTACGGCGGAGACTGGAAGCCGATGGATTCCTCTACCCTTGAGGACATCATCCGCGATGAAGGAGACGCTTTCTTTGAGATCGCCGATAAAATTGTCGTCTACCCCGTCATACACCTCGGCGTCGGTTGCCGCTTCTGATATCCGTTTTTCCACTTCAAAAGGATTGCCTTCTTCGGTCTCCTCGTGTACAATCCCCCACACTTTCGCCACCGTGGCGGAATCGGTAGACGCAGGAGACTTAAAATCTCCCGGCTTTCGGGCTGTACGGGTTCAAATCCCGTCGGTGGTATTGAGCTAGGTATGTTTAAAAACGTATCTAGCTCTTTTTTGTTGAGTTAGGGGTGGGGATGGATGTTTAATAAGCGTGTTATGAAGCACGAAATTAGCACGAGTGGCAGCGCGAGTTTTTTAGTAAGCAATGTTATTGTTTGCAAGGATGGGAAGAGTCCGTTTTGGGTTGGGCAGTGGAGGGATGGAAGGGGGAGGAGGGTGAGGAGGAGTACAAAGGTGCCGGTGAGGGGAGGGGTGTATTTTTACACATTATGTGGGCGACTGAAAAACTTTATCGACCGCACGTTGCCACTCTATCCGTATGAAGGTTTCGCCGGTAAGAAGTGGCAGCTCATCATTTCCGCTGCAGAGGATGAGAAAGAGAACATGCAGCACGCTGTCGGTGATTTCATGGGTTTTATGGAGTGTATGGAGGAGCCCGTGATTGCAGAGCCTGTTTACGGTATCGGCGCCTGGCAGGTGGGGGATATCAAGAATAAGACAGAGGTCATTCAACAAGCCCACGCGGCAGGAACTCATGCGTAAGATGGTGGAAAAAGTGGTGAGGGTAGTTTTCAGCCCTACCGGCGGAACAAACTCTGTGGCAAGTCTGTTGAGCTCGCAAATCGGGGAGCACGATAGACAGATTGATTTGACCGATGCAAAGCTCGATTTTTCCCGGGAAGAGGTGACCCCGGTCGAAGTGGCGGTGATTGCTGCTCCATCGTATGGAGGACGTATTCCTCGCCTGGCGGCGCAGAGGTTGGCTCAGGTGAGGGGGAACGGAGCTCGAGCTGTGGTGGTAAGCGTGTATGGGAACCGGGATTACGAGGATTGTCTCGTCGAACTGCAAGATATTGCCCAAGCCGCCGGGTTTCGTGTGGTGGCAGGGGTTGCGGCGGTGGCTGAACATTCTATCGTGCACCAATATGCCAAGGGGCGCCCCGATGAGGAGGATGTGCAGAAACTACTGGAAATCGGCAATGATATTGCGAAATTCCTTCAGAAGGATGTTCCTTTTCAGGGGCTGACCCTTCCGGGGAATCGTCCCTACAAAAAGGATTTCAGCATGAGGCTTGTCCCGCGGGTCACCTCCGCCTGCACCGGCTGCGGCACCTGTGCGGAACAATGCCCCGCACAGGCCATCAGTCATGAGAATCCACGCATGACGGATAAAGCAAAATGCATTTCCTGTATGCGTTGTGTATCCATTTGCCCGCACCATGCGAGACACCCCAACCGCTTCGTCGTCTGGCTGGCCGGACTCATGATTAAGAGCGCTTGCAGCAAGAGGAAGGATCCGGAACTTTTCCTGTAATTACCCGATGCGTTGCCAATCTCTCAGGGCGTGATGCCTTACATACCGGCGAATAGATTGGTTTGTAAGAGTTTGAGAATCTCCTCGTTTTCAATTTACCCGCGGCTGGCGCCACCACAGATTTTACAGTCATTGCCGGATGGGGTATCAGAACCGTGGCCCTTACTGTTTTTGTAGTAGCGGCAGGAACGATTATGGGTTTTGCCGGATGATTTTGTGATCCAGTAGCGCGGATTTTCGGTGTCAGCTGAAGGAACATTTCCGCCTTGATCTGAAGGAGAGGGATCAGCGGAGGTCACCGGGGCAATCAACAGAAGCGCGGAACAAAGCAGTAAAACAGAGCGTTTCATGGCGAATTTTCGTTGGAGAATGGGGATAGATGCGGAGAACAGACGAGAGAACGACGAAAGACGACGTCTCATGTTTCCGGCTGTGCGAGAGGCATGCAGTGCTCAAGAAAGAGACACCGATTTCCGCAGAGTCGTGTGTACCATATTTATCACGAAAAAGCAAGGGAAAAGATTCAGGGCACAACCGGCGGTTATTTCAGATTTGCCGGTGGGGAAAGACGCGACAGGGAAAAGAAAAATTGGCGTGATTTGAGAAAATGTCGATGGATATTTCGAGATTGCCTTGAATTTGCCCCTAGTTCGAACTTTCCTCCACGAAGTCCTCCCTTTGTTCGAATGCGATTGTCCCGTCGGGAGGAAAAAAGGTTGTTGAAAAAAAGGGAGGTTCTTCGTACTATAGGTAGAGGGGTGTGGTCGCCATACCTCCAGCGGCGGCTTAGCCACTGCCGAAGAAAGCAATCGAACAACGAGCAACGTGAAAAAAATTCTTGTCATTACGATTTTGCTGGCACTGGTCGCTGCCGGAGTCGCAGTCTGGGCCGGATTGCCGGGGGCGCGGAAGAGTGAGTTGCGCATGGTCACGACACGCGTGGTACGCGGGGATTGCGTAAGCAAGGTGCAGGCTACAGGGACACTGGAACCGGAGGAGCTCGTGGATGTGGGGGCGCAAGTGACGGGCGAAATCAAGGAATTCGGCACGGATGTGGAGGGGAAGCGAGTGGACTACGGCAGCGAGGTGAAAGCCGGGCAATTGCTGGCGCGTATTGATGACACGCTGGTGGAACTGGATATCAAGCGTGCCGAGGCATCCGTGGCCCAGGCGAAGGCGCAGATCATCTCGTCTGCTGCGGCGGTGAAACAAGCGGAAGCTTCCATTGCACAGGCGACAGCCAATAAGAACAAGGCGGATCGCGACTTGCTGCGCGCGCAGAAATTGGGTGTGGGGGATGCTCTTTCTCAGATGGAATTCGACCAGTACGTCAACACGGCGGAGAGCGCGGCTGCAGCTTTGCAGAGTGCGGAAGCCCAGCTTCACACTGCCCGCGCGCAGCAGGCGAACGCTGATGCTGCCCTGCAGAGCGCGCAGGCCCAACTCGCCATTGAGACGCGTAACAGGGATTACACGCGCATCACCACACCGGTGGATGGCACCATTGTGGTACGTCAGGTGAACGTGGGGCAGACGGTGGTTAGCAACATGAATGCCACCACGCTGTTTCTTGTTGCGCGCGACTTGTCCAACATGCAGATTTGGGCCAGTGTGAATGAGGCAGACATTGCGAAAGTGCACCCGGGGCAGGAAGTGCGCTACACGGTGGATGCCCTCCCGGACGAGACGTTTGTCGGGAAGGTCAACAAGATTCGCCCGAATGCTACCATGGCCTCCAATGTGGTTACCTACATCGTGGAAGTGGACATTGCCAACCCCGATCGCAAGTTGCTGCCTTACATGAGTGCGAATGCCAACTTCATCGTGAGGGAGGAAAAGGATTGTCTCATGGTGCCGGACGCCGCTTTCGAGTTTCACCCGTCGCACGAGATGGTTGCGCCCGGATACGTTCCGACCTCTGCTGCCCCGGAAGAAAGAGGAGGAGAAAATGAAAGGGGGATATCGCCACAGGCGACAGAGGATGAGGGGGATGCGAGCGTGATCTGGAAAAAGGAAGGAAATCGCGCCGTGCCCGTGCGCGTAAGGCGTGGGCTGGGAGACGGCACGCGCAGTGTGGTTGTCCCGCTGGAGGAGGAGAGTTTGAAGGAAGGCGATCTCATCATCACGGATGTCATCGGCGTTGTCGGAGCAACCAGTCAATCGGAGGGGGGTGAAAAAAATCTCTTTGGTATGAATCGTCCGCAGCGTCGTGCGCGCAGCACCGGCGGAGCGGCTCTCAAACCGGGACAGGAGGCGAATAAGAACAGCCGCCCCGGTCCACCTCCTCCCATGTGAATAAGAATGCAGGGACGACACGCGTAACCACTACTTGCCGTGATTGAGTTACGAGACATCACGAAGGTTTATCATCTTGGGGAGATTGATTTGCCCGTCCTCAAGGGGATCTCCCTGAGGATTGAGGACGGAGAATTTGTGTCGCTCACCGGCGCGTCCGGAAGCGGGAAGTCCACCCTCATGAATATCCTGGGTTGTCTTGACCACCCGAGTGGAGGGGAGTACCTGCTGGATGGGAGAGACATTGCCGGGCTGAACCCGGATGAGAGGGCCCGCCTACGTAACGCGCGCATCGGATTCGTATTCCAGAATTTCAACCTGCTGCCGCGCACCTCCGCTCTGGAGAATGTGATGATGCCCGCCTACTATCGCCACCCTCCGCAAGGCCATGCGGTCATCCGGGAGCGCGCCCTGGAACTCATCCGTCTCGTGGGGCTGGAGGACCGTATGCACCACACGCCAGCGCAGCTTTCCGGCGGCCAGCAGCAGCGCGTTGCCATCGCACGCTCCCTCATCAACAGCCCGGGAATCCTGCTGGCGGACGAGCCCACGGGAAATCTGGATTCCACCACCTCTGTGGAGGTGATGAATATGTTCCGGGACTTGAATCGACAGCAGGGCATCACGGTCATCATTGTCACCCACGACCCGAAGACTGCTGCTTTCACCGACCGTGCCATCAACATGAGCGATGGGTTGATCATGGAAGGGGTATCAGATGAACTTTCAGCCACCCTGAAGAAATGAAGTTCCGCATTCTACTTACGACCTGTCTCCGGGGGCTTATCCGCAACCCGATGCGCGCAGCGCTTACCGTGCTGGGTATCGTCATCGGCATTGCAGCGGTGGTGGCAATCATGGAAATCGGCGAAGGTTCCAAGCAGCAGATATCCGACAAGTTTTCCAACCTCGGAGCGGATGTCGTCAACATCTTCGGCGCCTCGGTGAGCACCTCCGGCGTGAATTCCGGCATGGGCGGCAGAGCCTCTCTCTTCCCGGACGACGCCCGCGCCATCATGGAAGAGTGCAGAGATACCGTCGTGTGCGCTTCTCCTTTTGTGAGGGCTTCCGGACAGGTCATTGTGGGCAACACGAACTGGAGCCCCAACTCCATCAAGGGAGGAAATGAATATTACCTCGCCATTGAAGGATGGGAAGTAGAGCAAGGCACTGCCTTCACCGGGAAGCAGGTGGATGAGGCCGACCGTGTGTGTCTCATCGGCAAAACCATCGCCGATAAACTCTACCCCGGGCAGGATCCCATCGGGCAGGATATTCGCATCAAGGATGTCGCTTTCACCGTTATCGGCGTGCTGGCTGCCAAGGGGGCGGATGGTATGGGCAACGACCAGGATGACTGCCTGATTCTTCCCTGGACCAGCATCCGCATGCGTCTCATGGGGGCCTCCGGCAGCGCGACAATTACCAAGGGCGGAGCGGCGAACAGTAATGCGAAGGCTTCCTCCACGAGCACTTTCTCCACCTCTGCGGTGGATTTTTATCCCGGCTGCGATCTGCAGCCCTACACGAACGCACCGCATCCTTTGCGGACGCGCACGGTGGATTCCATCCTGGTCAAGATTCGCAGCAGCGATGATGCCACACCTGCCATGGACGCCATCACCCCCGTGCTGCGGAGGCAGCACCAACTGGAACCGGGCGTACTGGATGACTTTGAGATGCGCGACCGCTCGCAGTTCATCAAGATGGTCACAGGCACGAGCGAAACGATGAGTCGTTTGCTCATTGCCGTCGCCATGATCTCGCTGGTAGTTGGCGGGGTGGGAATCATGAACATCATGATGGTTTCTGTAACCGAACGCACGCGGGAAATCGGTTTGCGTATGGCGGTGGGGGCGCGTCCGCGGGATATCATGCAGCAGTTTCTTCTGGAGGCCGTCCTGCTCTGCATGATGGGCGGCATCATCGGCATCATTGTCGGACGTGTCGCGTCGGAGATCGTCAGCAGCAAGTTCGGCTGGCCCGTCATCTCTTCTCCCCTGGCGATGGCGCTTGCCGTGAGTGTGGCTGCCTCCATTGGCATTATCTTTGGATGGTATCCTGCCTTCAAAGCTTCCCGTCTCGATCCCATCGACGCTCTCCACCACGAATGATTTTTCTTTTCACCGTTTTTTACGCTGCAGCGCCGTTTTCCTTCGTCTCTCTCATATGTCTATGAAACGTTTTCCTCTTCTCCTCATTTTCCTGCTCTGTTGTGTGCCGACCTCGTGCCGATTCGGACCGAACTTCCGCGGGGCGCCGGAACAGGGACTCCCGGCCACGTGGGTGAACAACATGCCGCCGTCGGGGAGGACGGAGGATCTCACCGCCTGGTGGAATTGCTTCGGCGATCCCCAGCTTTCCGGTCTCATCGTCCGCGGTTTCTCAGTGAATCCGGATATGGTGACGGCCGCCCTGGCCATAGCACGGGCCGAGACCGAACTGCGCACCACCCGCGCGGACCTCTTTCCCACCGTGGGCGGTTCCATCGGCGGCAGCAATGATGGCGGATTTGATACCCCGACATCCCACGGTCGCTGGAATGGCGGATTATCCGCTTCCTGGTCGCCGGACATCTGGGGCGGTACGCGTCGCAGAGTGGAGGCCGCTGCCGCCTCTCTCGGTTCTTCGCAAGCCGCCGCTGCAGCTACTCGGGTGGCTCTTGCTTCCAGCATAGCTACGACCTACTTTGAGTGGATTTCGGCAAAGGAGAGCCTGCGTTTTGCAAAGGCTCAGCTGGCGTACCAGCAGCGCACCTACGATATCGTGAAACGCCGCGTGGAAACAGGGTTCCAGAATAATCTCGACCTCGCGGAGGCTGAGGTCTCCATCGCCAATACCCGCGCTCAAATCCCCCACTACGCGGCAAACATCAAATCCTGCGAAAACACCCTTGCAACGCTGCTGGGCACAACTGTGGACCGGGTGCAACTCTCCATGCCTTCGTCGGCGGTGTACAATCGCATCCCCCGCGTACCGACCGGACTGCCTTCCGATTTGCTTCGTCGTCGTCCGGATATCGTGCAGGCGGAATACAACCTGCACCGCGCCACTGCAAACATCGGCGTGCAGATCGCCAACCTCTTTCCCCGCATCAGTCTCACCGGCGGCGCCAGCGCCTCTTCCTCCTCCGACTTCGCGGATTTCTTTCGCGGCGCCGGGTGGAATCTCTCCGGCACTGCAGCTCAGACTCTCTTCAACCGGACGGCGCTGCGCGCAGATGTTCGCCTCGCTCGCATCGCACGTCTGGAGAGCGCTCAGGTCTACCGCAAGACTGTGCTGAGCGCCTTTGCAGAGGTTGAGTCCTGCCTCATTGATTACGCGCGTCTCACTAATCAGCTTCCCGAGTACGCCGAGGCGGCTCGTGCCGGTAAACTGGCGGCGGAACTCTCCCTGCGCCTCTACAGCGTGGGCAACTCCAACTTTCTGAATGTCGCCACAGCTGAACGCTCTTGGTTGAATGCCGAACTGAACCTCATCGCCGCTCGTCAACAGGTTCGCATCACGCTCGCCCGCCTTTCTGCCGCTCTCGGCGGCGGGTACTGAGTCCCGGTTGGGAGTCAGATACAAAGGGGCAGTGGAATGACCGGACTGTCTCCCCGGTTTTTCTGAAGAAACGAATTTTTTTTCTATCTCCGTATTTTTGTGTTGACGTGGGGGGGGGGTATGAGTAGAATACGCTTAACGGGGTCTTTTTCACTCGATCCCGGCTTCATTAAATTCTATTTTCGGTCTTTACAAAATAAGAATTATTTCCTAGAATCAGTCAGCTTTATCATCGAACCAGCTACCTCTCACCTTAACCTTTCTAAATACCGATGAAACTACATCTGCCTATCCGGTTGCTCGCTGCTCTTCTCATGGTCATGAGTTTTCTGCAGGGTTTGTCCGCCCAAGAGGAGGTTACTTTTGATGTCGGAAACAAGACCGTCACCCTCGGGAAGGATAAAAATTACGAGGGTGGTATTAGTGTTACGGTCGATAATGGAGAAACGCTGAAAATTGAGACGGATATTCCCGGCGACAGCACGATCACGGTGAATGGAGGTTCGGTGTACCACACGGCCGGCAGGGTGGCGTGCGACAGCGACAACAACTTGGAGGTGAACATGAAGGGTGGCTATTACGAGATCACTGGCTATGCCAGGGAGGCGTATTCCGGGACAGCTGCCTATACGGTGGATCAGCGGGCAAAATTACTGATGCGCAATGGATTCTTCAGCTGCGGGGGTGAGGGAAAGACGAATATCGAGGTGAAGGGAGGTTCGGAGTTTATCTCCAACATAGGCTTTGGCGGTCACAATGGCGGCGAGATTACGATCACACTGTCAGGAGTCGGGACCAGAGCGGCCACGCAGACGGCACAGATGGGTTTCGGGTTTGAGGACAACAAATTGGACAAGCAGAATGAAAAAGAAAACCTGAAAAAAGGCACGGCGAACATCACGGTGAAGGACGGAGCCACGTGGGAGGATCGGAGCTGGTATGGCTACGGACGCGGGAAAGGATACACGGGGGTTGTGAATTTGACGGTTCAGGGTGCAGGCAGTTCCTTCACTATGTTGGATCGCTCCTGGATTGGCTTTGGGTCCGGCGGGGGCACGGGGGAGGCAACCATCATTATCAAGGACGGTGGCAGCATGACGATGCGGGGAGGAAAGCTGTGCTACTCTTCGAATCGCGACACGTCTGTTGATCTGGAGGGGCGCGAGCTGTCGGAGCAAGCTTCGGCATTCGGTCAGGCTACGCTGGACATGAAGATCGGCAAGGTAGTTGACGAGGCGCTTCCCGAGCAACTGGAGGAAGAAGCGACGACGGCCGGAGGGGAATCAGTATTCACGCTTTCGGATGGCGACATCGGTCAGCATAGCGAGGGCGGCAAGGAAATGGCTGAAGGAACGATCACCATCGGCGAAGGCGGTAAAATGGTGCAGGATGGCGGCGCCATCTGGGACGGAATCACCGTGCGTGTGAACGAGAAAGGGCAATTTGTGCACTCGAGTGGCACGTTTAACGGCACACTCGAGCTGAACAAGGGTACTTTTGAGCAGCGGGGCGGCTCCTTTACCGGGCAGCTTCATTTCGGCGCGGGGAGCAATTTCCAGCATACCTCGGGATCCATGGGGATCGATCTTCACCTGGTGGATGCAACCTACACCCTGAGTAACGGAACGATTGATGATGCGACTAACCGCACAATTCAGGTGAGTGGCAATGGTAAAATGATACAGAACTGGGACCGCCTCGGCGATGATGCGGGGAATGTGACTATCACTGTGGGCGGGACGTCACCGACGCGAGCGGCTGTCGCGACGGCGGCGGAAGCAGCGGCCGTGTATGAATTGGGGGTTAACGGAGCCTTCGGCGAGAAGACCCAAGTGACGGTAGGGAGGGGAGGCGTGCTGGAAGTGAAGAGCCGGGTAACCGAGGGCGGTTGGACCACGCTGAAAGCAGAGGTGCAGGATGGCGGCGTGCTTTCTGTGGAAGGCGGCTGGATCATCGGAGGTGACATTACCCTGAAGAATGGAGGGAAGATGACCGTGACGAAT
This sequence comes from uncultured Akkermansia sp., assembly GCA_947631275.1. GTDB lineage: Bacteria > Verrucomicrobiota > Verrucomicrobiia > Verrucomicrobiales > Akkermansiaceae > Akkermansia. The sequence continues at coordinate 25,950 of CANRKR010000005.1, forward strand.
GAGTCGAGTGATCTCAACAAATCCACCGTGACGATAGAGGATGGGGCTACGTTCGACATGGGAGACGGCCGGTTGGAGATCGTCACTCTGGATGTGAATGGCGGCACAGCGACTCTTGGAGAGAGCGTTGACGTCACCGGAGGCACGTTCAAGGTGAGAAGCGGCAGCTTCACGCAGGAGGCGGAATTCGCTTCCAGCTGGTTGCGCGAAACAGTGGAACTTTCCGGCGGCAGCTACAAGCAATTGGGAGGAGATAGCAGGGTGGACGTGGTCGTGACGGGAGGAGTTTACACCCAGGAGAATGCGAGCTTCTCGGACGGCACCATCACGGTGAAGGAAGGCTCCTTCACGCAATCCGGCGATCGCGTGACCACCAAGAACACGCAGATTAATCTGGAGGGCGGCGTCTTTACCCAGATGGGCAGCATGAGCGGCACCACCCTCAATATGACCGGCGGTACGTTCAACCAGAATGGAACCTTCACAGGGGCTCTCTCGATCGGCGGCGGACAGTACAACCAGAACGGCAGCATTCTCAGCGGGAACGTGTCCATAACCCAAAACGCCACCTTCATCCAGCACGAAGATCTTGGCGGCAAGGTGACCGTAGATGGCGGCGCTTACAACCAGGAGGCAGGCGATGTGGACGGCGGTGTGCTCGTTTCCGGCGGTGGCACAGGCACTTCAAAAGGCACCATCGATAACGGAGTCTCAGTGGTCAAGGGTTCTTTCACCCAGGCGGGCGGCGTGATTACGGGCGGCGTATCGGTGTCGGACTCAGAATCCTCCTTTACGCAGAAGAAGGTCGGCGAAGATGCGACGTCGCCGGAGATCCTGGGGCGTGTGGAAGTGAAGACCGGCGGCTCCTTCAAGATGGAGGACGGTCACATTGCTAGCGGGTTGAATGTGTTCAACAAGGGGTCTTCCTTCACCCAGTCCGGTGGTATCGTTGAAGGCTTTATCGATTTTGACTACGAGGCGACCGGCGTCCAGACGGGTGGTACGATTCTGAATATTGTGAATGTTCGGGGCGGTTCCACCTTCACCCAGAGAGGGGACGGCGTTCTGAACAACGGGGTTTCTATGGTGTCGACGGGGAGCTTTATCCAGGAGGGCGGCACGATACACGGCACGACGGATGTGCGGTGGGCGGCTACCTTCACTCAGAAGGGAGGCACGGTGGATTTGCTTTCCATGACACAAAAGGGCTCTTTCACCCAGTCCGGCACGGGTCTCGTGAAAAAGGCGGTGGTGGGCAATCAACATGGCAACCAATATGACACGGAAAGCGTGTTCACCCAGGAGGGCGGCACAGTTGAGTGCCTGGAGTTGCTCAGCGGGTCTTTCGTGCAGAAAGACGGCGAGGTGGGTTCTCTCACGATGTCGGGTGGCACCTTCGAGCAGAGTGGAGGAAGTATTTCCGGCGATGTTTCTGTTGCTCAGGCGGGTAAGCAGGAGGCCAAACTCGTGCATAGCGGAGGCAGCATCAAAGGTACGGTTTCCCTCAGCGGGGCGTCTTCTTCGTTCATGTTCAAGGGCGGCGATCTGTCCACTGACACCAAGCTGGTAGCAGATGCTTCCTCCCGCATCGACGTGCAGGCAGATGGCTTTGGTGCGCAGGTGACGTTGCGAGGCGGGGCCAGTCTGGATCTGCACGGCAACAACTCCACTGCCGATGTGACCCTGGTGGATGGCAATTTGAGCGGGGCGAATAACCTGAATGGATCGCTGGCGGTAAAATCCGCCCGGAGCAGCCTGGACCTTGGTCAGGTAAAAGCCTCTTCCCTGAAGAGCGTCAACCTGACGGCTGCCGGGGCTTCCCTGACCAAGATCGGGAATGGCACCATCACCCTGGAGGGCATGAGTTCCATCCGTGTGGGCAACGGTTCTACCTCGGTCTTGAATTTCAATGATCCCGGAAAAGGAGAGGTTACCTTTGCCAAGGGCGGTCAGCTGGTGGTGGATGTGGATGCTTCCCTGCTCAAAGCCAGCTCGACAGACAAGACAGAGGTGTCCTTCTCCCTGACCAACGGGACAATCATTTCGCCCGACGATTTTGCCAAACACCTGAGCCTGGGCGCCGGACTCGAGGAAGATGAGGAGTCCGCTTGGACTGTTCGTGACGGCAAGGTTACCGTGTGCATCAGTCTCAAAGGTCTGATCTTTGCCTCCTCCTTCCAACCCCAGGGACTGGATGCAGACTCGCCTGAGTTGAAAGAACAGAAGAAGGTTTTCTTGGACAGTGGTCTGACTTTCCACACGAACGGGAAAAAAGCCACGCTGAAACAGCTGACGGCCGGGGTCTCCTCTGGCACCTTCCCCAAGCTGACCGTTTCCGGCGGTGGATCTCTCTCCCTGGAGAACAAAAACACCGGAGAGGCACAGAACGGCAGCACTGAGGTGTATGGCAAGATCGAGGTGACTGATGCTACCGAACTCAGGAAGACAGGGGATGCGAGTCTGACTATTTTCGGCGAGCTGAGCTCGCAGGGGCAGGTTTCCGTGGATGAGGGCAACCTCATCCTCCGTGGCGAGTCTTCGGTGAATGGTCTGAATGTAGCGGCCGGGTCGACCGTGAACGTGGGCGGGGGATTGACCATTTCGGGCGGTACGAGCAGGGTGGGGGGCAGCGTGAACGGCACGGGATCCGTGACTCTTGCAGGTGGCGATATGACTACCGAAGGCACGCTTGAGGTTTCCACCCTGGATTTGAAGGGCGGAACCCTGACGGGCAAGAGCGGCTCCATTGCCGCTGCGGTGAACGTATCCGGAGGCGCACTGACTCTCGAGGAAGCCTCCCTCACCGGGGACGTGACCTTGAGTGGGGGTTCGGTCTCCACCGGATCTGGCGCAGTGACCGGGAACCTCACTGTCACCGGCGGCACGCTCACAACGGGAAGCGGTGCGGTGGAAGGCAATATTTCGCTGACCGGCGGAACCTGGCACTCTACCGGTAATGGCACGTTGCAGGGCGATGTGGCGGTCACCGGTGGTTCGCTCCAGCTGACCCATCCCACCTCGATTAGGGGGTCGGTGGATGTGGAGCTGAGCGAGGATGTCACCTATGATTTCTCGGGCGCGTCGATTGATGGCGGGGTCTCCCTGCATGCTAAGGTGGAGAGTGTCCCGGATGAGAATGCTACGGAAGGTGAGGAGAGGAGCAAAGTGAAGTATACGTCTCCCACGAATGCCCAGGTGATGCTTGGGGATGTGAAGGGGAGTGTGGTGCTTGATGTGGCGGGCACGAAAACCTCCCTCAAGGGAAAGGTGGAAGGCGGCGTCACTCTGAAAGATGGGCAGCTCGCAGATGCCGCAAGCTTCGAGGGTGATCTGACTATTGATCTGAATGAAAATGTGAAGAGTCCGGTTTCGCTCGGCGGTGTGAGTGCCGATCAGATCACTGGCATCCTCACGCGCGGGCAATCCGGCGTGCGCTTTACGGACCTTAAGGATGGTTCAACTCTCACCTTCAAGGGTGATGCGAATATCGTGACCATCGGCTCCGATTGCGTAGGGAATGAGGGCGAGTCCCTCTTCTCCTTTGAGAATGGGAATGGCACCCTGGCTTTCGAGGATGGAGCCAAGCTGAAACTCGCGCTTTCCTCGAATCTGTTTACCAACCTGGAGAATGGCGATCTGGTGTTGCACATCACGGATGGCGACTTCCAGAACGGCGAGACAGACCTCCTCGACTGGGTGAAACAGCACTTCCTGCTGGCCACGGGAAGCGGGTTGGAGTTCCTGGCTAAGGACTTCATTGGGGCCGACGGTGGAACGGTGGTTCTCGGTCTCGTGAAAGATAACGTCGATAGCTCGTTTGTCGCCAAGGAGGGGGAATCCAACGAGTTGGACGCTTCCGCTGTATCCGGCTACACCAAAGTGGTGGTGGGAGAGGGCAGCGATCTGACGGTGCAGGCGTCTGCCGCCAAAGACGCCGTGGTGAATCAGTTGGAGGGCGCGGGTTCCCTGAAGCTGACCGGCACGGACGGTAATGTAGTCCTGAACAATCAGTCTTACGATTATTACAATGGCGATACGGCTTTCGACGGCGAAATCTCCGCCGATGCGGGGGTGACCCTTGTGAAGCGCGGGAATGCAGACCTCAAGCTGACGGGCGATTTGAATGCGGGTGGGTCCGAGTTGAAGGTCGAGGACGGCTCCCTCACCCTGGTCGGCAAAGACAGCGCTGTGGGAAGCCTCTCCATGGAAGAGAAAGCCTCGCTTACCGTAGATGGCAAACTGACTCTCAACGGTGATAGCAATCTTGGAGGTGGCGTGTTGGCCGGCAAGGGACTGCTTCAGGTGCAGAAAGAACTCACCATTGGCGAGAACGTCAAACTGAACGATGGTCCCTCCATGAAAGTGGAGGATGGGGCCAAATTGGTAATCAGGTGTAAGGAAGCGGCAACGATCGGTGCGCTGAGCGGTGAGGGAGATCTCGCGCTGAACACCAATACGCTGCATCTCTCAAGAGGTGAAGGCGTGTTCACGGGCGAGATTCGGACAAGCGGTGACACCACCATCAACCTGACGGGCGATGTGAATCAAACTTTCGTCGATCTTCAAAATGAACGACTCACGATTGAATCAAAGGACGAGCACACTGTACTCACCCTTCGCGGAGAGGTCGAGTTGAAGTCCCTTCAGACATCCGGTCACCTTATCATTGATGGACATGTAATCACCCACAGTGCAGAACTGACCAATAACGTTACGACCTTTTCCTTGCAACTCAAGAACGGGCAGGATGACAAGGCGCTGATGGTAGATAACAATGAGAAAGGTTTGACTCTTGGCTCCTCCACGGTGCTGGCGGTTGAAATAGGCGCTGAAAACGTCTCCTTCAATTCCAACAAATTGGATATGACTCTGCTGGCAAACTCCAATGGAATTGTCAAAGAAGGAACTGATGGTGGACGCTATATGGATGGCGAGCGCATTCTGAATGCTCTCTTCACCCCCCTCCTCACGTACTACTACAACAACCTGGAGCTCATCGCTGTGTACGATGCTGCCTACGATCCCAACAATCAGGCTGAAATCATGGCTCTCGAGTTGGAGGAAAACGGGGAAGGGAGCCAACAAGAAGCAAACTCCGTGAAGGTACAAGGTGACGCAACTGACAAAAGTGGGCAGCTGATGAACGCAGCTAACTCCCATAATTCTGCCAGCGGTGCGAAGCTCCTTGTCAACGCCCTGCAGAACTGCAAAGACGAAATCTCCATGGATGATGACTCAATCTACAGCTCTATCTGGCAGAACATCGAGGAGGGCAACGTGACCCGGGCAGCGACACAGATGGCGGCTGTGGCCGGTACCTCGCTCGTCGCTCCCGGCTTAGCTCTTCGCGATGAAGTGCGCGACAACCTGCTGCGCGTGCGCGACCATGCTCTGCAATCCGAAGCTTCCGGCACGCCTGTCGGTAAGTTTTCGGCGTGGGTGGCAGCAGAGGGAGATTTCCGAGAAATGGACAGTGATGGCGATGAAACCGGCTATGAGATTAATACATGGGGCGGCTCAGTGGGGGCTGATAAACGCATCACTGAATCCACTACGATCGGTCTTGCCCTCACCGCTCTGTACGGTGATCTTGATGCTAACTCCGCGGATGTCGCCACCGGATCACTGGATTCCTATTGGCTGAGCCTTTACTTGCATACCAGCACCAGGAAGGCATGGGGTCATACCGTTGTGATTTCCGGTGGAGTTGCCTCAGCAGATCTCGATCGCACGGTAAACTACGATAACGGATCGTACTCCACCACCGGATCCACGGATGGCTACGGTCTCGGTCTGCTCTACGAGCTAACCTACGACGCTAATCTGAACGAGGAAAAATCCCAGAAAATACGCCCGTATTTCAACGCTGCAATCACTTACTCAGCACTGGACGGGTGGGCAGAATCCTCACCGGACGGTGGCGTTTGTTTGAATGTGGATGACCACGACATCTTCCTCGCTCACTTCAGCCTCGGCGTTCGGTGGATTGCAGACCTCAGTTCTAATGCGATTGCCAGGTCCATCCATACAATGCTCGGTGTAGGCGTAGCGCAGGATGTCGGAGATTCGCGCTCTGAAGCAGACGTTGCCCTGCAGATGCAGCCCGGAGAAGTCGCAAGCATCCGCAGTGCGGAAGCAGGCAGCACCTCGCTTCAACTTGAGGCCGGCATCAGCGTCCCGATCGCTACTTCCACGCTCATCTACCTTAACGGTCACGGCGACATACGTTCCAATGCCTCCTCATGGAGCGTTGGTCTCGGTGTTCGTCACTCGTTTTGATAGGAGCTGAAAGCTTACCTGAGTGCGCAAATTGCTTGCAATTTGCGCACTTACGCGCTAGGATGCCGGAGATGCTTGATTTGCCCATCCACGTATACGAGCGCATCCCACTGGCTGAAGCGGGGATGATCATGGGATTCGTGCTCCTGATCATCCATCTGTTGGCTGCGGCATGTCCAGGGAAAATAACAGGTTTACTTGCAAAAGCGTGCAGAGATGTGCGTTTTGCGAAAGCGCTGCTGGTGACGGATTGCGTTTGGGCAGTGCTTCTGCTCTGGGATTTTCCGAATAATCCCCTGATGATTAGTTTGTATGACTTTGAGGGTATCCGTACGATCCTGTTATTCAGTTGCCTGGTTGTCTGTGCCGTGTTGTACAAGTATCCCACGCCGAACCTGTTTGGGCGTGTGGCGGGGGCATTCCTGCTGTTGGCGGCGGCATTGCCGCTTTCGGCTTCCTATATGCGGGAAGAAACTCTGCGGGAGCTGATTCCGCTGTGGTGGTACCCCGTGTTGACGGTGGCGATCGTGCTGGTGGTGAAACCGTACCTGCTGAGGGATGCCGCGGAATGGATGGAGAAGCACCTGCGCGCTGTGAGGATTCTGGCTATAGCAGGCGCTCTTTACGCGCTGCTGCTTCTGGTGTGCGCATCTATTTTTTACTAGACGCTCATGGAATGTGACACTCTCTATACGGCGGATTACCTAATCACGCAGAATGACGCGAGGGATGTGATCCAGGATGCTGCTCTGGCGGTGGCGGGTGACAGTATCGTCTGCACAGGACATGCGGATGTACTCGAAGTTCTTTACCCTGACGCCAGACGCGTGGATCTGGGGCGTGCGGTGCTGATGCCCGGACTTGTCAATGCACACACGCACGTGTCGATGAGTCTTCTGCGCGGGTATTCTGATGACAAAGCGTTGCAGGACTGGCTCCAGCAGGATATCTTCCCGCAGGAAGCCAAACTCACACCGGAACTCGTGGAACTCGGCGCCCGCTTCAGCCTGGCGGAAATGATTCGCACGGGCACAACAGCTTTCTACGACATGTACATGCTCGAAGACAGCGTTTTTCGCGCTGCCGATGAAATGGGGATGCGCGCAGTTCTGGGTGAGAGTGTCACCAACTTCTTTCCTTCTATCGCTGCGGCAAATGTTGAGGAATATTGTGACCGCGTGCGCCGCTATGCCGAGGAATGGAAAGATCACCCACGCATTCGCCAGGCTGTTGTGCCGCATGCCCCGTACACCACGACACCGGAGTTGCTGCGTCTCTGTCGGGAGCTGGCGGATGAAACAGGCTCGCTTTTCGGCATGCACCTCGCGGAAACCCGCCACGAGACTGAGCAGTGTTTGAAAGACCACGGGCTGCGTCCTGTGGCCTACTGTGAGAAACTCGGTCTCTTACAGCCGGACGCCACCTTCTTCCACCTCGTGGATATTCGGGAGGAGGATGCCCTCTTGCTGACGGATGGGCGTTGCGCCGGCGTGCACAATCCCGCTTCCAACATGAAGCTCGCCAGCGGAGTGTCCCCTGTCGACACCCTGCTGAACGCGCGCGTTCCCCTGGGTCTGGGAACAGATGGTCCCGCGAGCAACAATGCCCAGAACATGCTGCGTGAGATGTACGTGGCGTCCCTCCTGCACAAGGTGCACCATCTTGACCCTACGAAATCCCCGGCGCAGCAGGTGCTCACCATGGCGACCCGCGGTGGAGCAGAGGCCCTGCATGAGCCACGCATCGGTTCCTTAGAGCCCGGCATGAAGGCAGATTTTATTGCCCTTTCGTTGGATGCGCCCAACATGCAGCCCGTGCATAACATCGTGTCGCAAGTGGTCTTCTCCTCCACCGGGGCGGAGGTTTGTCTCACCGTCGTGGATGGCAGGGAGCTGTACCGAGACGGTATTTTCACCACCTGCGATTATCCCGCCCTGCTGGAGGAGATTCAGCAGGCGCTTGCCTGGACACGCCGATGATACCGCAGGGACCCATCGGGCGTCTTCCTTTTGCCGCCATTGATTTTGAATCCTCCGGGGCGTTGCCGGGTGAAACCGACCTGCCGATCCAGATCGGCGTTGTGCGTGTCGATTCTCTCTTCGGCAAAGAAGAGTGTTTTGTGTCCTGTCTTGCCTGTGAGCGCGGTATCCGCCGCAGTGCGACCAAACTGCACGGCATCACCCTTCGCCAGTTGCAGAATGCGCCCACGCTGCTGAGCCTCTGGCCCACCCTGAAGCGACTGCTGAGTGGTTGCGTGATCGTGGGTCACAACCCATCCACCGAGTGGCGTTTCCTGCGCGTGTTTCCGGGGCACGGATTCTCCCCGTGGCTGGATACTCTTGCTCTGGCGCGCCGCTGCATGCCCCGGCAAAGGGAGTGGGGACTCAGCGCCGTGTGTGAGGCGTTGGGAGTGGTGGGGCGCGTGAATGAACTGGTCCCGGGCAGAACCTGGCATGATGCACTCTATGATGCTGCGGCGTCGCTGGAGGTGTTGCGCAGCATTGTAGGCTCTCTGCAACTCGAAGAGCGCTCGCTGCGCACTCTTCACTTTGCTGTCAAATCCCGTCAACCCGATTAAATTTTCATGGAGGAAACAGCTTCAGAGGATCTCGTGCTGCAGGTGAGCAACCTGAGTGTGCAGTTCCGGACGCAGCGCGGCACGGTGTACGCGGTGAACGGGGTGGATCTCACTCTACGCGCCGGGGAAACTCTGGGGCTGGTGGGAGAATCAGGCAGTGGAAAATCCGTGACGAGTATGGCATTGATGGGGTTGCTGCCGCAGCCTCCGGCGGTCATTGCTTCTGAATCCCGAGCATGGCTTCGCGGGAAAGACCTGCTGCATCTGCCGGAAAAGGAGTTGCGCCACCTGCGCGGCAACGATATTTCCATGATCTTCCAGGATCCCATGAGCTCGCTGAATCCGTGCATGCGCATCGTTGACCAGGTGGCCGAGCCCCTCCTCCTGCACCGCCGCGGTATCTCCCGAGCCGAGGCCCGCGAGCTCGCCGTGCGTGAGCTGGAGCTCACCGGCATCCCGGATGCTCCCCGGCGTGCCCTCTGCTACCCTCATGAGTTCTCCGGGGGGATGCGCCAGCGCGTTATGATTGCCATGGCTCTCATCACACGTCCTTCTGTCCTGCTGGCAGATGAACCGACCACCGCCCTTGATGTCGTGGTGCAGCAGCAGGTGCTCTCATTGCTTCGCGAGCGTCAGCAGCAGCTGGGCACTGCCATCATTCTCGTTTCCCATGATCTTGGCGTCGTGCGCGAATATGCTCATCGCGTGGCGGTGATGTACGCCGGCAGCATTGTCGAAGAAGCGGGGAAAGAGGAGCTTTTTTCCAACCCGGTGCACGCTTACACCCGGGCCTTGCTTGCGGCGCGTCCTGTTCCCTGTGCCAAAGGGCAGCCTCTGCCCGGAATTCCGGGTCTTCCTCCTGCCATGTTCTCCCCGCCGCGCGGTTGTAGTTTCCGCGAGCGCAACACGCTGGGGCGCCCGGAGCTCTGCCCCACCGATCACGTGCCCCAACTCGTTGAGTGTTCTCCGGATCATTTCGTGCGGGATTGTCCCGGTTGTACCACCTCGTGATAAGTCTGCCGCCCCAACGTTTTGTCCTTAACTCTGTGTCCACTCTCAGGTAAAATACTTTCATGAGCGTCATAGCGGTGGTTAAAGTTTGTGTGAGGAATTTTTACGGCACGCGCGCTTTTCATAAGAAAAAATGATAAAAAGAATCTCGAAAGAACGTACTCATGTATTATAAGCAGATAAATCGATCATACAGCACGCTGGGATTCATGAAACCGTTTCTTTTCTCTATTATGCTGGCTCTCACCGCCTCTTCTCTTCCTGCAAAAACGGCACAGGAAATCGCCGATACCCTCTCCAATCCAACTTTCAATGCCGAGCGCACTCAAATTGTGTTGCCTCAGGTCGAAGAGGGCGCCACGGTGGAACTCGCGGGGACAGATTACGAGCAAATCATTACTGCGGAAGGCAAGGTGAACAGCGTTATCTCTGATGTGCCGGTGAAGGTGCTGCTGCGGGTGACTAAAGATGGACAGACGGCCTATAGCAGAGATTTGGAGATCATCGTGCCGGGGAAGCCGAACACCGGCAACGCCAAACCCAGGGTCATTCCGGATATTCTGCAATGGCAGGGTGGGCAGGGCTTCTGGCAGCCCGGCAGGGAGATCAAGGTAAAATGGGGGGATCGCGCGCGCGCCGAAATTTTCCGGGCAGAACTGGAAAGCGTCGCTGGGCTGCCCGTGAGGCTGGTGGATTCCGAATCGACCGAGCAGGCGGATATCGTGCTGGGTGTGGAGGAAGGGAAAATGGCTCACCCCCAGTGGGGACCGGAGGGGTATCGGATCGACGTTACTCCGGAGGGCATTTCTGCGGATGGCAACCTCTTCTGGGCTTCACGCACCATACTGCAGGCGCTGCGCAGTGGGAACGGAAGTATTCCCTGCGGCACCGCGGTGGATTTCCCCCGCTACAGCGTGCGCGGCATGCTTCTGGACATCGCGCGAACCCACTACACCCTCTCCGAGCTGCGCGAGGTCATCGACACAATGGCGTGGTTCAAGATGAACGACTTGCACCTCGTCATCAATAATAACTTCGTTTTCCATGAAACCTATGTGGATGCGGGGCGAGACCCCTTCAAGGAGAGCTATTCTTCTTTCCGTCTGGAGTCGTACATTCATGGTCAGGACGGAACTCCGCTCACTTCCGGGGATGTATCCTACACCAGGGGCGAGTTCCGCGCGCTCATCGATTATGCCCGTCAGCGTGGCGTGAACATTGTGCCGGAGCTGGATACACCGGGACACGCACTCGCCCTTACTCGCATGCGCCCGGACCTCATTTACAAGGGGCCCATGAAAAATCATGAAAAGCGTCGTTGTGAGATGCTGGATGCTGCCAATCCTGAAACTTTAAGTTTCGTGGAGCACTGCATGGACGAGTATCTGCTGAAGGATGAGAAACTGGGGCGTCCTGTGTTTGATGGCTGTGTGGTGCACGTGGGAGCCGATGAATTTTTCGGCGATGCGGAAGATTATCGCAAGTACACGGATGGTTTGCTGCGCTACGTGCTGGGACGCGGCTACACCCCGCGCGTATGGGGCAGTCTGACTCGGAAGAAGGGAGAGACGCCCGTCGTGTCTCAGGGCGTGCAGATGAACCTCTGGAACACCAACTGGATGTCCGCATGGGAGGCGCTTGAACTTGGTTTCAATGTCATCAATAGCAACGATGTTTACCTCTACTACGTGCCGTTTGCAAGTTACTACAACATGGACGAGAATCTGGCGTGGATCTACAATCACTGGCAGCCGAACATGATGTACCGTGAGCAGATACCTGCGGCGCATCCCCAGTTGCTCGGCGCTGCCTTTGCCGTGTGGAATGACGCGACCGACTTGCGTCACAACGGCTATGGGATGTATGATATCTGGCCGATGATTGATGACTCCCTCAACTCTCTTTCTCAAAAGATCTGGGGTTCATCCCAACTACCCGACTCTTATGACCAGCACTGCGAACTGGCGAAAAGTATCGGTGCTGCTCCCCTCACTAATCCCATGCACATCTGGCCCCGCCCGCGCAAGGTTGATTTGCGACCCCTTGCGCTTCCGCAGCAGGTTGGTCTGCCCGCTCTCGGTCCCTCCTACAAGCTCACTATTGAGCTGGAGCTGACAGAGGCCCCTCAGGGCGAAGAACAGGTTCTGCTCTCCTCCCCGGAAGGCGAATTCATCGCCGTCACGCGGGACGGGCGCATCGGCCTGCGCCGTGCGGATACCATGGAGTTTACATACGATGCCAGACTCCCCATTGGCAAGCGGGTGAAACTGGAGCTGATCGGCACCCCCGGTGAAACCAGGCTCATCCTTGATGGCGTTCCGGTAGAGAAGATGCAACTGGATAACTACAAGAGCGCGGAAGAGGGTTTCCAGCCACGCACGAAGGACCTGTGCTGCAGTTTCATCCTTCCTTTGCAGACACTCGGTCGCAACTTTCACGGCAAGATTTATTCCGTTGCCGTGGAGCCCATGTGAGGGAAGAGCATGGAAGCTGTGGAGCGGAGCTGAAATTTAGGAGTACGAAGCGCCTCGTACTTGCCTAGGAGCTGTTTTTTGCGCGCTTTGCCGGCGGCGTAGCCTGTCAGGGAGCCGTCGGCGCCTAGGACGCGGTGGCAGGGGATGAAGAGACAGAGGGGATTGCGACCCACAGCGCCGCCGACGGCCTGCGGGCAGGCGCGGATGCCGGATCGACGCAGGGCTGAGGAGAGAGAACCGTAGGTGGTCGTTGAACCGTAAGGGATGGTGCGCAGAAGATTCCAGACGGCGAGTTGGAACGGAGTGCCGCGCGGGTCGAGCGGAGGCATGGCGTTTTCTCCGGGTCTTTCACCGGCAAAGTAGGCGCCAATCCATGCCCGCGCCCGGCAGAGCAGGGGGGAATCGCGTCGCTCGGCGCGGGAAAGATCCCAGCCGCCGCCGAAATGCGCCTGCCCTTCAAACCACGCACCGACCAGAGCTTCTCCCGTAGCCGCGAGGAGCATGACACCCAGCGGGGTAGGGCAGTCTGCCAGCAGGAGTCCGGGTGCGTCGGCAGTCATGCACGGATGTGAAATCGTCCTCAGGAAGCTACGACATTCACAAGGCGTCCCGGAACCACGATGACTTTGCGCACGGTAAGACCGGCGGTGAATTCCTGCACGCGCGGGGAAGCGAGGGCTGCCTGCTCCATTGCGACGCGGTCGGCATCCTTCGGCATTTGTAATTTGTCACGCAGTTTTCCGTTCACTTGCAGCACAATTTCCACAGTGTTTTCCACGAGGAAATCCGGGTTGAAGCCGGGCCAGTCTTGCAGGGCGAGCTGCGGCGTCGGCAGTTCGGTGAACTTTGTACGCAAGCGGCTGTACAATTCTTCCGTGATATGCGGAGCAAAGGGGTTGAGCACATGCAGGAGCCCCACATAATCCGCAACGCACACGCTCTCCGCACTCGTCATGGCGTTGGTGCATTCCATCATCTTGGAGATCGCGGTGTTGAAGCTCATGGCTTCGATGTCCTCCGTGACTTTTTTGATGGTACGGTGCAGCTCTTTGCGGGCGGGGGTGAGGCCGGTGTCCGCGGTTGTGAGCTTATCGGAAAGGGTCCAATTACCCTCCTGATTCTCCACCATGGCGAGACGCCAGACGCGAGCGAGGAAGCGGCTGATGCCTTCCACTCCTTTGGTTGCCCAGGGTTTCACCTCCCTGAGCGGCCCCATGAACATCTCGTAAAGACGAATGGCGTCTGCGCCATATTCGCGTACGATGTCATCCGGGTTCACGACATTGCCGCGACTCTTGCTCATCTTCTGTCCATCTTCTCCAAGGATAAGCCCCTGGTTCACCAGCTTGTTGAAGGGCTCCGGGGTGGAGACGAGACCGTAATCGTAGAGTACCTTGTGCCAGAAACGCGCGTAGAGCAGGTGCAACACGGCGTGCTCAGTACCGCCCACGTACAGGTCCACTCCGCCGGGATTGCCCGTGGAGCTCATCCAGTATTTTTCCGCTTCCGGAGAGATGAATTGCGTGTCGTTATGCGGATCCAGGTAGCGCAGGTAGTACCAGCAGGAGCCAGCCCATTGCGGCATGGTGTTGGTTTCGCGTGTGAAGCGGTCAGAGTAGTGAATCCAATCTTCGGCTTTCACCAGCGGACCGCGTGGGTCGCCGCTCGGCTTGAAGTCTTTCATCTCCGGCTGGAGCAGGGGAAGCTCGCTCTCCGAGAGCGGGTGGTGCAACCCCGTCTCTTTGTCCCACAGGATGGGGAAGGGTTCTCCCCAGTACCGCTGGCGACTGAAGAGCCAGTCACGCAGTTTGTAATTGACTTTGCCGCGTCCGTTGCCCTCTTCCTCCAGCTTGCGGATCATAGCGGCCTTTGCCTCCAGTACGCTCAGACTATCAAGGTATTCGGAGTTGACCATCGTGCCATCATATCCACAGAAGTCCTGCCATGGCGTGGCAGGGTCGTCCGGCTGCACGACCTGGATGATCGGCAGACCGAATTTCGTGGCAAATTCGTAGTCGCGTTCATCGTGAGCCGGTACCGCCATGATGGCTCCCGTGCCGTAGCCCGTGAGCACGTAGTCTGCGATCCAGACGGGCACTTCCTTGCCGTTCACCGGATTTACGGCATACGCTCCGGTGAACACGCCGGTCTTTTCTTTGGAAAGGTCAGTGCGTTCCAGATCGCTCTTTTCCGCGCAGACCGCTTTGTACGCGCGCACGGCGTCCATCTGTTCCGGTGTGGCGATCTGCTCCACGAGTTCGTGTTCCGGAGAGAGCACCATGTACGTGGCGCCAAAGAGGGTGTCCGGGCGGGTGGTGTAAACGGTGATTTTGTGCTGCCCGCATGTGAAGACTACCTCTGCCCCGGTAGACTTGCCAATCCAGTTGCGCTGCAGCAGCTTAATGCTCTCCGGCCAGTCGAGGGTTTCCAGTTCATCAATGAGGCGCTCGGCATAGGCGGTGATGCGCAGCATCCATTGGCGCAGCTTGCGACGCTCAATCGTAAACCCTTTGCTGCGCCACTCTTCCGCCTCTTCATTGGCCAATACGGTTCCCATGTCCGGTGACCAATTGACCATGCCTTCCGCCACGTACGCCAGGCGCACGGCGTCAATTTGTTCGCGGGTCCATCCCTTCGATTCCAATTCGCTCACCGGGCGCGCTTTCTTGGCCGTCTCGTCGTAGTAAGAGTTGTAAAGGAGGAGGAAAATCCACTGTGTCCAGCGCACATATTTCGGATCCGTGGTTGCGATTTCGCGATCCCAATCATACGAAAAACCGAGCATCTTGAGCTGGCGGCGGAAGTTGTCGATGTTAGCCGCCGTCGTCACCGCCGGGTGCTGTCCCGTCTTGATAGCGTATTGCTCCGCCGGCAGACCGAAGGAGTCCCATCCCATGGGATGCAGGACGTTGTACCCCCTGCGCCTCAGGTAGCGACTCACGATGTCCGTGGCGGTGTAGCCCTCCGGATGCCCTACATGCAGTCCCGCCCCGCTGGGGTACGGAAACATGTCCAGGATATAACGCTTGGGCTTAGAGGCATCGAATCCCGGGTCACCGGGATTGCCCACGTGGAAGGTTTTTTGCTCATCCCAGACCTTCTGCCAGGCGGGCTCAAACTCATTGAACGGATACGGTTTTTTGCGATCTGCCATGTTGCGCGCGAGTGTACGCCACTACGCCCGCAAAATCAAGCCCAATTACGCACTTCAAACAACGAAACACGAAAGAGGGAAAGCAAAAAATCAGACCCCTTCTGCCTGCAAATACTCCGAAGTATCCATTTGCTCCATTTCAGGGAAGCAACCTACTTTTCGTCTTTGCTTTTTTTGCTCTCTTTGCTCTCCTTCTTGGGCTTTTGTTTGATGAGTTTTTTCCACTGCCAGACGAGGCCAATGCCACCGTCTTCAATGAGTTGTCCCTTAGCATTGACGAAAGTAGCATGGGGAATTCCTCGTACCTCCACGAACCCGGGAAGCCCCTTGCCTTCCTCCCGCATCACGCCGGGGAAGGGGGCCTCGAAGGTCTTGAGGTAATTCTCTGCGCCTTCTTTTGTCCTGTCCCATCCGCAAAGGATAATTTCCACCTTATCCTTTTTCATCTCCGGGTAAATCTTGACGATGTTCGGCATTGCTTTGATGCAGTGTGGGCACCAACTGGCAGATTGCAGATAAAAGAAGAATTTGGCTTTCTTGTCGGGTTCGGCGTTGAAGACATCCATCTCGCTGAGGGAGCTCATCACAGACTTCTTTTTCTTTGAGGTTGCCTTTTTCTTCTTTGCGGACTTGGAGGAGTCACCAGAATCGTTGGCTTCAGACTCACCGGATCCGGTGTTAGTCGGAGTGTCAGTATCATCTTGTGCCGGGGCTGTTACGCAGATGCACAGCGCCAGTAACAGCACCTTGCTGAGTGTGGTGAGCGTCTCTTTCATGTCAACTTCGTTGTGTATCGTATTTGACTGAATAAGTCAATCAGAATGTTTCGTCTGTTTCGTTTTTTTATTCTTCTTAGCAGTTGTCAGGGGTTTTGCCATCGCGCTCTTCTCTTCTCCATTCACAAGGAGGGTGACCGGTTTTTCCGGTGTGGCAGAATAAACCGTGTAGTTTTCGACTTTTCCATCCTTCCAGGAGAAATCCAGAGTGATATTTCCCCGGGCGCGCAGACCCTTTACCGACCCATCCTTCCATTCTTTCGGCAAAGCCGGCAGCAGTTCGATGATGCCGTCATGACTTTGCAGCAGCATTTCGGCAATCGCTGCGGTCATGCCGTATGTACCGTCCATCTGCATGGGAGGATGCGTGGCAAGGAAATTGTAGAGGATGTTGAACCGCAACAGGCTGCTCACCATTTCATGAGCATGCTCACCATCATGGAAACGCGCATAGAGGGCGGCGCGCCAGGGCCAGGTCCAGCTGCGGCGATTGTCCCCGCTGTTGCCGCGTAGTTCCAAGCTCTTCGCTGCAGCTTTCATCAGTTCCGGTGTCGACCGCGCTGTGATAGTCGATCCCGGGTACACACCGATGAGGTGGGAGGTGTGGCGGTGACCTGTAACCATATCCGGGCGATCAATGATCCACTCTTGCAGGTAGCCCCCTTCCGCCACGCGATTGCCTACGAGACGTTGCTTTTTGTCTTGCAATGTTTTCGCCCATGCTTTGTCCGCCTTAAGAATTTTTGCCGCCTGGGTAGTGAAACCGAAGAGTTCGCGAATGAGCTGTTGATCATGCATGACGCCATCTTCCACGGGGCCATGCTCGTGAGACCATCCTTTGGGCGCAACGAGTGAACCTGCTTCAATTTCCTTGAGTTCAGGATGCTGTTCCGGATCAAGAGGTTTATTACCGGATTCAAGCCCCTTGCCGCCGGCGCCGACTACTTTGAGGCGGTCTTCCCAAAATTGCGAGACATTTTTGAAGACGGGGTAGGCCTGTTTTTTGAGGAATTTTGTGTTCTGGGTGAAGAGGTAATGCTCCCACATGTGCAGGGCGTACCATGCATTCACCGGCATATTCCATTGGGTCCAGCCGCCGGCGCCCCAGGGATTCTGTGAGACTCGAGTAGTCCATCCTCTCGTCTGTTCCCCGAATTCTTTCCTCGTGGTTTCCGCCAATGGTTCCTGCATCACGTAGATGAAATCCATCAATGGCTCATGGCACTCCGAAAGATTGGCCACTTCCGCTCCCCAATAACACATTTGCACGTTGATGTTCGTATGGTAGTCGCAGGCCCAGGGAGCGTGTACCATGATATTCCATATGCCCTGCAGATTCATGGGTAAATTTCCAGGTCGTGATCCGCTGATGAGCATGTAGCGTCCAAAATGGAAGAGCAAGGCTTCCAATTCCGGATCAGTCTGATCTTTTTTGTAGGCCTCGAGGCGTTCGTTGATGGGCATGCTTTTGCGATCCTCAGGCGTGCCTGAGTCGAACCGCAGCGCAACGCGGTTGAACAAGGAGCGATAATCCTTGACGTGGCGCTTGTGAAGAGTAGCGAGATCAATCTTGCGAGCGGCGGCAAGCGTACGGGCGTTGCGTTTGTCCGGCGTTTCGCCTTTCCAGCCCGACTTGGGATCCATTTTGTAATCCGTTGCGAGGGAGATGAGCACGGTGAACTTTGTCGCGTCTCGCACTTTGAGATAGGGCGCTTTTGTGCCGTCATACACAGGATGTTGTCCACTTCCTTTCCCTTCATAAGTGACTTCGAATTTCGCACGCGGACCACTTATGGAACAGGTTCCATCTTCAGTCAGCACGAGGATTCGACCCTCAAACTTTTCACCATTCGCCAATGTGCCGGACATGATGAATTCATTCGTCCCCACCTTGGCATATTTCACCGTATGGAAGGGGAGCAGGGCGATGTCTGCATTGAGTTTTCCCGGTTGATCAACTTTGGCGCTGTACACGATAACATCATCCGGTTTACTGGTGAATGACATGCGCTCGTGTCTGATAAGCTCATCGCCGCGCTTTTCCGTGTAAGAGACACGCGCTGTAGCGTCTTTCAGATCAAGGCTACGCTCAAAATCGCTGATTTCTCCCGGAGTGTCGTAGCGTACAAAAAGCTGGGCGAAAGGTTGGTAGCTGCCGAATTCTTCCTGATTTGACAGGGGACCGTAGGCGTACCCCGAGCCGTTGTTTGCGGTGTTTGGTCCGCCCGTCCAAAGGCTCACCTCATTCAGCACAAGGCAGTCCAGAGGCTGACCATCGTAGAGAGTGGCGCCAATGCGACCATTGCCGATGGCCAGGGTGCGACTTTCCCATGTTCCATAATTGGCGGTGTTGCTTTTGCTACGGGCTGCATCGTCCTTATTCCACGGCAGGTTGGGGGCGTCCACAGGTCCAGGTTCTCGATACCAGAGGGTGAGGTCGCGGTCTTGTCCTTCAGCCGCAGCCGGAGCAGGAAGCATCCAAGTGAGCAAAGGAAAAAGGAGGGAGGTTATCAGAAGGCGGGTTGTATTCACGAGATAGGGGATTGATCAATTCTTAAGCAAACTGCGAGCGTGTGCTTCAGCAGCCGGTCCGCTGCTGCCGAGCATTCGAACGAGTTCCGCGATGCGCGTTTTCTCACGGAGTTCAACGAGCCGCGATACGCTGCGGCCCTGCTCGATTTCTTTCGAGATAAGATAGTGGTGTGCAGCCAGAGCTGCTACTTGTGGGAAGTGTGTGATGGCGATAACTTGGCGGTCGCGCCCGAGCTCCTGCATTTTCTTCCCCACGGCGCGGGCGATTTCGCCGCCCACGTTGGCATCGATTTCATCGAAGATGAGCAGGGGAGTGTCGTCCTGCTTCGCCAGTGCGCTCTTGAGCGCAAGCATTACGCGAGCCAGCTCGCCGCCGGAAGCGATTTGACGCAGCGGTTTCAGCGGTTCACCGGGATTGGGACCAAAGAGGAACTCGACATTTTCTGCTCCGTGGGGTCCGGGTTCCGCCGATGGTTCAAGTTCCACGCGGAAGAGCGCCTGCCGAAAACCGAGATGCTCTGCGTGTGTGAGGAATGTTTTTTCCAGCTTTGTTATGGCCTTGCGACGTTTGAAGCTCAGCTTGTTCGCCGCGGCAGTAAGTTCTTCTTTTCGTGCTTTTACGTTCTGTTCGAGCTCTGCGAGTCGTTCATCGCGGCGTTCCATTCCATCCAGCTTTTCACGACAGGTTTGCAGATGCGCCATGATGCTCTCGTAGTCCGAGCCGTATTTCCGGCGCAGCGTGTCCAACTGAGCGATGCGCTCTTCCAGCTTCGCGAGCTGCTCGGGATCACTTTCAAGGGAATCCAGGTAATCCTGTGCAGAGGCCGTCACTTCGTCCAGATTTGCCACGGCTTCTTCCAGTGGTTGAAGCCACCTTGCGCAGGAACCATCCATCCGTTCCAGTTCTCGCGCTTGTCGCACTGCTCGCCGCAGGATATCCAGCGCCGAGCCGTCGCCGCCATCCAGCAGAGCGGGCAGGGGGGCTGCCGTGTCGCGCAGGCGACCGGCATTTCTTGCACGCTGCCAACGTTCCTCCAGGGTTTGAACCTCTTCCGCCGTGAATTCGGCGGTCTCGATTTCGGCAATCTGGTGGCGCAGAAAGTCGAGTTCGCGCTCGTTGGCGGCTTCGCTCTGAGCAAGTTCTCTGTACTCCTTCGCCGCTTGCTGCCAGGCGTGGTAGACCTGCGTGTACGCGCCTACTTCTTCCGATGCCTCTGCAAACGCGTCCAGTAGCGCAAGCTGCCTTTCGCGGTTCGTAAGGCCCCGGGCGGAATCCGGATGATGCATGTCCACGAGACCGCTGCTGATCCGGCGCAGGAGGGAGAGGGTGACGGGCGAGTTGTTGATGAATTGGCGATTGCCGGTAGGAGTGATGATGCGGCGGATGATCAGTTCTCCCTGTTCGCAGGGCGGCGCGCCGGCTTCCTCAAGCTGCGCGTTGATGTCCTCCGGGCGCGGCAGTTGGAAGAGAGCTTCCAGCGTGCATTGCGTTTCTCCGCTTCGGATGCAAGTCTTGTCCGCCCGATCTCCCAGGACCAGTGAAATGCCGCCTATGATGACCGACTTGCCCGCGCCGGTTTCGCCGGTGATGCTCAGAAATCCCGCACCCGGCTCCCATACCAGCTCATCGACGAGAGCCAGGTTGCGTATCTTGAGCAGCGCGAGCATAATTTGCTTTCCGTTGGGCATCCATTATGCCATAATACCGCCGGAAAGCAATCCTCAATGTTAGCGTATGAAGGTTCTTTTTCTCGGCAGTGGCACGTCCACGGGAGTTCCCGTGATCGGCTGCCGTTGCGAGGTCTGCACCTCCACTGATCCCCGCAACAAGCGCCTGCGTTCATCGGTGCTCGTTTCGACGCATTCTACGAAGTTGCTTGTGGATTCCGGGCCCGACCTGAGGGCGCAGGCTCTCAAGTTTGGCTTCACCGCCATTGATGCCGTGATTTACACGCATGAGCACCTCGACCACGTGGCAGGGTTCGACGATTTACGCGCCTTCTGCTGGGAGAGGGATGAGCTGCTGCCGCTCTACGCCGGGGAGGGGTGTCTCGCTCGCTTGCGGGAGATGTATCCCTGGGCTCTTGCGGAGAAGCAGACGTACCGGGGCTATGTGCGTGCCCGGTGCCTCTGTCACGGCGGTGCAGCCTTCCGCGTGGGCGACATCGAGGTGCAGCCTGTGCGCGTCATTCACGCTGCTGTGGAGACTTATGGCTACGTCTTCCGGAGTGCTGACGGCGCTTCGTTTGGCTATGTTCCGGATATCAAGGAGCTGCCGCCGGAATCTGCCCCGATGCTGCGAGGTCTGGATGCTCTGGCGATGGACGGCCTTTGCTTCCCGCCGCACCGTACGCACTTGTGTGTGGACGAGACAGTGGCGCTCATGCGTGAGCTCAAACCAGGACGCGGCTACATCACCCACTCCGGTCACCGCCTGGAATACAGCGCGCTGACCGCCTATCTTCCGGACTTCATTTCTCCGGCTTACGACGGACTCGAACTCTGCCTCTGATCATCAATGCTACGCAGCATTTTGGCAGGTATCCCGCCTACGATGGCGCGCGCCGGGACGTCCCTGGTCACTACTGCACCGGCGGCAACGACGGCATGGTCTCCAATGGTGACCCCGGCCAGGACTGTCGCGCGGGCTCCCAGCCATACCCCGCGACCTATGCGGATGGGGGCGTGGGAAAGATTTTGCCGACGCTCGGGGGCAAGGTGGTGATTGAGTGTGGCGAGGATAACGCTGTGGCCGATCAGGCAGCCGTCTCCGATGTAGATGCCGCCCTGATCCTGAAACTGGCAGCAGGAGTTGATGAATACGCGTTTCCCGATGTGAATGTTGCGACCGAAGTCGGTGTAGAAGGGAGGGAAGAGGGTGAAGGTGTCATCCGGTTCCTGCTCCGTAAGTTGCGCAAAGAGTTTCTGGACCTCCTGCGGCGTGTGGTAGGCGTTGTTCAGTTCGCACAAGATGCGCCGTGCGGCGTCACTCTGCGCTCGCATGAAGGAAATCATCTCTTCTCCCTCCAGCGGTTCTCCCGCTGCTATCTTCCGGCGAAATATCTCAAGCGTCATCATAAACTTTCTCAGGGGAGCTGCTCAACTCTCGCGCTTATATCACGAGACGTGTTTTGTTGTCAATCCGTTTCAAGACGCTGTCTCGTGTTGTTTTGTATGGGGTAGAGATGCGTCATGCTTTTTCGTTTCTCATTTCCCCCGGTTTGGCTGATTGAGGTGGTTCTGTGGAGTGCATCCTAATGAACGCATGAGCCACAATTCAGGAGGGGAAAATCCGGTGTATTGAACTGAGGGAAAATTGGTTGACACGGAAGAGGGCGGGCTGTATTCTTTTCTGTGACAAATTGTGACAGATTATGGCAAAAGAAGGAGATTTAACTGAGAGACAGCGGGAGTTTGCACGGCTGATTGTGTCGGGAGAACGACAGGCTGTAGCCTATCGCAAGGCTTTTGATTGCAATGGGAAGAGTGAGGCTGCGGTAAGGTCCGATGCGAGTCGGCTTGCGAGAAATGCTAACATTATCAAGTTGATCGCAGAATTGCGGGGTCAGGCAGACTCCGCAGCAGTGATGACATGGGAGCGAAGGATGGAGTTATTGAGTAAGCAAGCGGAAGCAGAGGCGCAGAAAGGCAACTGGAGAGGACTCATCAGGATTGTTGATATGCTCAATAAGATGGATGGAACCTACGAGACAAAGAAGAGGGAGGCGGAGCTGGAGAAAGCAGCGAAGGAGGAGAGGAAAAAGGCGGCAGAAGAAGAGAATGATCCAGGGTGTATTTTTACGGCTATATTGAATGAGATGAATAAGAGGTCAATGGCAGAGAAAGAATCGAAAAAAGAGAAGTTGTCGGAGAGTGATGGGGTAGGGAAAGAGTCGAGGCGGTAGGAAGAGGAGAGAATTTTGGGGTAAGATGGGGGTAATGGTGTTGTATTGAGCAGAGAGTTGTTACCACACACTGCGGTGAAAAGGATACAATATATATAATTGCAAATAAGATATTGATATTCAATATATAATAAACAGTGTAGGCGGTTCTACTTGCCAAAGTGCTGTTCGACAAGCTCTTCCAAGAAACCGTTCTTTGCTGCAGCGGCGGCATCTGCCTGGACAAAGTTCTTTGTATTAGTCTTTTCCGTATCATCGAAACCGAGGATATAATTCGTTGCGATAAGGAAGATGATACGGGTAGGAGCCATGCCATAGACCTGCTTCTGTAAAATGTGTTGAATGCGCTCCCCATCATCCGGGTATAGCTCCTTCATTTTTTTGCTGCGGAAAAGTCGCTTCACAATTTCCGCAATGTACATGCCCGACTTCATGTAAAGATCCGCGAATGTATGTTCCGGATTGTCGAAACATCCGGGATTTTCCTCTTCCAAGGCATCAACCATCTGCTTCACCACGCGTCGAGGTGTAAAAATCTGGTTCGTCTTCTGCGGTGGAATGTAGTCAAAGATGTCCTCCGTGTGACTCTCGTCAAAATAATTGCTTAACTCCTTTTTCTTTTTGAGAAACTCCTGCACTGAGTCGTTGAATACCGTTTCGTCAAAAAGATGTCCCTCAAAGTGTTTTTGTTCTTTTGTTTCGGGATCCATGTACTCTCCTCCATCGCGAAGAAAACGGAAATCATCCTCCGAAATTCCGGTCACTTCAAAGAAGACATCATCCTCGGTGTAGTCATCGAGGTTTGCGAGAGTCAGCTTTTCGTCCCCGTACGCCATCAGGAATGAGGGTATCGTTCGACTGAAACCGCGCAAATGGTCACGAATATCTCCCTCGATGCTTTGTTTCTGTCGAGTTCTTACGTTCCTTTCTATGGTTTGAACCACCGTTTCAGCCGTAGTCTTGGCAAGGTCAGACGAAAAATCTGTCAGTTCGTTATTCAGTCGTTGTCGTTCCTCCTCTTGCTTTTGAGCATATTTCCGATCCAATTCCTCAATCTGTTCATGTGTCGCGCCGCACTCTTTAGCCTGTTGCAACTCATCTTTGTGTTCCTGTTCAATCGTTCGCTGCTGGATTTTGTGCTCTGCAAACATCCTGTCAACGTTTTGATTCATATCAGATGTCAAATTGCCCATCAACTGCTTTTCGTCCGAAGATTTCATTTCGTCACCGTAATGCTCTTTTGCTTTCTGTAAAACAGGTCCAATCACATTTCGGTGCAATTTTTGCTTAAAAGTATCAATTTCGTCCGATTCTTTTTCTTCATTCCCAACAGTTGTGTATGGAATTCCGTTACCTAAACCTTCTTCAATGTCCCTAAAAATTTTGGCTCTGTCCTACCACAGTGTTGATTTTTTTGAATTTGGTGCATTTTTTTGTTGACAAAGTTGAATTCATGTGATATATTTGCTTTATTGAATAACCAAGAAGTCGATGATCACAACCAATACACAGGAAGTTATTAAGCAGTTTCTGAAGCTCTCGATGGGTGAGCGAGAGAAATTCATCGAATATGTGACCGAGCAAACGCTACGTGTTGACCAGAAAGCTATTGTGGAAGCGAAATTTGCGGATGGGTATGTTTGTCCGCATTGTGGGGCGAAGGGTAAAGGGGTGACTCGGTGCGGGAGGTCAGCCAAGGGGAAGCAGAGGTACAAGTGTAAGCACTGCCACTGCACGTTCTCCGCGACAACTGGCGGGGTCATGTATAACTCGAAGCTGAATGCGATGACGTGGCGGGAGTTTGTCTCGTGCTTTCTGCATGGGATGACGGTCCGGAAGACGGCTGAGTTGATCGGGGTGAACAGGAACACGGCGTTTTTGTGGAGGCATAAGATATGCGACAGTCTCAACCTGATACTGGAAAATATCACGCTGTCGGGTATCGTGGAGGCGGATGAGACGTATTTTCGCCTGTCGTACAAGGGAGGCAAAGCGGTGGGGCGTAAGCCTCGCAAACGTGGGTCATCTATCTTCCACAAGGGGAGGAAGCGCGGACTTTCGTTTGAGCAAGTCTGTGTACCGTGTGCCGTAAATCGCAGTGGGAAGAGCGTTGCCAAGGTCGCGGAGACCGGCAAGGGTTCTTATGCGGGGGTTGAGGCGGTGCTGGGTGGGCATATTGCAGAGGCATCCACGGTGTGTGCGGATGGGGCATCGGTGTACAATCGCCTCGCCTCCGAGCATGGACTCAATCGCGTGATGGTGGACGCTTTTTCTTCCAAGAAGGGCTGTTACAGCATCCAGCACATCAACGCCTATCACGGCGGGCTGAAACGCTTTGTGCGGGAGTTTAACGGCGTTTCCACGAAGCACCTGAACAACTACCTGCTCTGGTTCAACTTCGCGACGTATGCCAAGGAGACATACACGGAGAAGATGCGTCTGCTGGTGCGTCACATCATGACGGCTCAGAGCTACACGCGCCGAGTGGATGTCCCCAACCGTCCCGCCATTCCCTACATTTGCCAAGCGGTCAATAAAGTGGCGTAGAACTTACTTAAATAACTGCTTGATGTATTCAGCAAATGGGGATATAATGAGATCATCTCACAGATTTCTTTCTGTGGTCGTGTGAAATTTAGGAAGAGTAAATTGATATGGCAAAAGTAACATTATACCCAAGTTTGGAGTTGCCAGGAATGCCATTGACAGACGAACATTCCCTATCTGGATTGAGGACATACGTCAGCCTATTCAGCAGCGCTGGTGTTGGATGTTACGGTTTTAAAGAGGAGGGTTTCTACTGTGTTGCCACAGTTGAACTTTTGGAACGCAGACTAAAAATTCAGAAATTCAATCAAAAATGTCTTTATAATAGCGGATATATTTGCGGAGATATGACTACGCAAGAGACAAAGGATAAAGTCTTTGCTGAGTTGTTTAAGTGGAAAAGAGTGCTGAATTTATCTGACTTAGATGTGTTGATTGCGACACCTCCCTGTCAAGGCATGTCTGTTGCCAACCACAAGAAGAAAGATGAGCTAAAACGTAACTCGCTGGTTGTTGAATCTATAAAAATGACTCAACAGATTAAGCCTAAGTTTTTCATATTTGAGAATGTTCGAACTTTCCTAACCTCTGTATGCACCGATGTTGATGGTAAAGACAAGTCTATTAAAGACGCTATAGAGACAAATTTGTCTGGAGCATATAATATTCTGTATAAAATACTGAACTTTAAAGATTATGGTAATCCTTCGAGTAGAACAAGAACACTGGTGATTGGAGTTCGTAAAGACTTGAAAGAAACAACGCCATACGATATTTTCCCCGACAAGCAACCCACGAGAACGCTAAGACAGGTGATAGGTCATTTACCGTCCTTGAAAACAATGGGAGAGATTTCAAAAAGTGATATATATCACAATTTCCGAAAATACTCGCCTCGCATGGAATCGTGGATTGAAGACATCCAAGAGGGACAATCTGCATTCGATAATACAGACATCACAAAGATTCCTCATAGTATAAAAAATGGTGCTATAATTTATAATACACATAAGAATGGGGACAAATATACGCGTCAGTATTGGGATAAGGTAGCACCTTGTATTCACACGCGTAATGATATTTTATCAAGTCAAAATACTGTTCATCCTGTTGATAACAGAGTCTTCAGTATCAGGGAGGTTATGCTTATGATGTCTGTTCCATCTTCTTTTAATTGGAGTGATATTCCTTTTGAAGAATTGAATAGAATGCCATTAAAAGAGAAAGAAGCGTTCTTGAAACAGGAGGAAATAAATATCCGCCAGAGTTTAGGCGAAGCAGTACCGACTGTTATATTTAGACAAATCGCAGCTAAGGTTCGCAAAACATTGTGTAAACGTTCTTTATCGGAACAAGACATAAAAGTACTGATAGACAAGGAAAGGTTGACGACCCATTCTTGTTTGGTGGATTACATTAGAAGTGACAGTCATTATAGGTTTGCTGAATTATCCAAACTTGCAGAGTTGGCAAATGCTCAACGAGAAGATAATGCAGCATATTATACTCGACAAGATATATGTTACGCGATAGTTAAGAGTCTGCCTGATGCTAAAAACTATACGAAATTAGACATTTTGGAGCCATCTATAGGTGTTGGTAATTTTTTACCAGTTTTAATATTGAAGTATGCGAGTGTGCAAACGGTTAATATTGATGTGGTAGATATTAGTGCAGACAGCATCGAAGTCTTAAGAGAATTGGTAACGAAGATTGATGTACCTGATAATATCCACATCAATTTTATCAACGCAGATTTCTTGCTACATAATTTCAATAAAAAGTATGATATTGTAGTTGGAAACCCCCCATACAAAAAACTGACAAAAGAAAAGCAATTGTTAGTCAGATACAGGGCAAACGCATTCAACAAAAGCACCAATAATATATTCTCATTCTTCATAGAAAAGGCTATGAAGATTGGGTCTGTTGTGGCTCTAATAGTCCCGAAGAGCCTCATAAATGCTCCTGAATTCGGTGCAACTCGCACACTCATGAAAGAGAAAAATATTTCTCGCATAATCGATTTTGGAGAAAAAGCGTTCAAGGGTGTCAAGATTGAAACCATTTGTTTTATTCTTGATACACAAAAGAAACCTCAAAATACAATTGTGGAATCATATATCACGGATGAAGTAACGTGTCATCAGCAAACCTATCTAACGGACGAACGATTCCCATATTGGATAATTTATCGTAACGAGGCTTTTGATGAGGTGGCGGATAAAATGGAATTTAATGTATTTAAGGTATATAGAGATAGAGTTATAACCAAGTCAGTTACAAAAAACAACGGCAAAATTAGAGTGCTTAAATCTCGCAATATTGGAAATAATGAAATTGTCAATATTCCCAATTATGATTGCTACATTGATAATATAAAGGGATTGGATGTTGCAAAATATCTGAATCAGCCAAACTGCGTTTTACTCCCCAATTTAACATATAATCCTCGTGCCTGTTTCTTGCCTAAAGAGTGCATAGCCGACGGTTCTGTGGCGATTCTTACACTGGTAAGGGGTGACGACATTATAACAAGCAATGATTTAGCTTTCTACGCAACTGATACTTTTACGAAATTTTATGCCATTGCCCGTAATTTAGGATCTCGTTCACTTAACATTGATGGTAATTCTGTCTTCTTTTTTGGAAAACTCAAGCAATAAGGATATGAGAAATGTAATCAATGAATATCTTGATCAATTTGATTTGGATATACGAAAATCTCAAGATGCAAGGTTTGTAGATCAAAAGTGTACTCCCGACATTGTATGCTTTATGGCGGATTGTGTAATGAATTTGATAGCGACCAAGCCTGTTTTTGTAATAAACGATGTATGGGATACTCAGTATTTTATTCAAAACACAAGAGTCATTTTCAACAAACCATGGGCAAACGATAAAAGAGCGTACAACGAATACAACAAAGTTCTATCTCAACCATTGAAACTTTTGGCGTATGCTCATATCCTAAATGTTGAAACTGTCGATGGTGCATTGACATTCTCTGTTGCCAACGAGGACTTGTTGGATTATATTTCGCGCAAGGATAGAAACGCATACAATTTCTTATACTGCTACTTTATGAAAGTTATGTCGGATAGTGGCTTTGTAAAGTACTTTGAAGAATATAAGAAAGATAGTGTCATTGATCCAATTACTGCGAAAGATAAGATATACGATAGATATTACCGCTTGATCAACGGCAATACACCATCGCATTCACGACTGGATATTAGGCGTATGTTCCACAAAGTGTTTAATGTGTATGCAGCCGAACATCATTTACACGGTAGCAATAGGAGAATTATCTATTATTCCGATTTGATGTATAACAAGAAAAATTGGCGAGATATGGACAAAGATAAAACCGTAACTCGGCAAGAGGCATTGTCTCCTGATGAAATAGAAAAGCAAGAGGTCATCAACGCCTATTATGTACAGAAAGCCATTGCGTTGATAAGAAAGATACATACGGTTAGTGAGGTGAATGATAGTTGGGGAAATGGTGAAGCAACCCAAGTCCATCATATATTTCCAAAATCTCAATTTCCCAAGATAGCGCACTATGTTGAGAATTTGATTTTGCTAACGGCAACTCAACATAATACAAAGGCTCATCCCAACAATAAAACTCAGCAGGTCAACAAGGATTATCAACTGGTTTGCCTATTGGCTAAAGCTAATACCATAGAAAACTCTTTATCACAGTTTGGAGATAAATATTATAGGAAAGAATCATTTGTCCATGTGATAAACACAGGGTTGGCAACAGATTTCAGTACACAATTGTCTTTCAACAATATAAAGACAAAATTGACTCAGATTTACAACACAGCATGACGTGTATAAAATGTTCTGAAAATTCCAAATTTAACTGTATAATCTCCCTTTTGTGACACATGCGTCCCAAGAAAAATGATTTCATGGGCAGAGATCGTGATTATAGCAGGATTTGGCGTTGGGAGGCAAAATC
>CANRKR010000006.1 GCA_947631275.1 uncultured Akkermansia sp.
AAGAAGGCTGCTCCTGCAAAGAAAGCTGCTCCTGCAAAGAAAGCTGCTCCTGCAAAGAAGGCTGCTCCTGCAAAGAAAGCTGCTCCTGCAAAGAAAGCTGCTCCTGCAAAGAAGGCTGCTCCTGCAAAGAAAGCTGCTGTAAAAAAAAAGAGCTGACAGGTAAATTGGGGGCTTCTGCAAAGGCGAAGTCTGCCGCTCCGGCGAACAAGTCTTTTGGAAAAGATTCTTCCCATCCTCAACAGGCTACCTCTACAGCGCGGACTACGGTGCCCGAAAGGGGCGCATCGGTTTTGTCCAGAGAGAGCGAGCGTCGCAAAAAAGTTAAAGCGACGCTCGCTTTCTTACGCTCCGCACCGGACTGGGAAAATTTCCTTGCTGCCCAGAAGCAAAAACTCTTACAAATACGCGAACAGCTTTTGCCGGGCATGCAAAATGTGACGCGCGAGCATCTGCGTAGCGGAGAAGCCAATGTCGCTTCTTCCTCCGGGCAGCACATTGGAGATGCCGGCAGCGAAGCGGAACAACGAGATATCACCATCCTGCGTCTCGACAAAGACCGCGAGCTCCTTTTCGAAGTAGACGCCGCCCTTGAACGCATCGACAGGGGAACGTACGGAGTATGTGAGCTCTCTCTTGATCCCATCCCTCGCAAACGCTTGCAGGTACAACCTTACTGCCGATTCACCGTGAAATGCCAGGAGGAATATGAAAAGGCCTATGGTTCCACCGGAGCAATGCGAAATAAAAGTTCACGCGACGTAGGCTTTTCAGGGCTTCAAAAAGTGATTGACTACACGATTTCTCTTGACGAAGACGAAGAATAGTGTAGAATGCTGCCCCGAGCAAACTCATCGATTAAACCATGCCGAGAGACATCATCATTCTGGAATGCACGGAAGCAAAAGCTGAAGGGAAACCTGCTTCCCGCTACGTGACGACGCGCAACAAGAAGAGTCCCCGTACTCCTGGGCGCCTGGAAAAGATTAAGTTTAACCCCTTTCTGAAGCGTCGCACCCTTCACCGCGAGATGCGCTGATGCTTGTTTGTTAATCTTCCGCACAACCCATAAAGTCTATGACCAACGAATTCAAGAGTGTCGAGCGTAGGATTCGCTTCCGTACCTGTAATAAGTCAATGCCTCATCGCCGCATTGATATCCCTGCCGGTGCCGTGGATATGTGTAATCCGGAATTCCTCTCCAAGTTCACCTCGGAAACCGGTAAAATTCTTCCGCGTCGCGTCACGGGCGTCTCTGCCAAGACTCATCGCCGCATTACGCGCGAAATCCGGCGTGCACGTGCGGTAAACCTCCTGCCTTGAGGGGAAGCCCGAAGTCTTTGCAGCACGTAAATAGTGCGTGTCTGAGGAACTTCTAGTTTCCCCTGTTCTTCTGTCCGGAAGAGGTGATGGAAATGTTTCTGCTGTAGCAGGATCGAATACAGGGGCGGATCGAGTACGGAAGCCTCAGAGATTTCGATCAGAGAATTCCGCACACTGAGAGGACAGCAAATCAAGAGCTTGCAGAGTTTTAAGTTCGCAAGCTCTTTTTTATTCCAAAGGACCCTCGTTCTTTTTATGTCTTCATGAAGGAGCTGCGTGATACCCAGAGCGAGCACGACTCTCGGCATGTTTCCATTGATCGTGTCGGCGTGCGCGACATTCGCTACCCTATTGTCGTGAGTGACAAAGAGAATCGCACCCAATCGACCGTGGCAACGATAGCGCTCATGGTTGATCTTCCCCAACAATACAAAGGGACGCACATGAGTCGCTTTATTGAAGCTCTTCATGAGCATCAGCGCTATCTTGATGTACATTCAGCCGTACGACTGCCGAATCGCTTACTGAAAAAACTGTCTGCACAGCGAGCACACGTCGAAATAGATTTTCCTTTCTTCCGTCTCAAAAAAGCGCCTGTCACCGGAATGGAAGGGATGATGAATTACGACGTTCGGTTTGAAATCGACGCCGAACGGGGAAAAGAAGGCTCCTTCACTCTCACCATCCGAGTGCCGATTACGACACTCTGTCCTTGTTCGAAGGCAATGAGTGATCGCGGCGCACACAACCAACGAGGTATCGTTACTTACTCTGTGCGTTTTTCCGGACCTCCCGTATGGATTGAAGACATCATCGACATGATTGAACAGTGTGGCAGCTGCCAACTGTACAGCCTCCTTAAACGACCGGATGAAAAGCATGTCACTGATTACGCCTACGCACATCCTGTCTTTGTGGAGGATCTTGTACGCAACGTTGCGGTGGCAACCGAACGCCACAATGCTTTCAGCTGGTACCGCGTTGAGGCAGAGAATTTCGAATCCATCCACAATCACAATGCTTACGCCATGGTCGAGCGTGATCTTTCTTAGTTTCTCTTGCCTTTGTTCCAACCATGCCAGATACCATCCCTCTCCACGAACTCGGTAAGTTACCCGAGGAACAGCTCCAGAGTCTGGTGCCCATCACCACGCAGCAAATGCTTATCCTCTTCCGACAATCCGTAGGGGATAGTCTTCGCCACGCCGGGTTCTCCCATTTGCCAAAAGACCTTGCAACCACAGGAACACCAGGCGCTAAGCGTGAGGTTCGCCTCGCACTCCGTACAGACGCCGGGGATGATGCCTACATTATTTTCCCGCCGGCAGCATCAGATCCTATCGACGTGGAGGCATTAAGCAGTGAAGAGTGCTCGCAACTGGAGCAGATGCACCCGCAAACGGAGATCTATTACGCCTCTTTCTTCCTGACTCCGGGAGATTATCGCATCTACATGGTTGGACCGGTTCTTGTACGTCGTAACGGAACCTGGCGCACCGCGACACCCGGCAGACATATCGTTCAATTCCTGCCGCCCCGTTTCCGCACCAACGAAGCCGATTGCGGTGGAGCTTCTCTCCTCGGCGGCGCTGCTCTCTTCAAATTAGAGCACATGCTTCTCCCTCATCTTGCACGCCGTGGTTTTCAGCCGACTTTCAGCGTGGAGGGACTCTTCAGTGAGCGGTCACAGGATAGCCTCGTTCTTCAAGCAACGATGGATAGAGGGGCTTCTCCTCCCACACACCTTGTCCTAGCTTGCACGACCCCAAATCAGCCCGAGGCACAGCCTCGATTTTTCCGCACTTTTTTTTACTACAGTGATCGACCGGAAAATATTCTCATCCTGCGTGATGATCCATGTCGGCAGGATTCGGATATCTCCGGTCCCATCCTTCTGCAGACCGTAAGCGGAGCGTACTTACGAGCGGATTGTCTTGAAACCATGGTACTCAGTGGAGCTCTTCTGAGCGACTCCCGCTACAAGTGGACCCTCAGTCTGGTGGCGACCTCATGCAAAATCCCCGAAGTTGCCGCCGTTAATGGGCTCATCCAGCCACATCTCGGCAGCACTGTAACCACACTACGCGCAAAAGTTCTGGACACCGGTGTGCAGTCTGTAAATGGTCGCTTGGTAGGTGTATGGCAGTTGGAAGTAAAAGTAAAAGGAGAAACGCTGCACATATGTACCTTTGTAAGCCGCGAATTGTGGGAGTTGGAATTTCCTCCGCATCGAGGGGACGAGGTTGAGTGCAATGGGCGGTTGTATGCCGCTCCTGATTCGTTCATGGGTATTGTGGCGGGTGAAAAAAAGACAGCCCGGTCCTGCAAAACTCCTCGTGTCGCGAAACGCGTGCATCGCCTGCCCTCCGGAATAGATGAGGCCTCCGCATGTCGGGCTCTCGGTGTCGCTCTATTCACCACTGAGTGGGATTCCTTCTCCTCAATGGCTGCAGAGAACCTTACCTACACGAGTGCCATGAACGGTACTCGCATCGCCGGCCGTGATACCTTCATCCATTACATGCGCGATCGGCGCACGCTCTGGGAAGAACAGAGGGGCTGGGCAGGCATGTGCATGGATACTGGCACTGTGCTGCATGATGGAAAACGACGTGCTTGCGCTATGATTTCGTGTTATGGGCACATGGTAGGTGCATGGGTTCTTTCCCTCTCGGAGGGACTCATTACGAGTATTGAGACACTTTCCCCGGAAGTCAATGCTACCTTTGAAAAAGACACTGCCTGCAGTGCTAAGCCAACGTTCTTTCATCCCATGCGCGGTCATGTCACCCCGCATCCGGCGCCTCAGTCTCCGTTGCAGCATTTTGCTTATATCTTTCTAATGGAGTGCATGCGTGTGCACGTCGGGGCATCCAAATCAAATCCTGCCGCTTCAACAACAGCCCCGTTGGGCAGTGCAAGCTGGTTGAAAACAACACGTAATGAACCATCCTGCTGCGACCTCGTGTTTGCTTTGGCAAACCGCATTTATGTCGTCTGCGTGGAGGAGGTGGAAAGGCACCCAAAAAATGGTGGATCGCTTGAGGATATTGTACAAAAAATGCCGGACAAAGATTCCCTGCTTTCTCTATCGGAGAAGCAGGATCTCATTCCTTGTATTTTCCCGGTGCAGCGCAACATGGAAATTGACCCGGCTGATGGTTGGAACCTCTGGGATATTCGTACGGTGCACCCCATTTCCCCCGAATTATCTCAAACGGAGGTTACCACACATCAACCCTCGGCGTGGGAAATCTATCTCGCCTCCCTGGAGCATCTGCAAAAGCGCATAGAGAAGATGGGCGGCAAGATCATCGCTGCCCATGAAACGCCGACTCTTGCTCCGCATATCTGGTTTCGAGATGCCAGAGGTCGACTTAGCTGGGTCCTCATCCAAATTGACGGACGAATTCCTCTGCCAATCCCGTCGATCCCTGCAGAAAAAGGGGAAGAAACGGCCTACGGCTACATGACAACAGCTATTCCTTATGGCGACCCGGCCGGTTGTTTCCCTGCGCGCCGAGGCGAACCCATTTTCATACAATTCAGTGACTTCAAATCTATCCTCTGAAAGCTGGATTTCTTCCTACCTTTCCATTGGAAACACCTGCACGGCACTCCTAGGTGTCCTCTGGGCGAGCATTTTCTTCACAAAGGTTTGCACGCGTTCGTAGGTTACCTCGCTCAACACTTTCACAGTTCGCTGAGCCTCTTCCGGTCCCTGTCCCAGTAACATATCCAGAGCCGTGGTGGTATCGACTTTCTCGGGAGACTGCGCGGCAAGCAGATATGCTGACAGCACCGTAGCACGAGCCCTTTCCATCTCCTCGTGGCTCATGCCCTGTCTGGCCATGTTTTGCAGAGTATTTTCCAATGCCTGACGCGCCGCGGGCAATTTTTCGGGAGAAGTTTCCGGCATTAGGATGAGGCAACCTCTGTCCACACCCTGAATGCACTCCACCTCCACACTGTACACGAGCCCCTGCTTTTCGCGAAGCTCCGCATAGAGTGGTCCGCTCATGTCCGCACACCAACTCTCAAGAAGCAGCTGTAATGGCATATCTGCATGTCCTGCTGGGAGCGATGGTAGCGCAAGCGCCACCACTGCCTGCTGTGTCTCTCCAGACGTATGTACAGTCTCCTCCCCGCTCCTCTGCATTGGAGTGGGCGGGTGTTGCAGGGGTTCGCCAGCCGGCATGTCATTAAAGAGCTCATCGAATAAAGCTCGCATCTGATCAACGTCAAAATCACCCACCAGAGAGAGCGTTGCATTTTGCGCGCAGAACACCCGCCGGTGCAGCGCCAGCAGATCCCGGCGTTGCAGTCTCCGTACACTAGTCTCGAGTCCCTCGGGCGTGTGACCATACCCGCCAGCGCCATAGCAAAGCTCGCGCAAACGGCGCAAGGCAAGTCTGTCTGGCCAGAATGCGGCCTGCTTGATATCTGCCAGCTGGTCTCCACGTGCGGTACGCAAAGACCGATCATCTAAAATCGGGTGCAGAGCTACGTCCGCCAGCAATCCCAGCAGTCTTGAGGCGTCCTGCGGCAGACAGCGAAGAGAAATAAGGATACTGTTCTCGCCGCTGCTTGCCTCCAAACTCGCCCCGACGTTCTCCGCTTCGGCAGCTATCTGTTCAGCGCTTCGCGTGGTAGTACCTTTCAGTAGAAGTTCTGCCAGCAGCATACTCGCTCCGGCAGTCGTCTCCTCTTCAGCGCGTGTACCGGCTCCCACTGCCAGAGTGGCGTAAATTAATTCCAAGCCTCTGTTCACGCGCAATGCGCATCGCATCCCATGTGGCGTTGTATGCAAGAACAGGTCTGTCTCTGATCTTGACGCTGAACTCTGCGGGCTCTCTGCCGCCGCAGATTCTGCCGGATCCACACTCACTTCGGTAATTCGCTCTCGATTCAAATAGAGACGAGACACGCGCTGCAAGTCGCGTGGCTCCACCCGCAGCAAGGCTTCCAGCCACTCATCATCCAGAACCGTATTGTGCGCTGATAGCCACGATGCACACAGTGCCTCTGCGGTACGACCCACTGTAGTGAATCGACGCAATTTTTGCACGCAAGCCCGTTTCTTCTCGCGCTGCAATGCAATGTCAAAATCCTCTTGCGGCAGTTTGTCAATGTAGTCCAACACAGCATCACGCAAAGCATCGCGGCGCTCGGAGTCCACATCTGCCTCAATTACCAGAGCCGACTCACCCTCACCATGATAAATCATTTGCGCATCGATGTCGTGTACCTCGCCGCGCTCATCGTGAAAAACGCGGTAGAGCCACGCTGAACGACCATGTCCCAGCACTGAACAGAGAAGGCTAAGCGCCGGCATATCTGGGTGATTACGACAGGGCGTCCGCCACGCGAGAGCCAGAAAACTTGTTGAACGCGGAAACTTGCAGCGTTCCACACGAGACCCCCACTGTCGCGGCTCTTCCTCTGGCTGCATGGCAGGTCTCTGAGGACTGACATCTGAGCCCGTACATTCTTTTTCCAGCTCCTCCTGCACTCTCTTCGCCTCCACATCTCCCACCACGCACACAAACATATTGCTCGGCACGTAGCGCTGTGAATGGTAGCGTAGCATGTCCTCCCGAGTGAGCGTATCAAATCGTGCCCTTTCGCCTATCACCGGCCAGCGCCGCGGGTGCACTTTGTAGAGTGCCCTGATCAACGCCCGATAGGCCACATCATCTGGGTCATCATCGTACATTTCCATCTCGCGGCGTATCACCTCCCGTTCACTCTCCCACTCAGAAATCGGAAAAGTAGGACGCAGTGTAAGCTGTAGCAGTATGTGTAAAAATTCTCGCCAGTACTCAGAACGTCCGTGAATATGGAAAACGGTGCCCAACGCTCCCGTGTACGCATTCCACAAGCCTCCCATCGCTGCAACGCGTTCATTGATTTCCCGCGCACTGTACTCCTCTGTTCCCTTAAATACCATGTGCTCCACCAAGTGCGAAATACCCGTCCCGACGTATTCGGCCTCCAACGCAGAACCCGTTTCCACTCCAACATGAACCGCCACGACCGGTGTATCCCGCCTCTCACATACGATCAGAGTCAGTCCATTTGAGCATGTATAAACTTTCGTCTCGGGCATGACGTCCCCTCCCTATTCAGACTTTACAGCACATCTCACGCCTCAGCTGCACCACCTTCTCTGACCCTGCAAGATACTCACCGAGGGCATAACCGAAATCCAAAGCTGCCGCAGGTCCTCGTCCCGTGATGATGTTGTCATCCCTCACCACCTGCTCTTCTGCGGTCACCAAAGATGCGGCCACAGTTTGCAGCACATCTGGTGCCGGATAGCAAGTGATACGGCGTTCTCTCAGAATCCCGGCTGCTGCCAGCACCATTGGTGCCGCACAAATTGCCGCCACCAGCTTACCCTGCGCGTGGAGAGATTGCACCAACTGCAGTATGACCACATTTTGCTTAAGCTCCCATGCTGCGGGACCACCCGGAATAACAATTCCATCCCATCCCTGCTCTACCACGTCGTCTAAACGCCTGTCAGCTACCAGAACCAGACCGTGCGCTCCCACTACTTCACACGAGCCTACGCCTGCCACACATACCTGTGCTCCGAGACGTCGAAGGATATCCACAGGCGCCGTTAATTCCACCTCTTCGAATCCGCGTGCTGCAACCACCAGTATTTTTTTGTTCATATCATGAGTATCCATAGTCCCGTATTTCAGTTTAGATGAAACGTTTGTTAAACCTGACTACCTCTCGACGCGCTTCCATCATTTCCGCGTGTGCCTTGAGGTCATACCTCCTGTCGCGGTGCGTTTTACCACGCCCCACACCGAGCTGTACCTTTACCTTCCCATTTTTCCAATACATCTGCAATAGGGGCAGTGCGTACCCCTTCTGCGCGGTTTGCAATTCCATCTTCAGAATCTCTCTTTTGTGCGCGAGTAGGCGTCGCGGGCGCTTTTGTTCATGCTGGAACCAGCTTCCCGCCGATTCCCACGGTTGAACATCGCAGCCGTAGAGAAAGAGTTGCCCTCTCTCAACGCGAGCGAAAGAATCAGATACACTTACTCGCCCGGTGCGGATGGATTTTACCTCCGTCCCGCGCAACTCTACACCACACTCATACCTCTCGAGTATCTCATAATCTCTCCCGGCTCTCTTGTTGCTTGCGATGAGCCTGGTCTTCAATGACGCATCCTCTTTTTTTCCTTTTTCCATGATATACTCACAACTTCACAGACAGCCAAGACGAGCGGAGTACTGCGCCTGCACTCCCTCCATTTCAGTTTTTCCTCCCTCCTGGGAGCCCCATTGGCCTCGTGTACTCAGTCAGCGCTTTCTTCAAGCTTCCGGAGTATCATTGTTCAAATCCGGCAATGTTTCGGCGGATCCTCTGTTTGCACGATCTGCCTCTGTCTCCTCTCGCCAGGTCAATTTGTCCGCCAGCAATTCCATGAGCGCGATATCCCCCGCACCTGTTTCCGGATCTGTCGGAACGTACGGGTCTGCCCCGTGATTAAGTTGCTGAACACGCTTTGACACAATATTGATCAGAAGTTGGTTGTCTCCGATCTTCTGACTTGCTTTCTCGATAAGTTCAGTTTTCATTTGGAAAAGAGGGCTCTTGCGTGGGCAGGAATTTATCAAAAAAAAGACCCTTTGACAAGCCCAAAGGAGGTCCTGAACTCAATTCTTTCTAATTTTTTCAAAAATGGCTTGTCAAACTGTCTGAGTATGGTATGATGCTCCTCGTTCGCTGCGGGTATAGCTTAATGGTAAAGCTCCAGCCTTCCAAGCTGATTATGCGGGTTCGATTCCCGCTACCCGCTCTCTTCCTTGTCCTCCCCTATGCACTGCGGCCGGTAGGGAAAGTGTACTCCGACTCGGACCACTCGCGAATACCATGGTCAACGAGCAAAAAATCCTCCTGCTGAGTATCGGATACGGTCGTGGGCATCACTCTGCTGCACAGGCTTTAGCAGAGGAAATGCAGCGCCGCGGCTGGCATGCAGAAATATTGGATGCCTGTGCAGAGGCATGTCCTTCCCTTTTCGGGCTCACACGCACTTTTTACCGAACTTGCGTGCGGCGGCTTCCCTGGCTCTGGGGGCTTGTTTATGCGCAAATTGATTCGGCGAATTGGAGTCGTCTACTGCGCTTGCCCGGCATCCATCGCTGCATGGAATATCTGAGGGAAAGACTGCAAAATGATCCTCCTCAGCTGGTGGTATGCACCTACCCTCTTTACGCATACATACTGGATGCCTTCTTGCGCGAGGGGTGGTTTTGCACGCCCTACGCAGTTGTCGTCACTGACGCTCTCAATGTGAACAGCGCATGGGTACAATCACAAGCTCCGCTCATTTGCCTCCCGGAATCTACCAGCTGCGCTTCGCTTGCCCGGCGGTTCGCTATTTCATCCGGCAGGCTCGTAGCATCCGGATTCCCCGTACGATCCGCCTTCTCCCCTGCCCCGCACCTGCCGATCCCAGGAACAGACGGTGAGGGGTTGCATATCGTGTATGGTGCGCATGCACCACTCTCGCGGGTGCGGGATGACATTCTCGCCTTAGTAAGCGCCTACCCACGCTGCAATATTACAATACTGGCGGATGAGCGTGAATCCCGCCTGCACCGAATACTTGAAGTCGACCTTCCCGATACTGACACCGACTCCATCAAATTTTACGGGAAAGATGGAGCAGATCCAGCCATCCCCCTCCGCACCGCCCACCTCTACATCGGCAAGGCCGGAGCTTCCACCGTTTTTGAAGCCTATTCCACTCATGTCCCCGTGCTCATCAACTATGTCCTGCCAGGTCAAGAAGAAGGTAATCTTCAGCTGCTTATCGAGGACGGCGCAGGAATGCGCATTGACAGCACGGAAGAGCTGCTTTCTGTCTTGCACCAATTGTTGGCACACGGCGCAGCAGGACTCACTCGCATGCGGCGCGCCATAGAATCGGCATCTCGCGACGGCGGTGCTGCAGGTACGGCTAATGCACTCCTATCTCACTTTTTCCCGAATCTGTCTTCGCAAACATGACAAAGCGATTACTCATCGATAACTCTAACACACGGACGAAATTCACCCTCGCCTGCGATGCTGAACTCTGCGGCGATGTGCGCAGTTTCCCGACCTCTTCGCTCTCTGCGCAGACAGTGGCGAATTTGCTCCGCGGCTGGGAGTATGATGAGGCAGTGCTCTGCTCAGTCGTACCCGCAGCAGCACAGACTCTTCGCTCTGGTTTTTCGTGTCCGTTTCGTGAAATTTCACCACGTGCCCTCTGTCCGCTTGGAGAGAAGCTCTTGCGTTTTTACCCGCACAAAGATACCCTGGGGGCTGACCGCCTGGCCAATGCTGCCGGCGTTGACTTCTCCTCCCTGCCGTGTATCGCCGCAGACCTCGGCACGGCTTGCACTTTTGATGTCATCGTGCTGCGGGAAGGGTACCCCGCTCTCCTTGGCGGAGTAATCGCTCCCGGACTGCATGCTGCTGCTGCCGCACTCTCCTCTGCCACGGCACAACTGCCCTTCATTCATTTACGCGGTTCTTCAACCAAGTTCCCAGCCCTCATCGCCACCGACACTCGGCAAGCCGTGCTTTCCGGTTGTATCCACGGATTCCTTGGTATGGTAGAAGGCATTTTGCAAAGACTCTGCAAGCAACTTAATTCTCCCCCAAATATTGTAGTTACCGGAGGCGACGCCACTTTCTGCACTTCCCTGTCTCTTCCCGGCATTAAAATCGATAAATATCTTACTTTCAGAGGAATTCTTAAGCTATCCCTCTAATTTTCCTCTTTTTTCCCTTTTAATGGCAAATAAAGGTTGATTTCCGAAAACTTATGGTGTATAATGGGGGCACCTTATAAGTCTCACATAATAAAATCATGTCCGACA
This sequence comes from uncultured Akkermansia sp., assembly GCA_947631275.1. GTDB lineage: Bacteria > Verrucomicrobiota > Verrucomicrobiia > Verrucomicrobiales > Akkermansiaceae > Akkermansia. Next base: position 11,218 of record CANRKR010000006.1, read on the forward strand.
ACATTGAATCCCAGGTAATTGACGTCATCGTTGAGCAACTCGGCGTTGACCGTGAAAAGGTAACTCCTGATGCCAAGTTCATCGACGATCTCGGCGCAGACTCTCTCGACACCGTAGAACTTGTCATGACCTTTGAGGAAAAGTTTTCCGTGGAGGTGCCTGATGAGGACGCCGAGAAGCTTAAGTCTGTGGCGGATGTTGTGGCCTACATCAAGGAACACAAAGCCTGATCTCTCCCAGTTATCTTTGACTTTCGGGCGGTTTCCTCTCCACTGTGAGCGGGGCCGCCCATTTCATTAAAACAAGCCGCTCCGTAAAAACCTCTAACTTTTCCAATTCTGCTTTTGTCAGTGAATTCCTCCAACTTCGAATACGCCATGCGTCATACGCGAGTTTTGTACGCGCCATACCGACGCATTGAATCCTTCGGTGAGACTCGCTTTTCGTTCCGCTTGGTAAGTGAGCCGATGGATTCCGTTGGAGAATGCCGCGTGCGAAGTGGATGGGTTGAAGCCGGGCGTCCCCGTATTCTTAAACCTTCCGCGATGCGCGGGATTGAAACAGAAGGCTTCAGCCCCATAGCTGCCCGCATGTTCGAGTGGATGCGTGAGCACGGTGCCCCCCTCCAGGCTCTCGTGCAATATGGTTTTCAATTCAGTCGTTCAGAAGTGGGGGAAGAGCTGCTGCATGAGGATGTTCGCGAGGTCTCTGACCGCGTTGTGCGTGAGGCAGAAGCCTCCGGTGACCTCTTCCGAACCGTCATTGAATGCGTGGATGATGTATGGGAAGTTTCCCTGCTCTATTTTATGCTTGAAATGGTTCAGCAATCCCATGAGATTAATCTTTTCGATTTTAAGCGTCGCGGTCTGCTGTAATCTCTTCTCCGCTGCTGCGCAGGATAATTACAGCCTCTGGCCGCGCCGTCCCGATGAACTCCAACAAGCCAGACGGCTCATCAGCGAAGGTCGTACGGATGCCGCTCTTGACCTGCTACGTCCCTTTATCAATAGACATGGACTGGCAGGGCGAGAAGCCCGCCGTCTTGTCAGTTCTGTCCGCACCCGTCTCTACCTCACTCCGCGTCACCCCCGCGCTCGAACTCACACCGTCCGGCGAGGAGAGAACATTGAACGCATCGCAACTGCATATCATAGTTCGACCGAGTTCATCATGTTTCTGAACGGCTTGCTTAATCCCTCCAATCTTGGCACTGGTCAACACTTGCGCGTAGCGCCGTCCGATCTTCGAGCAGAAATTCACCTTGTGGATCGCGAAGTTTCCCTGTGGGATGGACGCTCTCTCGTGGCGGTATATGACATGGTGCCTTCACATTTTGATACATCTGAAAAAAACGCTGAGACCAGTGTACAATCTATTGAAGGAGAAATACATGGCACGCGCATACCTCGCTCTTCCGCACTCTTTGCTTGCAGTAACAGGGTGTTGCATTTCGTGAATGGTATGCTCCTACGTCCTCCGTCTTTCTCCCCTACGCGTACGGTACCAAGCATTGAGATGCAGGCGCGCGATCTCAACGAGCTCTCTCTCCTCCTGGGTAGAGGATGTCGCGTTTCTATCGTGGCGAATGAGAGCTCCTTTGATCCCTTTGCCGAACAACAGACGCCCCCCTCGCCTGCACCGACGCCGCGGTGATACCCAATTGTTTATTCCTTAGTGGCGCTCCAATTCGGGAGTGGTCTCTCTGGATGTACGAGGACGCACTCCGACGTAGTTACGCACGGATTTGAACCCCGGTCGATTCACTCCCTGCACTGACTCCCAAAATGCGCTTGAGCTGCCCCCATCAAGGTTCAGAGCGCTGCCCACCTTGAAACCACCAAGAGCTGAAGAATCAGCAAGCCATCGAGCAAGCTCCTGCAAAGTAAGTGCGCTGGAAATACCTATGCACCAAGTTCCCTTGCCGTCCGTTGCTATAAATGTGCGGGCAGCTTTTTTTGTCTTTTCCAGACCAGGTACAATCTGTCCACGCTCCACGAGAAACGGTCCCCCTTGGATTGCCTCCTGCATTCCACGCAGCGGCGTGCTGATGTTTTTGCTGCGTTCCATGCGAATTCCATTCCCGGTATCGTACACCACCCCCGCCACGGTGAAACTGCCGGTTGCCAGAGGAGAAATCACCACACCGCGACAACAGAGCAGCCCCAGCGGTCTGCGCCTTTTATCGCTTCCGAAATAGCCACCATTCACCCCGGCCACACAGCGGTTGACCTGCATCGCCGCCTCAAGACTCCCGTAACGCGGCTTCTCTCCTTCTCCTTCATCCACGACGCACAACTGCATCTCGTTCGCTCGGAAGACAAAGAGCTCCAATCTCTGCGTGTCTGCTCCCAGCAGGTTCGCCCAACTACCCGTCGAACCGCCGCTGCGCGTGTGCTGAACGTACTGCGCGGGACAAATCCCCACCAGCATAAACAGCAATGCGACAAATGCTTTCCACAGCATTCTCTTAACCTAGCAGTTTTTTCTCGAAAAAGCCACCCATCAATGTGTCAGCAGAGGAATCAACGCAGTTTACCGCTCCGCAACCTCGAGGGTCTCAACGCCGCATCTCACAGCTCGTGCCCCATGCGATCTCGCTTCGTTTCCAAGTAACGCCGATTGTCGTCCTGCGGCGGAATGGAGAGTGGTATGCGTTCCTCAATGCAAAGGCCATGTCCTGCGAGGCCGACGATTTTCTGCGGATTGTTGGTTAGTAAGCGTAGTTTACGAATACCGAGATCACGGAGAATTTGTGCTCCAACGCCGTAGTCTCGGAGATCCGGAGGAAAACCAAGACGGAGATTGGCGTCTACGGTATCAAGTCCCTGCTCTTGCAATTTGTAGGCATGCAGCTTGGCAGAGAGCCCGATCCCACGTCCCTCCTGTCGCAGGTAAAGCAACACCCCCCCCTCGCGGGAAATGCGTTCCATGGCACGATGTAACTGGCTACCGCAATCGCAGCGGCGGCTGCCGAACACATCGCCCGTCAAGCATTCGCTGTGCACGCGGCAGAGCACCGGCTTTTCCGAATCGATTTTACCATGCACAAGGGCAAGGTGCGTGAGTCCATCAATTTTCGAGCGATACGCGTGGCAGGTAAAATAGCCGTAATCCGTGGGCAGCTGCACGGTTTCTTCCCTCTGCACCAGCTTTTCCGAGTGTCGCCGATGTGAGATAATCTGCGCGATGGAGCAGGCTTTTAATCCGTGTTGCCGTTGAAAACAGCCCAACTCACCGAGCCTGGCCATCTTCCCGTCCTCCCTCATGATTTCGCAACAGACGCCCACCGGCTCCAGTCCCGCCATGCGCAGCAGATCCACTGTAGCTTCGGTGTGCCCTGCCCGGCGCAACACTCCTCCCTCACGCGCGCGGAGAGGAAGACAATGTCCTGGCTGCACGAAGTCGTCAAGGCTTGCCGACGGGTCTGCTAACTTCATGGTCGTGAGAGAGCGCTCAAAGGCACTGATGCCTGTGGTGATACCATCCCGGGCATCTACACTCACCGTGAAAGCAGTGTGTAGCTTTTCCGTGTTATGTTGCACCTGCATGGGAAGACCGAGAGAATCCACCCGCTCCGGTGCCATAGGCGTACAAATAAGACCTCGTCCGTGCGTGGCCATAAAATTGATATTTTGCGGCGTCGCAAACTGACCTGCGCAAATGAGATCCGCCTCATTCTCGCGCGACGGATCATCTGTGACGAGGACGAGACGTCCCTTGCGCAACTCTTCAATAATTTCCTGTAAAGTGCAATAAATGACAGGATCCTCTCCATCTGCCACAGGCACCTCTCCTTCTGGAGGAAGCGGTGCAGGCGTCGTGCATTCCTCCCCAGCACAGGACTTGCCTTTGTCGTTGTTATTGTGATCGCCCATAGTAACATTCATGCATTCATCTTGGCCCATGAATCCCGCAACCCCACCGAGCGGTTGAAGACAGGATGCTCCCGGGAATGCTCGCGACGATCTGCCACGAAGTAGCCGAGTCGCTCAAATTGGCAAAGGAACTCAGGCTCCGCCTCCGCCAGGTCAGGTTCTACCACAGCATCTTTTAGTATCGTAAGGGATTCCTCATTCAGCGAAGCCAGAAAACCGTCCGGATTCGCATCCGGAGCCTCATCTTTGAAAAGCCTGTCGTAAAGGCGCACCTCCGCCCGTACTCCACGCGTAGCAGACACCCAGTGAATGGCACCCTTGCAACGGATACCCTCCGGCGGCATCGCTCCGATAGTGTCGGGTAAAATTTCTGCCTGCACCTCCACCACTCTGCCGGAATCGTCGCAGCCGTAACCGGTGCACACAATGCAGTAGCCCCCGCGCAAGCGCACGCACGTGCCGGGACTGAGTCGCTTGTATTTCCTGGGGGGATCCACCATGAAGTCGTCCTGCTCAATCCAGACCTCACGAGTGAGTTTCACACAGCGCTCCCCCAGCTCCGGTTCTTCCGGGTTCACCTGCAGCTTCACCTCCTCTTCATATCCCTCCGGCAAATTGGTGAGCACAAGTTTCAACGGGTGCAGCACCGCCATGCGTCGCGGCGCATGAGCATTCAATTCAGCACGTACGGCATTCTCCAGACGCGCCACATCCGTGTTGCCGTTGAATTTCGTGATACCCACACCTTCGCAAAAATCCACGATGGCCTTGGCTGGGTAGCCTCGGCGCCGCATGCCGCAAATTGTCGGCATCCGCGGGTCATCCCAACCGCTCACATAACCTTCCTCCACCATCTGACGCAGCTTGCGCTTGCTCATCACGGTGTAGGTGATGTTCAAACGAGAAAATTCGCGCTGCTGCGGCCGCGATGGTACCGGGCAATTGTCAATCACCCAGTCATAGAGTGGGCGGTGATTTTCGAATTCCAATGTGCAGAGCGAGTGGGTAACGTGTTCCCACGCGTCTTCCAGCGGATGAGCAAAATCATACATCGGATAGATGCACCACGAAGTCCCGGTATTGTGATGTGGATCGTAAGAAATGCGGTAGATGACAGGGTCGCGCATGTTCATATTGCTGCTAGCCATGTCAATCTTCGCTCGGAGCACCGCCGCTCCTTCCGTAAATTTGCCTTCCTTCATTGCTGCAAATTGCGTAAGGTTTTCCTCTACCGATCGATCACGGAACGGAGAAAGCTGTCCCGGAGTTTTGAGATCCCCCCTCTGCTGCCGCATGGTCTCGCGATCCTGTTCGTCCACATAAGCCAGTCCCTTCTTAATCAGAGCCACAGCGCAGTCGTAGTAAAAATCAAAGATGTCAGACGCCCAGTACAAATGCTCTCCCCAGTCGAATCCAAGCCAGCGAATGTCTTCCTGAATGGAGTTCACAAACTCTACGTCCTCCTTGCACGGATTTGTGTCATCAAACCTCAAATGGCACACAGCGCCCCGCTGCGCGTATTCACGCGCGACACCAAAATCCAGACAAATTGCCTTGGCATGCCCGATGTGCAGGTAGCCATTCGGCTCCGGAGGAAAGCGAGTGATGGGGGCCTTACAACGTCCAAGCGATACATCAGATGCAATCCACTCGCGAATAAAATCTCGTTTTTCCTCTACTGTTGCCATGGGCAGGATTTTACGTTGTAGCATCCGTTCTGGCAAGTCTTTTCAACGGAGTAAACACTTTTGGAAGCAGAAGTCTTAGCTCCCACGAACGTAGTTAGCAGAGGGTTGGAGCTTGATAGCGGAGAAGGAATATGAAATCGTGAGGGGCGACTGGATAAAGAAGCTTTGAGGTCATCGAAACCTTTCCCCTGTTCAGCAACTTCGTCCTTCAAAGATCAAATTGGTACCTGTCTTAGCTTCATATTTTACTTAAAACAAATGCGTTTATTCTATTCGATCTACTCAAGAGAGCATCCACTCCTCGCCAAAATTTTGTAAAGAAAACTAAAAAATACTCGCGTGGGGAGGGGCAGATATGGTAGGATGCTCACAGCGGTGCTGCCACAGCATTTCGTACCCTGTCCTCAACTTTTATCCAATGCCTCAATCAAAGATATACGCCGGACTCGAAATAGGTACCTCAAAGACCTGTATTGTTGTCTGTGAGGTGCGACCGGATGCCTCTGCCACTATCATCGGCGTAGGTTGCGTCCCTAGCGCCGGAGTACGCAAGGGCGAAATCATCAATCCAAGCATGGCTCGTCAGTGCGTGCGCGATGCGCTGGATCTGGCCCAGGAGAGAGCAGATGCTGATATTGTGCGTGTTTACCTGAGTGTAACGGGGGATCACATATATGGGCAAACCAATACAGGTTCCTTCCGTCTGCCGGATGATGAAACTATCATTGACGAGTCACATGTAAACGCTGCACGTGAGAAAGCCTGTAATATCGACCTATCTCCGGATCGTTTTCCCTTCAACAGCGAGCAAGGGGGATACTCCATCGACGGGCGTGAGCCCACACGGTATCCGGAGGGTCTTACCGGACGAACTGTGGATGTGAATTGCCACGTGATCCACGGTACCAGCACACGGCTGCAGAACTCCCTGCACTGCGTTCGCGAAGTGCCACTAGAAGTGGAAAACATGGTATTTGCCCCCTTAGCTGCGGCGCAAGTGGTACTCACGCGCCAGCAAAGGGAGGCAGGGGCGTTGCTCATCGACATCGGAGCAGGCACAGCGGACTTTATTTGTTTCAAAGGGGGAGATATCATCGCGAGCGGTTGTGTCCCCGCCGGCGGCAACACCATCAATCAGGACATCGTCACTCTTACCGGCGGACGCGTCTCCAATGAGGCGGCAGAAGCGCTCAAATGCACGGAGGGTAATGTGATGGGCAATCTTAACGATCGCTCCATTGCGCAATACCGTACAGACATAGGACTACACGACGCAGCCATTCCCCGGGGAGAACTCAATAGGATTATCCGTGAACGCATGGAGGATATTCTGCTGCACGTGCGAGACAAAATCCCCGCCGAACTCCTGCGCAATAAGGGAATCAACGTGTATTTTTCCGGCGGCACAAGTGTGATGCGTGGTTTGGAAGAATTGGCCGAAGGTATTTTCGGCTGCAACGTGTACCAGCCTGTACCTCCCAGGGAATCGGAGCATAATTCCTATCTTGCTAACCCCCGCTTTTGCACCGCCATCGGTCTTATCCGCTACGCTCAAAAGTTCGAGGATGATGCAGACCGACGGCAGAAGTCCTCTTCCTTTTTCTCGTGGTTACGTTCCATTTTCCTTTTCGGTAATTCATAAAGACACGTGCTGCAAATCAGAATTTTTCCCACTAACGTCTTCTCTTCACCGTCATGCTATCTTATCCCTCTCCAACATCGAAAACCGGAGGCATCGCCATCGTCGGCGTCGGCGGCGCCGGTGCGAATATCCTACGCTGTTTCGCGGCATCCAGCGCAGAAAACGTGAGTCTTTACACCCTCTCGCTGGATGAGCGCGTGGGAAAGGCATGTGGGAATGTGCAATTCGTCCAACTGGGGAAAGGAATCAGCCGGGGGCTGGGATCCGGAGGAGATCCGGATGTAGGGCGCCATGCGATGGAGGAGGCAGCGGGACAGGTAACTGAACTGCTGGAAAGCTGCAAACTGATGGTGATGGTGGTTGGGCTTGGCGGTGGCACGGGCTCAGGCGCAGCTCCGGTGTTGGCGCACATGGCTCATAAAGCCGACATCTTCCTGGTGAGCGTCATCATGCTACCTTTCTCTTTTGAGGGAAAGCGGCGGCGTGAACAAGCGGAGAAAGCACACGAAGAAATCGCCCGGCTCTCAGATATTGTCTTTTGTTTCGAAAATGATTACATGGAAGAGCTCTTCCGCAACCGCAGCGGGGCTCGAGCAGTTTTTGAAGAAGTCGATCGTCTGCTGGCAAAAGCAACTGCGTCTGTACCGATGATGGACAGTTCTCCGGGGCTCATCAATCTCGGGCTCGATGAACTGGCTGCAGCCTTACAAAACAACGACTCGCGCTGCATCTTCGGCGCAGGGTCTGGCTATGGACCTCATCGAGCGGAACAAGCCGCCCGCGCAGTGTTGGAAAGTCCTCTGGTTACCTACCACGGCGCACTGCGCTTTGCGCACACGGTGATTATTCACATCGCAGGTGGAGACTCTCTTTCCATCTCTGAGATACAGCAAGCAATGGATACATTACGAGAAGCGCTGGCGAACGAAAATGAAGTACAGCTCTTCTTCGGCGTAGCCGTGAAGCCAAATCTGGGTGATGAAATGCGTATCACGCTCATTGCCTCCATCGACTCCGTGGAATTCCGTAATGCTCTCACGCAAATGGAGACTACAATGCGTCCCGTGGAAGAAGACCTCACAGGGGAAGAGCTGTTGCCAGAGGAACGAGAGGAGGAAACGACTACACCTGAAGATTTCGTGAAACCCTCGCAGGAAGATGATGACAACGGGGAGGTCGCAGAAGAGGAACCGGAACAGCAAGAGGAACTCCCCCAGGAAGGAACGGATGAACTGACAGAAGAAGTTCTGGAGGAGAATACGACCCAGGAGCAGGAGGGAGAGGAAGAGACGCCGGAGCCAGGGGACGAACCGCTGGTTCGGAGCGTGCATCCTGTTCACTCTCCTTCGACGCCACCTCGGCAAATGGATCTTTTCGGCGATGCACCACGCCCAAATGACCTGACAACAGAACCCGGCGACTCTCGGCGTGCCCGAGTTACTCCCGCTGTGGGCATGCCTCGTACAGCGGCAGAAGCAGGAGAATCGCAACGCCACCGCCAGCCTGAGGAACCTCTTGGGTACAACAGATCCTATATGCCTCCACGGCGTGGATTAAGCCCTGCGCAGCACTACCACGGAGAAGACCTGGATACTCCACCCTCTATGAGACGTACCAGTCGCGGAGAGGAATAAATCAACCGACTCGACCACGGAGATCCTGCACAAGAGCCGGCATGCTCTCTGCCAGCAGAGTCACAACCTCATCGAAATCTTGATTTCCTCCATAGTAAGGATCAGGAACTGCGCGGCGTTTGCACCCGGTGGGGAACCAGAGTCTCATGGGCAACACACGGGCCCTGGCTGAAGGAGAGATAATCCGGCGCACCTCCCGTTCATTCTCCTCATCTTGAGGAATGATGAAATCGAAGCGTTCGCCGTCCTCTCGCAGCAAAACACGAGCACGATGCCCATCGTACGCATAACCGGCCCGTTTCAAAGCTGCAAGCATACGCCTATCCGGTCGACTCCCCACGTGGTAATTCGCCGTACCACAAGAATCTACGACAGCCCGGATCCCCGCCCTCTTCAATGCTGCGCGACATATAATCTCTGCCGACGGACTGCGGCAAATATTGCCAAGGCAGACGAAAAGCAAACTAAAGGAATGAGAATTTTCCTGACGATCGTTCATAATTTAAGTCTTACAGCGTTTATCTTTCTTAACTTCGCGCCGCCTATCGTAACACACTTGAGTCCCTTTTCCAACTTGATTTTTTTATTTTGGCACAGCGTTTGAACAGCATTGATTCATGTGAATTCTGAAACTTTCAAAGTGAGACATCACACGACTTTTTGCTTTACAGGGAGGGGGGGGACAAGCTATAAATACAGACAATCCCGTTACGGGCTAACTGCTAAAAAACTATTTATGAGTGCCGGAAACAAAATTTTTGTCGGTGTCCTGCTTTTAGGATTGGCCAGCGGCTACCTGTTCTACGAAAAATCAGATGTCGCCCTCCAGTATCTTCCGGAATCCTTTGCGAAGTACCTTCCGAGGAAGGTAACTCCCATCCCCGGATATCGAAAAGAGATCGTGCATGCAAACGAGTGGACGAATGACCAGGCAGTACAGCAAAAATTGCAGAACATCGTCGATAAGCAACTCAAGGGAACAAGCCCGGAGGACGTGAGGGCTTTCCTCAAGAAAAAGAGCAACGAGCTTGCCCTGGACGATCTCGCCCTGGTTCAAGCTCAGGAGAAAACAGCTGCAGCCACCCAGACCCTGCAGGAGGGGCGTCAGAAGGCCCTCGAGGAGTTGAACAAGGATCTGGAGAAGAGTACCCAAAAGGACGACAATCTCTCCCCGAGAGCCAAGTACAACAATCAAAAAAAGGCTGAAAGAATTGCCGCTATTCAGCAAGAATTTTCCGTTCCTGACACCATGGAGGAACTTGCAAAGGATCCGGAAGCCGCGGAGATTCTCGAAAAGGTGACCAGCGATTTGACGTGGAGCGACCAGATTGCCAATAGCGGGGAAACAGCCCCCACCGGAAAAGTTATTTCTATCCTCTCCCTTATTGCAAAAACAGGTAAGGTTGATCTTTACGGCAATAAACTGGAAAGAGACATCGCCACGGCAACAGCCCTTGAATTTGCACGTTCCGGCTGGTCGAAAAATGATGCTGTGAACCGTGCCGTTTTCCACGTGGAATCCTGGCACGCCGGCAAGATGAATCCCTCCTTTGCTTCCCTGCCCTTTTGGCAGAAACGTATGGTTTGTGGTCTGAAGGGCAAAGGCATTGTAGATGGGGTAACTATCGGTAATGATAGCGCGGGGAACGTGCGAAGCCTCAACTATAGTCAGCAAAACGCTCATTTACCGGCTTATCGCTGCACGGGCGCTTGCTGGCAGGCTCCCTACCGCCTGTTCAACGTCTTCGGCGACATAGTCCACAACTCAACTCGCTACTTTGCACCATTCAAGGATTCCCTCGGAGGGGAATTTAATTCGCTCACTCGTTTTGCAGGGGGGGTGTGCGGTGGGCTGTCACACTATGGTGCCACAACAGCGGTCGCCAATGGAGTACCCGCCACAACTTCAGGCGAACCCGAGCATTGCTCCTACATTGTGCGCGTCGGAGACAAGTGGGTGCCCAGCTACTCGCTCAGCTGGAAGCGTGGGTTACACTGGCAAGTATTCAACGGCTGCAACAAGTTCAGCGCGCTCCACATGGCGGATAATCTCTTTTCTGAGGAGCAGATGCCGAAGACTCGCGAATCGCAAGCCATGCGCAATCTCGCCAATAGTTACGAACAAAAGGAACCGGAAAAGGCGGAAGCTCTGTACAACAGTTCCGTCCAGACCCAACCACTTAACTACTACGCATGGCGCGATTATGCCAACTTCCTCACACAAGACCCAGAAGCCAACCAGCAAAAAATTCTTGCTTTCTGCGACTTTGTCAACAACTCCATGGTGACGGCGTATCCGGAAATGGCTGCCTCACTGATACAGGACACCGTCTACCCTGCTCTGAAAAAGGTCAAAAATCTTGATAAAGCTGCACTTCAGAATACGATTGTCGGTTTCTGGAATAAGGTGAACACGATGGGACCGGATGCCGAGTGGGACAAATCATTCGGAGGACGCTGGGACGTAGAAACTCTGCTCGCAAAGCAGGCTGATGTGCTGGGCATCAACCTGCAGAAGGATGCCAGGGCGACGGACTTCATGCGCTCTGTACTCGGCTGTGTCAGCGATAAAACTGCCTACCTGACGACAGTGCTCTCCTGGGCCAATTCCCTCTGCGAAAAGATGAAACCTGAGCTACAGAGCAACTTCCTTGCAGCCATGATTCAGGGAGTTACGGGAGGAAGCACTGCCACGGATGCAGAACGGGAGAAGATGTTCGACGGCGTCATCTTATCCGCAGAAAAAACGGGAGATATCAACAGCTTCAATGCCATTGCCAAGTCTCTTCCCTCTTCTTACTCCAACCCTGCTCGGAAGATACCTGCTCCGAAGCCTTTCCCGGGCAAGTTAGTTTCGCAAGGCGGCATCATTCTGGCCAGCTCCACCTGCCGGTATGACCATCCCTGCGCTCACTGGGGCGTCCTGGAGCCAGGTATAGGCGGTGGCTTTCACACCGGGAGGGACACTGATGCGTGGGTACGCGTCACTCTCCCGAAGCAGGCCAAACTCTCCGGCGTAATCTTGCGGACCACGGATGGCAATCTTCAACGCCACAACAATATGATTGTGCAAGTGTCTGAGACGGGACGTGACAACGATTGGCACAATGTGGCAGAGCTCAGCGTATGCAAGGAAAAGCTTATTCGCGTTGATCTCACGGCAACACACCCTCTTGCCAAGTATGTGCGAATTCTGCGTAAAGGAGGACCTGAGTTCTTCCATCTCCTCGGTATCTACGTATACGGCGACCCAGCAGCTTAAACTTAACCTCTATCCCCACTTATGAAAGACCTACTCCTCCCTGCAATGATCGCACTGGCGACGGCGATGCCTGCCGTGGTCCATGCGGCTCCGCAAATTGCAGAAACTTACGAGGCGGCCCAGCCGCTCCTGCAAGACGATGGCTACATCCTTTTTGCCTATGCCGAAGATTGGGATACCTACAGTAAGAAGGTATGTGACAAGCTCATCGCCAGCTCTGCTGTTCAGCAGGCCGCCGGCAATGCGGTCTTCATGCGCGTACCGATTCCCAACATACTCACCGATGAACGAAAGGAAGCGGACAAGGCGCGATATGGCAGTTTGAAAATACCTGATTCCAATAACTACCCTGCCCTCCTTCTACTCACCAGGCAAGGGCGTCACTACGCCACTATCACCGGGCCGTATATGACCAAGGCCATGCCTAAGAAAGTGGCAGGGCTCATCAAAGAAGCCATGCAGGCCATGCGCAAGCAAGAGGCTCTGCTGGCGCAGTCAAACTCTGCAGAAGGTGTTGAAAAGGCCAGACTGCTCGGTGAAGCTGCCTTGATTCCTGGCATCAATCCACCCGAGGCTCCATGGAAAACCATTAACCAGATCAAAAAACTTGATCCGAAAAATGAAACCGGTTATGCCCGGAGACTGATTCCGCCCTTTGATCTTTCCGTTGAAATCAGTACAATTGAGCGCGAGAAGGATACAAATAAACCCCATGGCTGGCAGGAAGCCATCAAACGAGCAGAAGAATATCTTAAGGACCCTGTTTATACCAATGAACAACGTCAGGCGCTTCTTGCTGTTTACATTGGTATTCTGAGCCGTAACAAAGGTCTCGCTGCGGCAGCGAAAATCCGTGAACTTGCTCATGAAATCACCAGACTGGGACCGGATACAGACTTAGGAAAGACTGTCCCTACCATTTTGCGGGACTGGGGGTTGGGCGTCACTCTTTCAGAAGGGTGGACACCCGAGACAACAGCCGTGAAAGAGCCTGTGGAGATTGAGTCTATCCCTTCCTTCTCAAAAGCAGGCACCTACACCTTCACCCTTGTCCGTGACAGTGGAAATCACAACGGCATCGTGTCCGCCATTTCGCTTTATGATGGCGACAAGTTGATCGCAGAAGACCGACATGAGGGTTTTGTGGGACCCACTAAAAATCAGAACAATGTATACAAATTGGAAGTGACGACTCCCCCGACAAATCCCCACCTCTTTATTCAGTTCAACCAGAAACCCAAATATTACAATTCCTGGGGGCATATTGAACTTACTACTCCATAACGGAGGCAACTATGAACGAGGGAGCGTGCAGATCTAACTTTCCTATTTTTTCAGAGAACAGGAGGAAAAGAGCTTGACATCCCCGGGGTATCTGCTACACTGCTCTCGCCTCAGGGCAAAAGTAATGTTTGTCCCCATCGTCTAGGGGTTAGGACATATGATTCTCAGTCATAGAACCGCGGTTCGAATCCGCGTGGGGATGAGGGCAAAAAGGCAGTCGGTGATCCGGCTGCCTTTTTAGTTCTCGTCGCACCATGATATGTAGGAAGCAGCACGCATCGCAAACGGAAAACGAACGAGGTCTGCTTAGGAAATTAGAAGAATAATCATGCAAGGGGATTGGGATAAGACGCAAGAAGTACGCGTGCTCCGGCTTTTCGGGAAAGAGCAGTTCCGTCCCGGGCAAGCGGAAGTTATCGCCCACGCATTGTCAGGTAAAAACACCCTTGCCCTTTTCCCGACAGGATACGGGAAGAGCTTGTGTTACCAGGCGGCGGCACATCTGCGCGGGGGGACGAGTTTAGTGATATCTCCCCTCCTCGCCCTTATGCGTGAACAAGTGAATACTTTGTTGGCAAAAGGAATATCTGCTCGTCGGTTTGATTCCTCCCTCAATGAAGCGGAACGTACCGGTGTCCTGAGAGACCTCGAGTCCGGGGATGTAAGACTGCTCTACGTCGCCCCCGAATCCCTGGAAAATCGTTTGTTAAGTGAAGTCCTCTCTGCGATCTCTCTCTCTTACTTTATCGTAGATGAGGCACACTGTCTTTCACAGTGGGGACACAGTTTCCGCCCGGATTACCTGCTTCTTCCAACTTGGGCAGCGGGAAGGGACTTCTTCTGCACCATGGCGTTCACCGCCACCGCAACTCCTCTCGTACAGCGAAATCTTTGCGAGGCATTTAACATTGCTCCGGATTGTGTGGTCTCAATCTCCCCCTACCGTAACAACATTCGTCGCAGCGTGCAGGTGTCGACTGATGCGGCGGCAAGCGCAGAAACTTACCTGCGCTCACCGGAGCATCGCCCCGCCATCGTTTACACACGCACCCGGAAGGGAGCGGAGCAGCTGGCAGTGCGCCTGGTTCGGGAGGGATTGTCGGCAGAATGTTATCATGCAGGGCTTCCAACAGAGGGTCGCGAGCGCATTCAAAAAAATTTTCTGCAAAATCGAATGGAAATCCTGGTAGCAACAATCGCCTTTGGCATGGGCATAGACAAGCCGGATGTACGCTCCGTGGTTCACATAAACATGCCCGCCTCACCGGAGGCGTACCTGCAGGAATCCGGACGAGCGGGGCGGGATGGGCTGTCGGCAGAGTCTCTCGTGCTGCTCAGTGGCTGCGACAGAGTGGAAGCACGTAACCGCATCCGGGCATCGGTGCCGGATGCAGAAGGTGTGTTACGATGTGTGCGCTCTTTGATGCCAGCGGAGGAACAAATCGCTTCATTGAGAGAGCTGAGTTTGCTCTGCGATATCGCGGAGGATGAGCCTCGCCGCATCCTCAATTTCCTCGTCGAACGCGGAGCGACACGGGTACTTACGGAATGTTTTAAGTTCTATAAACTCCGCCCGCTTTTTCCTCTGTCCACCATTCTGTCAGGGCGTGAACAAGCGGAAGCAACTCGCCTGCTATGGCTGCATGAGCATCCAAAGGGAAAGGTGGAGGATGTAGCCGGGGCCTGGAAATGCACCTGTGTGGAAGTTTTGAAGCAGATGGAAGAATGCTCCTCCTCTGGAGAATGGGAGCTGCAACTCCGGAAGAGAGCCATGGTGATCTGCCCGGGAGACAGCTCGCTCTGCGCTCGCGATGCAGCCCGAGAGCTCCAGAATTTTTACACGCAGCGCATGGAGCAGGAGCTCCGTCGTTTAGAGGTTCTCGAGGAGATGCTGAGTTCTCCTTCTTGCCTGAATAGCTCTCTGGAATCCTACCTCACTGGGGCGCCACTCGCAGGGCCGTGCGGCAACTGCTCATCCTGCCGTGGAGCCATCTCAGAACTTCCCCCTCTCCCGGCAGACGCGCCTATTCCACCGCCTGCAATGGAATTGCCGGAGTTTGAACGCGACGGTCAACGCCGACGCTTTCTTATCGGCAGCATCTCCCCCTGGCTGCTCTCCCACCATCTCTACACTCATCCCCTGTACGGTTATTGCCGCTTCACACCGTGGGAGGAACTCTGAATTTCCTCCTCCAAATACGTCACTTTTCGTCGCGAAAGTAGCGATGCATACTGAGACGAACCGCGAGAAATCAAATATCGAAAGCTCGCACATTACCTGACAGAAAGGAATGGGAAAAGGTCGCATAAGCATGCACACGGAGACGTTGACAAATTCTCTCGTATTTGCTAACGTATCGTTCAAGCATGAGACTAGTCAGTTGGAATGTAAACGGATTGCGGGCAGCTCTCGGAAAGGGGCTGGCAGAAAGCATGGATGCACTGACCCCCGATGTACTCTGCATGCAGGAAGTGAAAGCTCGCCCAGAGCAAGTAGAGGATTTATGGCTTGCCTCCTGGACGTACCGTCTGTGGAACCCTGCAGAGCGTCCGGGTTATTCTGGGGTACTGATTCTTTCTCGCGTAAAACCTTTCAGCACATCTGTCGGCATTGGTGTTCCGAAGCACGACACGGAAGGACGCGTCGCTACGATGGAATTTGAGGATTTTTATCTCGTCAACTGCTACACTCCCAACTCGCAGAATGAGTTGGCACGATTGCCGTATCGACAGGAATGGGACGCCGCCTTTCGAGGCTACGTGAGTAATCTGGCGAAGAAAAAACCGGTGATTTTCTGTGGGGATCTGAATGTGGCGCATGAAGAGATCGACATTGCTCGCCCGGATGCAAACCATTTCAGTGCAGGTTTCTCGGATGAGGAGAGAGCGGGCTTTACCGAATTGCTTGAAAGTGGCTTTGCTGACACCTTCCGACGACTCCATCCAGACAGGAAAGGAGCCTACTCCTGGTGGAGCTTTCGCGGCGGAGCACGAGCAAGGAATGTGGGATGGCGTATCGATTACTTTTGCGTAAGCGAAAGTCTGGTGCCGAGGCTGCAAGGGGCACAGATTCACCCGGAAATTATGGGGTCGGATCACTGTCCGATCTCACTCATTCTCGCTTAAATTAAGATGCGTAAGCCAGCCGTACTCTTCCTGTTACTCACCCTACTTCGCATTGGGCTTGGGTCGTTCTTTATCGTCACCGGAACGCTCAAAATCCCTCAGCTTGACGTGACGGCAGAGTTCTTGACACGCAGTCGGCTGCTGCCGGAATTTTGCTCCCTACCGCTGGCGAGTCTTGGAGTGGCGATGGAGATTATCGTCGGAATATGTCTGCTGCTGCGCAAGGCTTATATGGGAGCTGCTTTTTGGGGAGGAATCATGACCTTAATCTTTTTCCTCCTCTACATGCAGGCATGGATACGAGGCCTGGACCTCACCTGCAACTGCGTGGGAGCAGCGCACCACATTGTAAATTACCCGCTGGACACAGGATTGAGATTACTACTGCTCGTTGGGATGAGCGCCCTGATTTGGGATGCGCTGCAGAAACGCACCGACATCTGGAAATTTCGCGCTCTTGAATTCGAGAAAGACCGATGAGACTCATCAGGCATTCAGCCAGTTGGAAAGGATCTCCACAGCGGCAGCCTGATCGATGATGGTGCGCATGCCTTTCTCTTTTCTCCCGGCGGCATGCAGTTTCTCCTTTGCATCTACCGTCGTGCAAAATTCATCCACATACACCAGAGGAAGAGTCGGAAATTGGGCGCGCAGTTTCTCCCCAAAAGTTCGAACCTTCACACAAGAGCTACCCTCCGTCCCATCTAACCTCAATGGCAAACCCAGCACAAGTGTACGAATGCCAAGTTTTTGCACCAGCTCACCAATACGCGTGAAAGGATTGCATCCCTGCCCCACGAGGATACTCTCCACAGGATATGGGAGGATGCCACAGACGTCCGTGGCAGCGATGCCGATGCGAGACGTTCCGTAATCAATGCCAAGAGCAGGATGAGGAGAGCCTACGGACATAACGCGTGGAATCATCAAAGAAGGTTCGGCGGAAGTTGAGAGACAATCGCCTTGATGGCATCTGCCTGCGACTGGTGTGCCACGAGCAAAGAATCTCCCGTATCCACCACGATAAGATCGTGAACACCGAGCAACGCCACCTGCCTGGCAGGGATGGTGGAGTATACAATATTGGATACGCTGTCCTGCGTGACGAGGTGTCCCGTGTTGGCGGCATTACCCATTTCATCGTGAGGAAGTCGCTTGCCAACAGATATCCAGGAGCCGATGTCATCCCACTCAAAGGTGGCTTCAAAGTTCAAGACACAGGGCGCCTTTTCCATAAGGGCAAAATCGATGGATATCGGCGAAAGCGCCGCATAATGCTCACCAAGGTACGCACGCGAGGCGCCAGAGTCCGCAAAGAAGGAGGCGAATTGCGCAAGCTGAGGAGCAAAGGCTGCAAGTTGTCGATGCACATACGGAACGCTCCAAACAAAAATACCGGCATTCCAGCAGAACCTCCCACTCTCAAGATACTGCGCCGCCGTAACAGAATCCGGTTTTTCACAAAAACGTGCCACTCGGTAGCAGGTGTGGGATACCTCGGCATCCGTAAATTCTTCCCCACGTTCAATGTAACCGTAACTCGGACAAGGCCATGTGGGATGTATACCAATGGTAATGAGCGCCTGTTGACGAGCAGCAAGCGACAGCGCATCCTTTGCCAGGGCCGTAAATGCGGCATCATCACCGATAAGCGCATCACTCGGCATTACCAGCATCGTGGCGCCTGGATCTCTCGCGGCGATAAGTCCGACTCCAAGCGCCACTGCCGGCGCTGTGTCACGCCTTGCAGGCTCTGCCACGATATTCTCCCGCGGCAGCATCCCTTCCGTCTGTCGCTGCACTTCCTCAAGCTGGACCACATTCGTGAGAATGAACACGTGATTCGCCGGCAGGAAGCGCGTAACGCGTTGCACAGCCTGGCAAAGCATACTGCCGGCGCCAAAGAGATTCAGCAATTGCTTGGGACGATTTGCGCGAGAGAGCGGCCAGAAGCGCGTTCCATTCCCTCCCGCCAGAATCACAGCGTAGGAAGCCGCAGCAGACATAAGTCAGAACGAAAGGGCAAAAGCAAGCTTAGCCTGAATGGCGGCGGCAATATTCTGCACCACTTGCTCCGGCACCGGTTTGTTTGTCTTGATCACCGCGAGAGCATCGCCGCTTGCCGCATCGGCCGGAGCGACGATGTTATCGATATTCACCTTCTCTGCCGAGAGCATGCCTCCAATAGTGGCAATCACCCCTGGACGATCTGTGTAGCGGAATACAAGCGTGTGCCCCGGCAACGCAGCGTATAAATGACTGAATGCATCAATACGAGAAACAACCGGCACGCCGTCTACCACCATACCGCGCACACTGGTGCAAGCCTGTTCCCCATTCTGTTCGGTAAAAAGGTCGAGCGTGAGGGAATCATCGTAGAGCTTATCATCCATGGGCTCGCGGGCTTTGAACTCAATCCCGTGCTCGCGCAGAGAAGTCTCCGCTGCAGCTGGCATAAGCCCATGCTCCGCGCCGGGAACAGCACCCTGCAAAATCCACGGAGTAAACCACTTACGATAAATCCGAAGATTGTTGTAGAAGGTACATTCAATCTTGCGAATCGTTTTGCCGCCGGCCGCAAGGTAACAGAGTTTGCCGAGCATAGCTGCCATCTTCAAGTGCGCCGGGTTCAGGTCCGCCGGCATCTCTGCGTTGACCACACAACTTGTATCTCCCTCCGCGAAATACGCAATCATTTGTGAAGCGGCACGCATAGCAGCGGCTTTGTTGGCTTCTCTGGTATTAGCGCCTAAATGCGGTAGCATCAAATCCGCCACGTCAGCGCTTGGTTGCACCGCTGCAACATCTTTCGGATGAACGTCCGTGCAGTAGAAGATGCTTTTCCCCTGTTTTTTGAGGTCGCGCAGAGCTTCCTCATCTACTACACCGTAGCGAGCACAGTTCACCAGCACCGCTCCCTCCTTCATCATGCCCATGAGCCTGGCATTCACCATATTTTTCGTGGAGGGTCCACCCGGAACATGGATGGAAATTACATCCGCAGAGGAAAAGATCTCCTCCAGTTCGGCCGGTGTGGCGCCGATGTTCAGTGCTCGCTGCTTAGAGAGGAAATGATCGTACCCCAGCACGGTGCATTCAAAACCCTGCAAGCGCTTCACCAGCATGCGACCTATGTTCCCCAGGCCGAGAATACCGACCGTCTTGCGAGTGAGTTCGCGCCCCATGTACTGCTTCTTGTTCCACTCTCCGGCGCGAGTGGTCACATCCGCCGGCACTACGTAACGGAAAACCGCCAGAATCATGGCAAGCACCTCCTCTGCCACGGCGTTCGCATTGGCACCCGGCGTATTCATCACATCAATTCCCTTGCTTCGAGCGTAGACGTAGTCAATGTTGTCATACCCTGCTCCCGCACGGATGATGCACTTAAGCGACGGCATGGCATCAATGATCTCCGTCGGCACTTTTTCAGAACGAACAATAAGTCCTGCGGCGTCCTGATGCTTCGACGCCTGCTCAGCCAGCGGCGTCGCATCGTCCTGCACCACCTCGTAACCTGCCGTCACCAAGGCTGCGGCGGCAGCCTTGTCCAGTTTTGTTGGTATGATTATCTTTTTCATAAAGTTTTCTAGAAAATCGATTATTTCCTTTCGATCAGATAAAGGTATTCATCGACACGAAGAGAACGAGTCCGTAAATTTCTACACGCACGATACGTTCTATAGCCCGTACTCGTACACTCTACATCACCTATTTCTCTGAGGAATTCCATCCATTCATCGTGGGATACGAACCCTTCAGCATTATACGACAGAAGAATGTATTTGGAAGCACATTCTCTTACCATGGCAAAAAGTTCCTCCCGAGCATGCCCACGCTTGTTGTAGTTGGAGCGCCGCCAATCCACCGGAATTCCCGACACCTTCGAGATATGCTCGGGCACTCTATTCTGCGCAATCAGGTTGAGCATAAAATAATTTGAACCGTACGGATGTTGATTGTAAGGAGGATCAAGATAGGTCAAATCGGCATGCGGAATGCTGTGCAACGCCTCGCGTGCATCCGATTGCAGGATATGATACGGCTGCTCAAAGCGTGAAAACACAGGGCATTTCAGGCAAATCTCTCCCATGATTCGGGAAAGAGCATTCCTTCCTTCGCCTCCAAATTGACCAACCCCGCGGTGATCCTTGTAAAATCCCTTGAAAACCCCGCCTGTGTTGCAATGTACCGAAGCTTCATAGAGCAGAGGAGCCAACAAAAACGGCTGTATCTCTACCGGTTGCTTCACAATAAGCGCGCGGACTGTGTCTAGGTAAACCGCATTGCGCCGGGTGTAAAAAACGCGTTCGCCGGGACGGATATCATTATCATCCTGCGGGGCGTAAAGTGAACTGATGACACCAGGCACAGGCTGCTCAAGCGCCTGCGCGTGTATTTCCTCGCAGGCGCATTTGATCGCCTTCTCATCTACCTCCGATCGATTCGCAAGGTAACAGGAAGCGACGACGCGGGCATAATCCTCCCAGTCATTCACGTACAACTCACTCGCATACGCCTTAAGGGCACGTGATACAATGCCGGATCCCGCAAACAAATCCACACACACCGGCTTGCGTCCGCCGAGACGAGCTTGCACCCGTCGCACCGCATCAAGTATCATCCCGAGGAGCTCCCGCTTGTTACCGATGTAGGTGAGTATCTGCTCGCTGAGGTAACGCGGATCTTCTTTCTGCTCCGACAAGTCTTCTCGTTCAGAATTCGCCATGGAGAAAAACAATGAATCAGCGCTCAATCTCATGAGCAAAAAGACCGGAGCGCAATTTGGGCTCAAACCATGTGGACTTGGGCGGCATAATTTCTCCGCTGTCCGCCACGCGGAAGAGGTCGTCCATCGTCACAGGATAAAGGGCAAAAGCAACGCCTGCTTTTCCGGCGCGATTTTCAAGCTCCGTCAGCCCGCGGATGCCACCGACGAAGTCGATACGTGGACTTGTTCGGGGATCCTCAATATCGAGGATGGGGGCAAGCAAATTTTCCTGAAGAATAGAGCAATCGAGACTGCGGATGGGATGTTGCTCATCGTAAGTGCCCTCTCGCGCGGTGATGCTGTACCACTTTGCGTTGAGATACATGCCAAATTCATGCTTGGCACGAGGAGCAACCGGTCCCTGCCGCTTGGCAGGAACCACCTCAAACTTCTCTTCAACGCGATGGAGGAATTCCTCTACGCTGTGTCCGTTCAGGTCTGCTACCACGCGGTTGTAATCCATGATAAAGAGATCCTCGTCGCAAAAGGTGACAGCCATCAGATAGTTGAACTCTTCCTGCCCAGTGTAGGTCGGATGCTGCTTGCGACGCATAGCGGATACGGCAGCCGACGAGGCGGTTCGATGATGACCATCCGCAATGTAAAGAGCGGGCACTTCTTCGAAACCGCGGCGAATGGTCTCAATAACGGCAGGGTCATCCACCGGCCAAAGGATGTGCGTAACACCGTCTTCACTGGTAAAGTTATACTCCGGTCTGTGGAATTTGATCCACTCGCGCATGGCAGAGGAAATACCCTCGTGCTTGCGGTAAGCGAGAAAAACCGGCTCTGTCTGAACGGAGCATGCATCGAAATGATTGATGCGATCCTGCTCCTTCTCCTTACGCGTGAGCTCATGTTTTTTGATAGTGCCGTCCATGTACTCATCTACGCTGGCGCAGCCCACAATACCCGTTTGCACACGCCCCCACATAATCTGACGATATATGTAATAATAGGGAGACGCATCCCGCACGAGAAAACCGCGCCGAAGGAATTCCTCCAAATTGCGTCGACTCATTTCATAAGTCACATCATCGTGTATCTGAGCCTCGCTCGTATCAATGTCTGCTCGACAAATGTGCAGAAAAGAGGAAGCATTGCCCGCGGCCATGAGGCAGGCTTCCTCATGATTCATGACATCGTAAGGCAAGCAGGAAACTTGCTCGGCATATTGTTTGGGTGGACGAAGCGCAGCGAAAGGACGAATAGTTGCCATGGTGATTTTGTGTTGGTTAAAGGTTATCCTGTATATTTTTATTTTCCGGACCCGGACCTTTGATAAGAATAGCTTGTCCATTGCCACGAGGGAAAAACTTATCATCCCACCTCACCTTGTTGTTCAGGAATGTAATGTTCTCCACCGACTGCATGGAAAGGAGAGGCACACGGTGCGTAAGGAACTTATTATCCGAAATAACAATATTGCGATGGTACCGCTCCTTCTGATTGCTAAGGTCGCGCACAACCGGGCAGATGGCAATGACGGCATCCGTGAACTGATATCCTGCTGTGAGATTGTGATCGAAAATGTTGCCAACAATTTTCACATCCCGACACCCCCCGCTCTCGAACCATCCCTGTGCATCCCCTGCCAACAAAATGGCGCTGCCGTGGGAACGGAGAAATTTGTTACCCTTGACCAACACGGGCATGGGCGTCGTGAAAAGAGCTCCGCGAGCGCGATTGTGACGCACAGTGTTGTCGATGAATTTTACCGAGGGATACCATGAGGCATTCTCAATAGCATCACCTTCGCCTATACCCTCTGGGAGCGACTTCTTAAGCGTGATACGCACATGGGTCGGATCAAGCATCTCTGCGTTGTCCACAGTACCCAACTCCTCAGGAGGAAGATTCTCCAGGGTTTTGCCGCGAATGAATTGTACCTTCTCGCCCTTCTCAAATACCTCAAACCCGATGGACTGTGGATGCATGTACTTCGCAATGAGACTTGTCGGACTCTCCAGCTTCTCAATCGACAAACACGTAGAATGCACATTGATGGCATCATCCATCATCCCTTCATAGAGGGCTCCTTTTACGAAAATTTTCCCTCGACAATTGGAGAAATGCGTAGCATCTGCCGACACTGTATAGAGACGTCCCGGAGCGCGCACACATCCCCCTCCCAAGATCGTAATGTTCTCCGATCGCTGCGCCAGAAGTCCCATCCCCTGACTGTCCGAGAAAACAATCTTCTCCAGCCTCGTATCTTTCGCACGGTAGAGAACCATGGCGGGATGCGGACGCATCCCGTTACGCAGCACGAGGATCTGACCAACCTTGAGCCCCTGTTTTCCGGCATCAGCATCAAATCTTACATGCTGCTTGTCCACCTGCTCGGCAGAATCACTCCAACCCATATCTCCACCTCCGTTGCGTGGTACCATGGGGCCGGCAGCTTCAAAAGCAAGAGCCATATTCACCCCTGCTTCACCATCTTCCCTCAGGATGCGAAATTTCCCATTCTCTACCTTCCATGAAAAAAGCTTGGTCGGTATCTCCAACGTCGTTTTTCCTTCCTCTATCTTCGTAATTTTCCCCTCTACGTAAAATGGCGCGGCGTAGCGTATCGTGAAGTTGCGCAGCTGCACCTTTTCACTATCCATCACAAGCACCGGCTGCATCTTTCCGTGGAAGATGAAAGTGCTCCCCCGAGCATCTAGTGTAAGCTTTTTCTTATTGACAATGGGCAACCCCACAGGAATATCTTTCTGCTGGTCGTGGTTTGACACGTAAAAGTTCATTTTCGGCGAACTTTGAGGGAAGAAATGGTACTCCCCCTTCTGGAGTACGATCTTGTTCCCTTCTGCGCTCTGTTCTACCTGTTCTCGGATCTTGATTCCATCATCCTCTTCCGCGGCGATGTCTGAGAGACCTGTTTCGAACGCCAAGAGAAGCGATAGGATGTAAAGAGGGCATTCTTTCATTGCTGAGCTGTGATATAAAGCGCTGTCAATGCTGTCGCGAGATCTTGCGAGCCGAAATAGTTTGCAGCAGACAGGCGTTCCCCCTGCACTTCAATGTATGAATTGAGCTTCTCGATGATGGGAACGTAGGTACGCTCAAGGATCTCTTGCTCATCCGATTCCTCCTTCATGCCGTACAGTGTTTGCACCCAAGTCTGCAAATCTCGCGTAATCTGCACCACACCGGGCACGGCGCTTTGGGCTGTGTTGGAATCTTTTACCCCCTCGAGGCACTTGTAAAGTTTGGCAAGCATCACCACCCCCGTGCGCAGATGCGCCTCCACGGGACTCAGGGAGCGCTGTTGTTCCGTAGACTTATTCCCGTTCTGCATCGACAGGCTCTCTTGGGCAACGGTAGGAGCCACCCAACTCGCAGCAATCAAAAACATCACCGCTTCTATCCTTCGAGTAGCGAACATAAAATACTGAACGAACGAAAAAATGAAACACACTCATAGCATCTCGATTTCTGCAGGCGGTAGATTTCATCGTACACCTTGCCCCACGCCTCGCGCATGGGGCGCTCAAATTTTGCGCGAATATGCTGAGAATCCTCTTGAGAAAGAGCAGAAATAGACTTCAGTTCACGCCCGGAATCCATTACGCGCGGCAGGAGAGCCTGCAAAGCAGGCGCCGCTTTCTCCGCCCCCGCTGCATCCTTCGCCGATGCTAACACCGGTGCAAGCTCCTCCCCCAACTTCACATAACGCACGAAAATTTGATCGACGGGCCTGTCAACACCGAGAGCTGCACTGGTCCATGCGAACAATACTACGACAAAATACTGACAGAGAGACTTCATTATTTTTCGTGCGTGAAGTAGTCCAACAAACTCAGCTTCACTCGCTCTTCAAGCCTTCCTGCTTAGTCGTCTTTTCGGCAGGAGACTCAGCCTTTTCCTCCTCATCGTCCCCATCTGCCTCTTTCTTCTCCTTCAAACGAGCTTCATCCTCTTCTTCCCTGCGGCGAGCCTGTTCCTCCTCGCGCCTCTTAGCGTCTTCTTGCATATCCGCCAAATCATCGCGCATGCGATCAATTGCATTCCCGGTCATATCAAGGGCACGCTGGGCATTCATCTCATCCCGATTTCTCTTCTGCTCACTGCGTCTCGCTTCATTACGGCGGTTTCTGATTTCGGAACACAGATCAGAAACCTGGTCAGCGAGAGCCCTTCTCATCTCCTGGGGAAGGCAGGTATCTGGGAGGCTGGAAATACCACTGTGCACTTTCACGTCCTTAAACAATGCCTCAGCATCATCGTATTCACCGGATCGCATCAGATTGATTCCCTTCTCAACCGTATCCCAATACTCCTGCAACTTCTGTGGCAGTGTCCCTATTTCTTCATCTTTCTCCATATTTTCTACGGATTTCATGGCAATCTTGACACGCTCGCAAGCCCGTTCCAGCATAGTGGAATTAGTGGAGAGGGGGATAAACCAATCCTTGTTAAAATCCTTGCCTGCTGCCTTCATCCGCTGTTCCAGTCTTGAAACCTGAACCTCCTCCGAAGCTTCACTTTTTTCCCTGGCTGACTCAGAAATTTTTGATCGGTTACGTTCAAGAGCATTCTTCATACGCGACCACTTCTTTTCAAACTTAGCAATCGTGCCGCTGTACTTCTTGAGAGCCTCGGCAAACGTGCTGGCTCCCCGGTATTTGTCCGTGGTTTTCTCAAATAAATCGAGACCTGTCAATCTCACCCCTTCTGATTTGTCGCTGAGCGCACGGATAGCAGCAGTCAAAGCTGCTTCAGCCTCAGATAAAAAGGCATCCAATTGTTCCCGAGAAACCTTTGTCAGCTCAAAATCTTTACTGATGAGAGCATCATATTCCTCACTCAGGCGGCGTATTGACTCGATAAATTTCTCAACGTTCTTAAGATTCTCCTCAGCGGTTTCCCTGGTACGCTCAAAACGATTCACTTTTGACTGCCGCGGATCCTTAATCTCTCCGAGCAGCTTGACCGTTTCCTCAATCTCTGCACGCCTCTTCGCTACATTTTCCGTCAAAACCGTCACCGCATCCTTTTGCTCTTCCCCCGCACCCTCACCGTCTGTTCCTGTGGCAGCACCACCCTCCGACACTGACGTCTTTGTCACTTCTGCTGCATCGGTCGAATCCGCCGTATCCCCTTCCTGGGCTGAGGCGAACACCCCAGCTCCCACACAAAGCATAACGGCTGCAAAAGTAGTAAATGTGTGTTCTTTCATACGCGCTCGTGCGCATGGTACCACATTTTTTCCCCTCTGGCAAACACCAAAATGCGATAACATGGACAAACTTATTAGAAAACGGAATCCCCACAGTCGAATATAAGAAACACACGCTACGTTGAACAGGAAAACGGCTTAGCTTACCCAACCTGCTTTCGAATCAATCTCCGCACATGCTCCAAACCCCATCCAACCGTACCTACACCAGCCTCACACAATGATCCACATTACCCCAACATTATCCCGAGTCGCCAGATAGCGTAAAACATCAACAGATTTGCAAACATCTAAGAATAAGAAGCCACCCCTCATCACTCTCCTATGAGAGCTTCCTCGGCGAGCAGGCGACAGCCTCGAAGATCAAGCTTCCCAGTCGCGAGGACAGGGATGGCTTCCACGGGCACAAGGTAACGAGGAGCCCAAAGGTTGGGAAGACCGCGATCGGCAAGTTCCGAACGTATCATGGAAAGAATCTCGTGCTCCCTGGAGCTGCGCTGGTGAGAGGGGAGGGAAGATAGCAATACGAGGGCTTCCCCTTTTTGCTCGTCCACAACGCCAGTGACGGCTATCTGCACACCATCCTCCGGCGAAATCTGCAAGATTTGAGTAATGGCCAACTCAATGCCCTCGTGCGGAACCATTTCCCCGCCAATCTTGGAGAAGCGGGACAAGCGACCACCCAGAGTAATGAAGCCATTGAGATCAAGCTGACCGATATCGCCGCTCTTGAACCAGCCGTCGTGGAAAATGGAATCATTGAGTTCGGGCTTTCCGAAGTACCCATGAAAGACATTAGCGCCACGGAACCAAATCATGCCACGCTCAGTAAGAGGAAGTTCTTTTGTATCGTCGTCCACATCCGTGATGCGCACGGCAATACCCGGCAGAGGCGTACCGATGCTGCGCGCCACCTTCCCGGGCACATAGAAGGCGGAGCCTGGTACCATGGGGGCATCTTGAACACTCAGCGAACAGACGGGGGTAGCCTCAGTAAGACCATACCCCTCCAAAAGCGTGACGCCGCACTTGCGCTTGTATTCCTCCTCTAAATCCGGCTGCAGCTTCTCTGCGCCCACGATGAAATGATGAATGGATGAAAAAGTATCTGCCTCCGCACGGCGGAGCATGGCACGTGCGAAGGTAGGGGTGGTAGCTAAGAGGGTAAGTCTGTACTTCTTCACCAGCTCGCAAAGCGTGCGGGCATCCGTGGGGTTCGGATAAGAGCAAATAGGATACCCGCAAAGCAGCGGAAGCATTAGCGTCACCGTGAGTCCGAAGCTGTGAAAGATCGGAAGACTGCCAAGGAAGCGCTCATCGGTCAGAGAGATACGGCAAGAACACTGTGCCACATTCGCCAAAAGCATTCGATGGGAAAGGATCACCCCTTTCGGTTCACCGGAGGAGCCAGAGGTAAAGAGCAGCACGGCTTCGTCATCCCCACTGTGAGAATCAGTATCGAACATTTTGCAGATCACGGATGCCGGGGCCGCTTTAGCCAGTAAAATATTACTGAGGAGCGTCGCCTTAGACAGCGTCTTGATGAGGTCCTCCACAAGAATGAGCTGTTCCTCCTGCGGCCACGAAAAAGACGGCAGCTTCTGCATGAACTTGCGCGCAGTGATGAAGCAGGTTAGTCCCGCCTGACGCACCGTGCTCTCGAAGGCGGGGCGTGAGCTGGCATAGTTGATGATTACCGGCGTCACGCCGGCAAGCAAGCAAGACACGATGGCAATGAGTCCCCCCGGCCCAGGCGGCAAGATCACCCCGATGCGTTTGACTCCTCGTTTGCGCAGCACGCGTGCCACGGTCATCGCAACGCCAAGCGCCTTATAATTCGGCAAAACCGCCCCGCTCATGCCGTCAATCGTCTCCACATTTGGCTTCTCCCGGAGGGTGGAGACAATCTGCGTCGTAAGTGATTTCTGGAGCAGTGGACGAGCAGAAAACAACTCTTCCCCTTTCTGCAACCACGCGTCCAGCAGGCGTTCTCCCGTCTGCGGACCGGCTGCCAATTTCGGCAAAATATGAAAAATTTCGCAACATTCCTCCTCGTCCCTCTCGCGATACAGGTTCGTGATCTTGTCACCATAGTACCCCAGAAACACAGGTACGGGCGCAATGTGCAAACTACCTAAATGACGCAAGAACGGGGACGGCACATCCGCCAACGCACCGCGCACCTTAGCCACCTGCCCCGGCAGAAAAACCACGCTCTTCCCTTCATCCATGTGCATCAGAATCTGCTCACGCACGGCGCGGGAGGTCGTGTGTCGAAAATCAAAATACTCGATGGTAATGTCCTTCGTCTTAAGATAATCCATAATTTCCGGAGCTGGCGGGAAGGTAGAATCTACTAAGTAGCAAACTTTTCCCTCTAAAAGATGGTGCAGGGCTTTACCAGAGCGAATACTTAACCTGTTCGGCATGTAAAAGCCCGGAGTTACAATATTTTCTTGTCCGGAAATAATGAACGGTGTCATGAGAACTTACTAAGAAGTTGTCGCAAGTAGCGGGTGCAACTTCTACCACTTTTTCCTCTTTCTGTCAAGCCCTAGATGGAGAGCTGATTGTCGCACAACTTTTCACTTCGTGCGCATGCTCCACTTTCGTCAGCCATGGTGAGAAAATGGGGACACGTTAAAAATGTCGATGCCCTCCATACTGTGGTGCCTTTGGGAGGAAGAAAAGGCTCAAAAAACTTAAGAAGTCTGTAATAACCCAAGAAAGCAATTTCAGAAGTATTCGAAAAATATATACAAGATATAGTAGAGAATCGCTGCGTCTTATTGCATATTTTGATAATCTCCTCAAAAATTCTCGAATTTTTCGCTTGCATCGTCGGAGAAAAATGTGGTAAAGTGCGCGGCAACCGAGACAGGCGACAGCGGGGGAGATAGTCCTGCTGCCGGGGAGGTCGGGAGCACAGAGAAGAAACGACTGCTCCCATTCTTTCTCTCTCCTTCGCTTCCGAGACAGGGAGGAAGGGAAACTACCGGACTCTCTCAACCCATTTACCAAAGCATACGATATGCCGCAGCAGATCATCAAGCGCAACGGAAAGCGCGAACATTTTGAGGCCTACAAGATTCAGCAGGCCATAGAGAAGGCCTACCATGCATCGCAGGAGGAGTACAATCCACTGGTGTACACCCGTGTACTGGATGCGGTGAAGGATGAAGAATACATCCCGGTGGAGAAAGTGCAAGACCTCATTGAGCACGAGCTCATGTCCGCTGGTTCCTTCGAGACGGCGCGCAATTTCATCAAGTACCGCTTCCTTCACAAGTTGCAGCGCGAGCAGATTGCCGGTATGTACCAGGGCAATACGTGGGTGGACTGCAAGCAGGCCATTGAAGAGTATATCGGTAATATTGACTGGCGCATCAAAGCCAATTCGAATACCACCTATTCCAACGCCGGATTGGTGAACAACACCGCCGGCAAGGTCATTGCTAACTACTGGCTTGACCAAGTTTATTCTCCAGATGAAGGTGCCGCTCACCGCAATGGCGATTACCACATCCACGATCTGGACTGCCTGACCGGCTACTGCGCAGGATGGAGCCTGCGCAACCTTCTTAACGAAGGCTTCAATGGCGTACGCAGCCGCGTGAATAGCCGTCCTCCTAAGCATTTCCGCGAAGCTCTGGGACAAATGGCAAACTTTCTGGGTATTTTGCAGAGTGAGTGGGCTGGAGCACAGGCGTTTAGTTCGTTTGACACCTACCTTTCCCCCTATCTCTTCCGAGATCAGTTACCTTATGAGGAAGTTAAGAAGGCTTTGAGGAGCTTTGTATACAACCTCAATGTCCCCTCCCGATGGGGACAGAGCCCGTTTACCAACGTCACCATCGACTGGACGGTGCCTCGCGACCTGCGTGAACAGCCCCCCTTCTCCGGAGGAGCGCACATCTTTGAAAATTTGCACGACAAAAAACTTGAGACATTAGCAAAGGAACGCGGAGCTGAAAGCCTTACTGGAATGACCTACAAGCATTTCCAGCCAGAAATGACCGTCATCCAAAAAGCCTTTTACGAGGTTCTTACAGAAGGCGACAGCACCGGTCAGCCTTTCACTTTCCCCATTCCCACGGTAAACATCACTGAAGACTTCGATTGGGAGGGAGAGAACGTGCCCCTGCTCTTTGCGAACGCTGCAAAAATCGGTTCCTCCTACTTCCAAAATTTCGTGGGCTCTCAGTACAAGATTGATGAGAACGGTAACAAGGTCATTGATGAGGAAGCTTACAAGCCGGACGCGGTACGCTCGATGTGCTGCCGTCTGCAACTGGATTTGCGAGAGCTGCTTAAACGGGGCGGCGGTCTCTTCGGCTCAGCGGAAATGACAGGGTCCATCGGTGTGGTAACCATCAATATGGCACGCCTCGGCTACCTGTACAAGGGGAATAAAAATCTGTTGTACGCCAAGCTCGCTGAACTCATGGATCTCGCAAAAAGCACGCTGGAAAAGAAGCGCGTATTTATCAATACCCTCTACGAACGCGGGCTCTATCCTTATACCAAACGCTATTTACCTCACCTGCGCAATCACTTTTCTACCATTGGATTAAATGGCATCAACGAAATGCTTCGCAACTTCTCCGGCGACACCATGAACACTGCCACTCCGGATGGCATCGCCTTCGCTGAGGAAGTATTGCATTTCATGCGCGAACGAATCCGTGGCTACCAGGCCGAAACAGGCAACCTCTACAACTTGGAGGCTACGCCTGCAGAAGGAACTACGCACCGCTTCGCCCGCGAAGACGCCAAGAGATACCCGGACATCATCCAAGCCGGATCCCCGGGGCACCGCTACTACACAAACAGTTCCCAGCTGCCGGCTAACTACACTCAAGATCTCTTTAAGGCTCTCCAAATGCAGGATAAGCTGCAGTGCTGCTACACCGGTGGCACAGTGTTCCATATGTACATGAACGAGGCTATCTCCTCGCCTGAGGCCTGCCGCGACATCGTGCGCAAGGTGCTCACCAACTTTAAGATGCCCTACATTACGGTGACTCCGCTCTTCTCCGTGTGCGACAAGCATGGCTATCTGAAGGGACGCCATGATTACTGCCCTCTATGCGATGAGGAGCTCATCGCCAGGGCTCGTGCCGAGGAGCAACCAGAGCTTCCCCTCTTCCCCGAGCATAAGTAACAGTGCCAAAAATTTTCCTAACCCAAATACATAAGACAATGAGTGATCAAGACATCAAGGCCGTCGTCAAGACAGACGAGCAGATACTGGCTGAACACGAAGCCGAGCGCTCCAAGTGCACCGTTTATACCCGCGTGATGGGTTACCACCGTCCGGTGGAGACCTTCAACGCCGGCAAACAGGGCGAATTCGAGGAGCGCGAGCACTTTGTGGAGCCCTGCGGCTGCTGCGGCGATGCTATTCTGAAGTGATTTCAGACCATCCCTCCGCCGCAGAGATAATGTTCTGCGCGCGGGGGGATCGGTCTTTTCGCTTCTCCACCTCCCCGGTTGTAGAGAGCCGGGGTTTTTTAGTAGCTCGTGCCCACTGCACATCCCACAGATATCACCCCACTCACCTTCCTGGATTATCCCAAGAAGGCCGCTTGCATTCTATGGTATAAGGGCTGTAATCTTCGCTGTCCATACTGCTACAACCCCGACCTTGCCCTAGCTCAAAGCCGTGGAGAGATGGATGAAATCGCCTTTCTGAAGGAGAGAAAGGCATTCCTGGACGCCGTGGTGCTCTCTGGTGGAGAGGCCTCGCTCATCCCCCACTTACCGGAACTCTGCGCGCAGATTAAGGACATTGGCTACCTCATCAAAATTGATACGAACGGCAGCAATCCACATTTACTGCGCCCGCTACTGCAGAACCACCTGTTAGATTACGTGGCCTTGGATCACAAGATGCCGGCGGATCGCACATGGAGGCTGCCCGATGGCGGACAGCTCTTCGACCGCTTTCGCAAGACCCTGGGACTGCTGCAGCAGTATAAAATACCGTATGAGGTGCGTACCACGGTGCACCCAGCCCTACTGGACGAGGCAGACATTCTGCGCATGATCCGTGAGGCGTATGAATTCGGCTACCGCGGCACCTACTACCTCCAATTCTTCTTCAAAACCGAGCACACCCTCGGTCACATGTCGCCTCCAGCGCGCCGTTATGATCGCTCTCTGCTCGACCGCCATTCCCCCCTCCCCATTGGTTACCGCAATTTTCCAGAAGATCGCGGAAAGATTTAGCTCTTTCCCTCTCTCAGCTGCTGCGTGAGAGCTACGTTATCGGTTCTGTTTTCCTATTGCGCCGTAGCACGAAGAGTAATCCGAGCGAACCGTCTATTTTTCCCCATCCTGATATTCGACTCATGACTCCATGGAGGCAAGCCAACCGGTCGCGCCAGCATCGCTGGGCATTCGCCAGTCGCCGCGGGGAGAAAGGGAAATAGTGCCCACTTTCGGACCGTCCGGGATGCAGCTACGCTTAAACTGCTGCGCGAAGAAGCGTCTAAGAAAGATGCAAAGAGTTCGGCGAATGGTGACTTCATCGTACTCATTGCCCCATGCGCGCTGTGCAAGGAGGAGGAGTTTCTGAGGGGCTGCACCGTATTTGATGAAATGGTAGAGGAAAAAATCGTGCAAATCATAAGGACCCAGTAATTCCTCAGTCTTTTGCTCCATCGTGCCATCCTCTGCGGGCGGCAGGAGTTCCGGGCTGACAGGGGTATCAATGATATCCTGCAACACACCGGCGAGTTCAGGGGAGCTGTGCAGACCGATGTGGGCAATAAGGCATCGGATAAGAGTCTTAGGAATCGAGCAATTCACAGCATACATACTCATGTGGTCGCCGTTGTAGGTGGACCAGCCGAGGGCGATCTCTGAAAGATCTCCGGTGCCCACAACAAGCCCGTTGTGCATATTGGCCGTGTTCATGAGAAGTTCGGTGCGCGCGCGCGCCTGGACGTTCTCGTAGGTCTTCGTACGCTGGGCAGGATCAAAGCCAAGCATCTGAAACTCCTGCTGACTGATGGCACACACATTCACCTCGGAGAACTGCACACCGAGGAGTTTCGCAAGCTTCACAGCGTTTTCATGGGTGCGCCCGGTAGTACCGAAGCCAGGCATTGTGAGCGCTCGAATGCACTGCGGTGACTTGCCCAACAACTCGCAGGTGCGTGCGCAAACAAGCAATGCTAAGGTGCTGTCCAATCCACCTGAAATTCCCAGCACCAAGCACTCGGCTCCCGTATGCTCCATGCGCTTGGCAAGTCCCGTGGCTTGGATGTTGAGAATTTCTTCGCTCCTCTCCTCCTCCTGATTTGCAGCAGGAAGGAATGGGCGTTTCGGAATCTGCGCCAAACGCAAATCACACTCCGTATCGACGGGGGTCACAGGAACCACACGCACACGGCTCCACTCCTGCGGAAGCTTGTTTTCGTTGAATGAACTCTCACTAAGTCGCGCGGCGCCGAGGCGTTGAAGATCAATATCGACGCAACTCATCGTAACACCGCGAGAAAAGCGCGTATTCTCCGCCACAAGATGGCCATTCTCTGCGATGAGCGCGTGACCGCTGTAAACGACATCCTGAGTGCTCTCTCCCACCCCGGCGGAAGCGAGCACATAGGCTGCCAGACAAGTGCCGCTCTGCTGCGTCACAAGGCGGCGGCGATAAGCGGCTTTACCCACAAGCTCCGTACTGGCGCAGGGGTTAAAAATTACACGCGCGCCCTGCAAGGCAAGCCGAGAACTGGGGGGAATAACCGACCAGAGGTCTTCACATACCTCCACGCCGAAGACGAAGTCTGATGCATCGGAAAAAATTAGATCTGTTCCGATGGGCACCGTTCCAAAACCAGGGAGCGTTATTTCATCCACGCGCAGATCCGCAGCGGGATGGAACTGGCGTCGCTCATAGAATTCCCGATAATTCGGCAACACACTCTTCGGCACCAACCCCAGCAGCCTGCCGCTCTGCAGTACTACCGCCGTATTGAATAACGCCTCGTGTACCACCAGTGGGATACTCGTGATCAACACGCAGGAGAGATCCGCCGTCTTCTCCGCAAGTGTGCGCAGTCCCTCCAGCGTTGCTTCCAGCAAGGTCGGCTGGAAGAACAAATCTCCACAAGTGTAGCCAGTAAGACTCATCTCCGGGAAAAGCACAGCATGCGCTCCCAACTGAGCAACGTCGCGTGCAGCACGGACAAGCTCGGCGCAGTTTGCTGCGACATCGGCCACCCGCACGGGAGGAATCACAGCGGAAAGTCGGTAGTAGCCATTCGCACTCATTGTTCGGAAGCGGCGGTAAAGGTTGTCTTACGAAGGAGGATGAAGAAATCAGTAGCTGCGAGCCCAGAGCACGCGGCGCGTGGTAGGCTTACCGGTCAGAATACAGG
Organism: uncultured Akkermansia sp.; assembly: GCA_947631275.1. Lineage (GTDB taxonomy): Bacteria > Verrucomicrobiota > Verrucomicrobiia > Verrucomicrobiales > Akkermansiaceae > Akkermansia. Next base: position 46,072 of record CANRKR010000006.1, read on the forward strand.
GAGCTTCCGGCCCTTCGCCCAGCTTGCCAAGCGGCACACAACGGATGGAGATGCGCAGGCTCTTGCCGAGTTCCTCCTCCTGCTCCGGAGTCCCCTCCCATGGACAGAGCAACCAGTCAGCGTTGCCTTCGCCGGCAAAATTTCTCTTCAGTTCCTCCAAGTCGTTGCAGGCGCGAATGTGTGCGTCGCGAAAACTGCGCTGACGATCCAAAAGGGCGCCTTGAATGTCCTCCAGCAGCTGCACGGCAGTTGCCGCAAATTCTTCCTCTGAGGGGAAGAGCTTCTTACCTGTTGGATCGTCGCGGCGACAGAGACACACTGTTCCCTTCTCCAAATCGCGCGGCCCGATCTCAATGCGCACCGGCACGCCTTTCTTGATCCACTCCCATTTCTTTGTGCCGCCGTTGAGATCACGCTCATCCACTGCCACCCTCAGCGGCATCCCGTGGAATTGTTGGCGCGACAACTTGTCCGCCAGCGCGCGGCAATGAGAGATAATGCTTTCTCGCTGCTCCGGCTGCGGCATCACTGGGATAATGACGATCTGTTTCGGCGCCACGCGTGGCGGGCAAACAAGTCCGTCATCATCCGCGTGTGCCATGATCAGTGTACCGATCATGCGGGTGGAGACACCCCAGGATGTGGTCCATGCAAATTGCCGTTCATTCGTGCGCCCGGCGAATGAGATGTTCTGTGCCAACGCGAAATTCTGCCCGAGGAAATGCGAGGTGCCGGCCTGAATTGCCTTACAATCCTGAACCATCCCCTCCACGGTGTAAGTACGCACCGCACCGGGGAAGCGTTCATGCTCGGTTTTCTCACCGGGAATGGTCGCCAATGCCAATACCTCTCGCTGAAATTGCTCGTATATCCCGTGCATCAAACTTGTCTCCGCTTCCGCTTCCTCCCGCGTCTCATGCGCTGTGTGCCCCTCCTGCCACAGAAATTCCGTCGTGCGCAAAAAAATCCGCGGGCGCATTTCCCAGCGCATCACGTTGCACCATTGATTCACCTTGATCGGCAAATCACGGTACGACTCCAACCAGCGTGAAAAGGCCGCTCCGATCACCGTCTCCGATGTCGGCCGGATTACGTACTTATCCGTCAGCTCGCCTGAGGGAATCATGCGCGTTTTCCCGCTCTCCGGATCTTTCCGCGCCTCCAGTCGATGGTGTGTCACCACAGCGCATTCCGTCGCAAAGCCTTCGGCATGCTCTGCCTCCTTTTCAAGGTAGGAAATGGGAATAAGCAAAGGGAAATAGGCATTTGTGTGCCCCGTGCGCTTGAATTCTGCATCCAACTGCTGCTGGATCAGCTCCCAAATGGCATACCCCCACGGTTTGATAACCATGCAGCCCCGCACCTCCGAGTTTTCCGCCATGTCCGCTTCCTTGATAACCTGCTGGTACCACTCCGGAAAATTCTCTGCTCGCGTTGGCGTTATTGCGTGTTGCTGTGACATGCCGAGATCATAGTAGTAATCTCTGAAAAGTCAAACACTTTTTCCCTTTTTTGCCTGCGACGTTTCTCGCATTGTTGCCATCTTATTCACTGGTTATCCACAGTTTGTTCACAGCGACCCGTCCTGTTGTCTCCGCGTTTCCCTGAAATTTATCAGTCCGATTGCACACTCTTTCCACCCTCCAATTTGTCAATTGAGATTTTCTATGAAGTTTTCCTCACGCGAAAGAATTAGATTTAGGTCTTGACCTCATGGCACTTGAATGGTATAATGCGCCCGCGTCTGTGAAAACAACCAGTGCGCGCTCAGAACAGTGGACGATGATATTATTTGCTCAGAAAAAATCATAGCGGATCGTAAAACATTCTTCCTCGATTTGAAGAGTAACGCACGAGGCCGCGTGGTACGCATTACAGAAAAAGTGAGCTCCAACCGCGACCGCATCATGGTGCCTGCCGAGATTCTGGATGACTTTATCTCTGCTCTCCAGGATATCCGTAACGCCAACAGCGAAAACTGAGAGAGTTTATCTCTTCGGCTTTCTGCTTGAGTGTCTCGATCGGGTTCAGTCTTGCTGATCCGAACGTTTCGCTGCGTGCCCGAGGGCAGGTTTCTTGATTGGAAACAGTCTCTCCTTGACTCTCACTGGTCGCCACCATATTAAACCGCATCATGAGAAGGATTAAAGTGCTTGAGTTGGGTTGGGAATTCCCACCGCTGATCAACGGCGGCCTGGGCGTTGCCTGCATGGGCATTTCCAAAGCCCTTGCAAAAAAAGTGGACTTGTCCGTCATCGTCCCTAAAGCGCAGGCGGATTATCAGTACGATGGTTTCCGCCTTGTCGGCATCAACAATCTCCACTACAAGCAGGTCGAGACTCTTGAGAGCGGCTACATGTACGAGAGCTTCACCGCAGTGGGCAACGCCCCTGTGGATCTGCAGCCTTACGCCAGCGAGGAAGGAACTCCAGGCAACATCACCTTCACACGAGAGGGCAAACTCCTTTTCTCCAAGGTTCATCAATCAGATCTTGCTCTCTTCACCGCCCATGAGGATCTTTACTCCGGTGACTTGGCTCGCAAGGTGATCGAATTTTCCAAAATCTGCGCCGTCATGGCGAGGGCGTACGACTTCGACCTTGTACATGCTCACGATTGGATGACCTACCTTGCGGGAGTAGAAGTAAAAAAGGCCACAGGGAAGCCTCTCGTGGTCCATTTGCATGCCTCGCAATTTGACCGTGCCGGAGCAGATGCCCGCGGCTGGATCTACGACATTGAGAAGTACGGCATGGAGCAGGCAGATGCCGTGATCCCAGTTTCCAAGTACACTGGTACCGTAGCAGCAGGGCACTACGGCATCAATCCGGAGAAGATTTTCCCCGTTCACAACGGCGCCGATCCAGTACATGTCTTCCACAGTAAGAAAAAGTTTCCGGAGAAGCTCGTACTTTTCCTCGGACGCCTTACAGCGCAAAAAGGACCGGAATTTTTTCTGCAAATCGCTGCCAAGGTACTGGAGCAAACGCAAAACGTGCGCTTTGTGATGGCCGGGACGGGTGAGAAACTCCGCCAGCTTATCGAAACCGGAGCTTTCCATGGCGTGGGGGATCGTTTCCACTTCACCGGTTTCCTGGACAAGAAAAAGGTAAACGAGCTGCTCTCCCTGACGGATGTGTATTGCATGCCGTCGGTTTCTGAGCCATTCGGGCTCTCCGCTCTGGAGGCCGCTCAGTTCAATATCCCGGCTGTCATCTCCAAGCAGAGCGGCGTAGCAGAGGTGATGAAAGGCGCGCTGAAAGCAGATTTCTGGGATGTGAACATGATGGCCAAGCACATTGTAGACCTTGTCACCGATGAAAAACTCTACAGGAAGGTGGCTGAGCAGAGCGCTCAAGACATCAAAAACTCCAACTGGGACACTGCAGCGGACAAGATGATACGAGTGTATCACCACGTGCTCGGCTGGTAAATCAATTCTCTCTCCGTGAAAATTTCGCTCACATTTCATGCGCATCAGCCGAATCGCCTCATCGCCTATGATTTCTTCAAAATCGGCGAGCACGCCTTTTATGAGGACGACCGGCTCAACGGTGAGGTGCTCAGCCAGGTGTCTGAGCGCTGCTACCTGCCGGCCAATCGGCTCATGCAGCAGCTCATTGAGCTTTCCGATGGACAATTTCGCTTCGCTCTTGCCCTCTCCGGCGTGATTCTCGAACAGGCAAAGCACCACCGCCCGGATCTCATTACCTCCTTTCGGGAACTTGCCGAAACAGGCTGTGTGGAGTTCCTCGCCATGCCCTACTACGCGTCTCTCGCCTCGCTCTATTCCCCCGGGGAGTTCGCTGAGCAGGTGCGGGAGCATTGTGACCTTATCGAAGATCTCTTCGGTACCCAGCCTACCGTCCTCTGGAACACTGGCATGCTCTACTCCAACGCCATTGCCGCCCTAGCTTGCGAAATGGGGATGGAGGGCATCATGGCCGACGGCAACAACCAGATGATGGGCAACCTGCATCCCAATAATCTTCAATGCGCCCCTCTCATCGCTGCCACTAAAACTCTGGTACGCAACCGCGAGCTCTCCAATGATCTTGCTATCAACCGCGTGAATCCATCATGGGTCGAGTTTCCCCTTTCTCCCTACACTTTCTCCGGCTGGTTGCATAAGCAAGAGGGTCAAATTGTCAATATCTCCATGGACTACGAGACGCTCGGTGAGAGACAGGCAGACTCCACTGGCGTATTTGAGTTCTGGCGCTCGCTTATCCCTGCCATCCTCTTCCAGGGAGATGAGTTCATACCTCCCGGGGAAGCCGTGCACTCTCTACATTCTATCGGCACTATTGATTGCCCGCAGCCCACCACTTGCTCCACCTTTGGCACCACCTCCCAGTGGAATGCCAACGTCATGCAACAGGAGGCCCTTAAGAAAATATACGATCTGGAAGGAGCGGTGAAAGCCAGCGAAGACCGCGACATGATTCACGTTTGGCGCAAGCTCCAAAGCGCCGACCACTTCCACTACATGGAGAAAAGCAACGGCTTCACCCCCTACCCCTCTCCTTACGACGCGTACATTTACTACATGAATGCTTTGGCAGATCTCCAAGTTCGCGTCAAACAAGAGGCCGAGGAACTTCGGGCTTTTCGCGTCCGAAACCTCGCCTGAACCCATACTGAAGATCGCTGACCTTGCGAATTCCTGTCGGAGGCTACCCCGCCGCGCTTGTGAGCGGTAGCGGAAGCGAATTTTTGGGGGCGGGTTGTTGGTTGTTACGCATCACCACCTGCTCCCTCCGTCCTGCAGGAGATTGAGGATTTTCTCTGTTGATTGAATCTTCTCAAATGCGTTTGCCCTGGGGAATTTGTCTTGCAATTTGGGCGAAAATAGTTATCTCGGGCATGGAAGTTTTGGGTTGACCCCAAAAAAAGCTGTACTAGTACGCTTGCACAGGATAGAATGCCCTTGTGCCTGAGCGACAGCTGCGCGTTGTCCCATGCTGGAATATGGTGCGCTCCTTACGTTCTAACCTGCTTCCCTTATTTATATGATTGCTTTCGCCGCTACCCCCCCCCCCCCCACGATTTCTGTTATTAGCTTATTTTAAGCGTTTTATGCTTTTTGTCGTGCCGGGTGTTCTGGTGCTCTCGAGCGTCGCGAATACCGCGTGGGCGAAGTACAAGCCGGTTGATGTCTCTGATATCGAGGGGGAACGACGAAAGCAATTGATGGAAGCTGTGCGAGATGTCAACAAAATGCCTATCCTAGCGCGTGACTGCTTCGTCGCTGAGCAGCTCGGGATTTGCTTTGGTAAAGATGGTCA
>CANRKR010000007.1 GCA_947631275.1 uncultured Akkermansia sp.
AGCGGCAGATTGTGCGCGCCCGTAGTATTCCGCTTCTTTGGCGAACCCGGGCTCTTGCTGCAGACAGGCCTCTATGCTGGGCACATCATCCAGAAGCGAGGCAAAAATGAGCTTTTTGCGTGTTTCGTCGCTCTCCTTGGGCATGCCGCATGCCAGCAGAAGACGTAAATGCAGTGGCGTTGCATCCTTCCAATCGGTCTTGTTAAACGGCGCCACAGGCATGCCATGGCGTATCAAAAATGCTAAACTTTCCTCGGGGTTATCGGAGAACAAAAAGCGTTTATTTTCCGGATGGAGACGATCAGCATGCGCGCCTGCACGGAGTGCAATAGCGGTCCAATAGACACTATCCTGATCGCGCTCCAACCGCCTCTGTGCTTCCTCCTCCGATTCGAAATAACTTTTTTCTTCCTCGGGGAGAGGCTGCTTTTCTTCGCAGCATGCCTTGAGGAGTTCCTTCATGTTTGCATTCTCTTCTTTGACGAAATCTCCTGCTGTCTTTCCGGATTTGCTCTTGATGGCGGCATCCGCGCCTTTGGCGACGAGCCAGCAGACGGCAAGGCGGTTATTCGCCGCTGCGGCGTACATGAGCGCGGTTTTGCCTTGCTTGTCCGTGGCGTTGATGTCACCGCCTTTTTCAATGGCTTTCAGCTTCTTGAGCAGGGAGGCCGCGCTTTTTCCATCCTTGCTGAGCCCGTTTCCCTTTGCTTGATTCCCCGTATTCGCGGGGAAGAGCAACTCAACACCTTGATGCGGCGCGACTTGTGTCGGCGCCTTCTCTTTCGCTCCCGCCATCCCTGCGAGCATCAGAACACTCGTCAAGATTATGTTTACAAAACGTTTATAATAAGTTAGTAACAAAAATGGGGGGGGTAAAAGGGTAGGAAACATAACAGAATGCTATGGAGATGCGGGAAGTCTATCAGTTTTTATCTGACGTAGCAAGCGCAAAGATGTGCGCCAGCAGAAAAGGGATTCTGTCGAGAGGATCCACGACGAATAATCGGTCTATTGTTCTGTCTCACTCCTTCGCGCTATGCTCTTTGAGGAGTTTCAGATTTGCGGCCTTTGCAACCTTGTTGCGCTGGTGCTTTTAAATGTCCTTTTGTGCAGTTTTTTCAGCTATGCAGACAACAAAAACCCCCTGCGCATCCTGAGCAGGACGGGCAGGGGGATGAAAAAAGACGGGTTGATCAGAAACCAAACTCAGGCGCTACCGGGGCCGGTTCAGAGTCTTTATCCGGTTTGACAGGAGCCTTATCGGTCGGCTTGCCGGCTTCTGTCGGCGCAGGGGTGGCGGCGGATCCATTTTGAGAGAGGGGGCGATCCGTGGTGGGATCGACCTCTACATCGTTGATGAATTTGCGCACGCGTGGCTCGTCTTCCCCGTCAACCCACTCCCGCCGTGTTTCCACCTTCATGCGGCGCATGCCTCCCTTGCCATCCGGAACGATCGAGATGCGAGATTCTACGCTGGAGGCATAGCTCGAAGTTGTCTCCTTCATGGTGGAAGGCAGAGGAGCAATGGTTTGGGTGTCCGTTGCCGGAGTGTCGGGTGCAGGAGAAGGGGAGGGCACGGCGTCTGCGGGGGCTGCAGGATCAGGGGTTGCGTCCGGTTTGTCGGCAGGGGGCGTTGCCGGGGCGTCGGCAGAGGGAGAGGCGTCACCGCGCGGTTCAACCTTGGCAAAGCGGGTGCAGGCGCGCACATTTTCATTGCCCTCCTCGCGGAAGAGGTAGATGTGGTCAATATGCAGCAAAGCCTCATCGCCCGGCTTCATCTCCCGAATTTGTCGTCCTACGTCGGCATCTTGTCCGGGGACATCCGCCGCAAGGGAGACGGAAAACAGCTTGCCGACGTTCAACGCGCCATCGCCCATGCGGTCGTAGCGGCGATGCGCGAGGTTCTGCTTCACCTCAAAGACCGCCACTTCCTCCGAAGCGGGAGAGGCAACCGCAAGATCGACCACAGGGATGGAGCGAATACCCTTGAAGATGGCATGCACGGCATTGGAGGCGAGCAGGTCGCTGTGATAGACTCCCTGACGCGGCAGATTTGCCACAGCGGGAACCCCCATGGAGATGTCTGCCAGAAGGAGTGGGGAAACCGAAGGCAGGGTAAGAATGGTGTAGAAAAAAGGATGAATTCTCATATTGGTGGGTGAGACACGGTGGGGACTCTACCTGTTCAATCAAATTTTGCCCGTGCCATCATTTTGTTGCCGGTTCAATTTTCAGCAGCGTGATTTCAGAAGGTACGCCGAGGCGCAGAGGCATCATGGTCCAGAGGCTGGTACCGGGATTTACATATACCTGCATGTTGCCGGAGCGGTAGAGCCCGAAGACATAGCCTCCATTGAAATACGCGATGAGAGGGCACAGGGGTAGGACCATGCCGCCATGGGTGTGCCCGGAGAGCTGCAGAGCAACCCTGCAGCGCTCGGCATCTTTTGCAAGCCGGGGTTGGTGCGACAGCAGGATAATGGGGAGATTTGACGGCGCGCCTGCCACTGCTTTTGCCACGTTTGGACACTCCTGAGCGAAAGCGCCAGCTGCGGGATCTGTCACCCCCGCCAGCACGATGCCGGGTTTTGCCAGTTCCACGTGTTCATTTTCCAGCAGGCGCAGCCCGAGGGAGCGCAGGAAAGGGGCCCATTCTTTGTAGCCGGAATAGTATTCGTGATTACCCGGCACGGCGTACACCCCGAGCGGGGCATGCAGTTCCGCAAGCGGTTGCAGAGCAACTCCTCGCTGCTGCAGCGAACCATCCACGAAGTCACCGGTAATGGCGATGAGATCGGGGTGGAGACGCATTGTCTGCTGTACCCAGCCGCGTACCGTGGAGGCATTCTTCATGGAATCCACGTGAAGATCCGACAGGAGGGCGATGCAGAACGGCTTGCTCACGGGGAGCTGCAGCTTCACTTCGTGGATGCGCGGCGTCCGAAACGCCTCGTGGATTCCGATCCCGCAGATCAGGACGGCTGCCGTAAACAAAAATCCTACCAAACGTCCCCAGAGTTGTCTTTGCTCGACTCTCCCTCGTTTCCGTAAACCTGGGAGGAACAGGTGAAGGATGTTCCAGATAGCGGACGCGGCGAACAACAGGAGGGAAAAGATGAGCATCAGCGTGTAGAGAGAGCAGTAGGTCAGCAGGAACCACCCCGGCACATCCGGAGCGAAGGGAAGTTCCCCTCCCAAACTACGCAGCACCGGGAAGATGCATGCCACCCCCAGCAACACCACCGCTGCCAGAACCTTGAACGGCCATTTCCAAGCCAGCGGCAACACCCCACGCAAAAAGGCATAAGCCGCCAGAACCAGAGATATCAACACCATCATGCGCATGAGCGTAACATACCTTATTTTCCAACTTCAGGCAAGCCCGACTCAATTCGCAGAGCTGAAGGGAGCTGCTGTCCGAGCGGTGAGAGATTTTGTAGAATCGCCCTGTCTCACCTTGCTTCTCCGGGGACGTTCATTCCATTCACATCAAAGAAATCGCCCGGCTCATTGGGAGCCGGGCGACAGCTAAGATAACAATGAAAACGAGGGAAAATGGTTTCTCAATAAGCTGAGGGGAAATCAGGCCTTCTGCTCAGGGGTCTCCTCCGCGGCAGAGGCTTCAGCGGAAGTCTCCGCAGAGGGCGCCTCAGCGGGAGTTGCCGGGACAGGAGTCTCTGTCACCGCTTTTGGAAGATCAATGATTTCAATGAGGGCCATGGGGGCACTATCCGTTTTGCGCTGCCCAAGCTTCACGATGCGTGTGTAACCACCACAACGCTCGGCGGTTGCCGGGGCGACGACATCGAAAAGCTTCTTTACACTGGCAGGTTTTGGCAGAGCGGCCAGGGCCTGACGGCGCGCATGCAACGAGCCGTTTTTACCCAGGGTAATCATCTTCTCCACGTAGGGACGCAAGGCCTTGGCCTTAGCCAGAGTCGTGGTGATGCGTCCGTGGTCGATGAGACTGCATGCCTGATTAGCGAGCAAAGCCTTGCGGTGCGATGCGTCCCTTTGAAGTTTAGGTTTTTTTACTCCGTGTCTCATATTGAATCAATCGTTTCGTTGGTTGTTCATTACTCATCGAAAACATCCTCATCATCCTCAAACCTGAGATTTTCGATGTTGTGAGTGATAATATCCTGAAGCTCGTTTGTGCGGGCCTTGTCCTCAGCCATTTCGCGCAAGCGCGGGGCAGAAGCAGTCGGCGTAATGAGGTGCGGATCGAAGGTCATCCCAAGAGAAAGACCATACTGCACAAGCTTCTCCTTGATCTCATTAAGAGACTTCTTACCGAAGTTGCGGTACTTGAGCATCTCGCTCTCTGTCTTCATGGCCAATTCTCCGACGGTGGTGATGTTAGCGTTGTTGAGGCAGTTTGCAGCACGTACTGACAGCTCAATCTCATTGACGCTCATGTTAAGCAGCTTGCGTAGCTGGACGGTGCTGGCATCCTGGTCGGCGCCGGCTCCCTTATCGAAAGCGACCTCGCGCTCATCGTTCTCCACGAAGACATCCAGGTGATGACGCAGGATACTCGCAGCGTGCAACATGGCATCATCCGGGGAGATACGACCATCCGTCCACACATCCAACACGAGCTTGTCGAATTCAGTCATCTGACCAACACGAGCGTTATCCACGGCGTACTTCACACGAGTGACAGGAGAAAAGATGGAGTCGATGGGAATCACACCGATAGGACGATCCTTCTCGTTGTTGTCATCGGCAGTATAAAAGCCACGGCCGACATTCACCTCGAAGTCGCAATCAAAGATGGTATTCTGATCCAGGTGACAAATCACCTGATCTTTGTTGACCACAGAGTAAATGTGGTCTTCCTGGATATCCGCAGCGGTGACAACTCCCTGCTTGGTGGCGTGTAGAGAGAGAGTTCGCGCTTCCTTGCCGTGGTGGGCAAACTTAATTTTCTTGAGATTAAGGATGATTTCAGTAACATCCTCAACCACGCCCGGCAGGGATGTGAATTCATGCTGCGCGCCGGCTATACGAACACTGGTGATAGCCGCTCCCTCCAGTGAACTGAGCAACACGCGGCGCAGGGAATTACCCAGCGTGTGACCGAAACCGGTCTCAATCGGTTCAGCGATAAAGGTGGTGTGATTTTCATCCTCCGGATCCCGGACACGTTGGAGTTTGTTTGGTATTTCGAAGTGACCGAGTTGAATGACTTCTTTCTCCTTTTCCTGTGTTTGCTGGGTATCAGACATAGCGTGTATGGGTTGACCGGGTTTCCCCTCATGCGAGCTCGCTTCAGCGGTGGAAATGAAGGACCGACGGTCGGTTAGACGACTCGCGCGGTGGGGAGGATACACGCTTTGCCTGAACTTGGCAAGCTTTTTTCGTGCCGAAGAGCATATTTTGTTCGTTTTTTGCATTATATCGGAAGATTTTTCACTTTCTTTTCTCTCCGACTTTCTCTTTCTGCCCCCCCCCCCTTCGCCACGCCCCGGAATTGCTCTAGTCCCCGGAGAAATGAACTTGTTACCGGGCAGCGCATGCGGTATAGTACACGTATGCGTTGCATCGTACACACGGGAGAAAGGAAAGGGGAGTTCCAGAAACTTGAGAGGTACTGGGGAGGGAAGGAGGTGGCCACACCTCCCTTTTTCTTTTGTTTTCACACAGCAAATGGAAGGCTGAACTTCAGCATGAAGCGTGCGGCAGAGGCTCTGCCAAATCCCGCAGCTCGCGCGGGCGAATACAGAGAAGAGCTCTGGAAATACGACGTCGCTGAATTTTTTCTGACGGGACTTCTCTCCGGCTCCTACCTCGAATTCAATTTGGCAGCAAATGGAGCATGGTGGGCCGCCGGGTTTACTCAGCCGCGCGTGCCGCTGAAAGATTTCAAGGCGCAGGATTTGCAGGTGCGAACTGAGGGGCAGATGCGACGGGACGAGTGGGAATGCGGAGTCAGCGTCAGCCTCACCGCACTTGAGCATTACGGCTGGTGGGGAGAAGATTGCGAAAGTTGCCTCTGCGCCTGCGCCGTGCTGGTGCGCAATGGGGAGTTTCGCTACCTGACGACCTCCCCCGTTCAGGAGGGGGAGGCGGACTTCCACCGCCCATGGGACTGGGAAACAATCCAACTCGTTCCCTGAGTCGCGTGGCGGGGAAAACTTTCCTACTTTTGCTCAGCCGCAGAAGATAACGTGAACGGCACGGCGGGCAAGTCGTCTTCATTCACGAGGTTGGGTTCCATAAACACCGCCCAACCATAGCGCACCACCTTGGGTTTTGTCACCCCTTCAGCCCGCACCAGGAGCTTACCATCTTTGATTTCTGCCTCTGCCGGCACAAACTTTTTTCCGCCCGATGAAAGCTCGAAACCAACGATTGGTTTACCATCTTTACTGCGAAGCCCCTGCGCGTGGGCAAACTCAACGAGAAGAGCAGAACCGCTCGGTTTCACCTTTGTGGCGACAGGACCGGAGAAGGGAATACCTTTCTTTTTGTACACCTGCGCAGCGGCTGCAGCAGCGAGACGCTCGCCGACCTCCAACTTGCGCGGAGGATGCACATTTGTACTGGTGGTTCCAAGGTCGAGGGTAGTCACGAGGAATACCTTCGGCAACTCCCTGGCAACAGTGGCCTGCACCTCGCGGAACTCGGGCCAGAACGCGCGCAGCCCGGCGGCATCATCCTTGATACGCGGCAGTTGAACCATGACAAAGGGGAGTTCCGGCTGCTTGAACTCGGTGCGCCAGCTGGTGATAAGGCTTTTGAGCAAGCCCTCGTTTTGAGCCTGATCCTGAAGCTCGGCATCCGATTCTCCCTGGTACCAGATAACCCCGGCAATGGGGAAATTGAGCCACGGGCGGATACCGGTCTCGAAGAGATAGGTTGGCTTGAAGGGGTGCGGGGCGGAGAGGTCGTGCGCAAGATTCTCCTTCGCGCGCGTGCGCACCCAGGCGGTCATGTATTTACTCTCGAGCCAACGAGACCCCATGCACTCCTTGTACTTCTTTTTGACGGTTGCGGGAGGCATCCAGGCCATCATCTCCGAGCCCCCCAGACTGGCGTGCACCACCGCCACGGGTACGCCGAGCAGCTCGTGCAACTTGCGTCCGAAATACCAGCCCACAGCGCTCATGCGCGGGCAATTCCCAGAGCCGCCCACATACCAGTCCCCCTTGTACAGGCCGTTTCCCTTGAGCAGGGAGAGGAGTTTATCGTTGTATGCTCCGGCGTTTGTATGCACCTGCGGTTCGGAGTGATAAAAGCGGAACCCCGGAATGGCAGACTGCCCAAGCGCCTCGCGATCGCCCGTCTGATCGAGCCGCCACAGCATATTGCTCTGACCGGAAGCGATCCACACCTCGCCCACAAGCACATCATCCAGTTGCACATTCTTGCTCCCCTGGGTAATGGTGAGTGTTTTTCCTTCCGCATCAGCTTTCATGGGGGGCAGGACGGCCTCCCATCTCTTTCCTTTCACGGTGGCTTTCACCTCTGTGTCACCGAATTTCACCACAATGGGAGAAGGTTTGGTGCATGTGCCGCACACCGGCACTGGCCTGCCCTGCTGAAGCACCATATGGGATTGGTAGATGGGGTCCGCAGTGAATTCTGCACGAACCACGCTGGACAAGCACACTGCCAGTAGCAAAACAAGGTTTTTCATAGGAGAAAGTAGCGGGAAGGATGATGGGACAAAGGGGAGGGGATAGGGAAATGCTCACATACCCACAATCTCGTAGCCGCCATCGACGTAGATGACCTGGCCCGTGATGCTCGCCGCACCATCGCTGGCCAGGAAGGTAGCCGTGGCACCCAGCTCCTCCAGCGTGCAGGAACGCTGCAGTGGGCTCTTTTCCTCGTACACCTTGAACATGCCGGTGAACCCGGAAACCCCTCGCGCGGCCAATGTCTGCACGGGCCCGGCAGAAATGCAGTTCACGCGAATGGGCTGCTCACGGCGACCGAGATCAAAGGAAAGGTACTTGCTGCAGGTTTCCAGCGCAGCTTTAGAAACGGCCATCAGATTGTAGTTGGGCACCACTTTCTGGCTGGCGTAATACGTCATGGCCATGATGGAACCCCCGTTCACCATGAGAGGAGCAACCGCACGCGAGAGCGCAATGAGGGAATAAGCCGACACTTGCAGCGAGAGATTAAAGGCATCCCGTGGGATATCGGAGAAATGTCCCTCCAAACAGCCGGCAGCCTTGGGTGCAAAGGCAATGGCATGCAGCATCATATCCACGTGATCCGTCTTGCTGCGCACGAAATCAAAGAAGTGGGCGATGGATTCATCGCTGGTCACATCCAGATCGCAGACGGGAGTATCCGCGCCGAAGGTCTCTTGCACAAGCTTGATGACACCGTCCTTCAGGCGTTCTCCCTGGTAGTTGAAGATAAGTTTTGCTCCGGCGTCGTGCCAGGCCTTAGCGATACCGAACGCGATGCTGCGCTTATTCGCCACACCGGTGACGACGCCTACTTTGCCTTCCAATGGTTTTTCGAGTGACATGGTCGTAATAGATTCGATGTTAAAGAAGGTTATTCCTCCGGGAACTCCTGGGAAATGATGCGAGCGTAAGTGACACTCATGCGTACTCCCATCTCCTCCATATGGCGCACCTTGTTGCTGATTTCTTCCTCAGATACGTTCAAGTCATCCACCACATACTTGAGGCGATAGTACACGAGTCCACCCTGCCGATCCAGAAGCAGCTGCCCTTCCGGCAAGTTTGCATTCAACGTGAGCAACAACTGCGAAAGCTCCGCGATATCTTCCTCCCTCACCCGTGCGCCGAAATAGGCATCAAACACCAGGCTGCACGGTTCATGCAGCTCTGTGAACATAAACGTACACGGCAATCCCGTCGCATCCACCGGCAAATATGCTAATCCGATTTTTTCGCTGTCCGGACCCATTGTGACCCACTGGTATTCCTCACCGCGTGAAATCAAATGCAAACGCACTTGCGCCAACAAATTCGGTTGCTTGCTCATATAGATCGTAGATGAAAGGGAGAAGAGCGCGAACGACTTTTGTGTCATGTTACTGCGTCACCCCGTTTGAGTCAAGTCCTATATTTGTCCAATCACTCAGACGTTTAAGAAAAATCGTTTGCCCCGACGGAATTGAATCAGGAAGGGATCGACTCTTGCGTTTTCCCCCAGCGTGGTGAACAAAGATTACCGATTGATGGGAGCGTTGTGTTTTTGATCACTTTTTGAAGTTTGCTCTGTACATTTCTGGTGAGCCGTGATTTCATGGGCGGGCATGAGTACGGGAGACGGACGAGAGGGGAAAATACGCGCTGCGCTGGCGAAGGGGCGGCTCGGCGGTAAGCTTGCCGGACTCAGCTTGCCACGTCAGATCATCACCATTGCCCTCTGGCCGCTGCTTGAGCAGGTGATGAGTTTCATCTGTTCCTCCACTTCACTCATTCTTGCCACCGGCATGAGCGACGATGGGGTGGTGAAAGAGCAGCTCGCCTCCGGCATTGGGGTGACAGGGTATGTGATGTGGCTGGGATTTCTCATGCAGGGCGCAGTAGGAATGGGTGCCACGGCTATCGTGAGTCGTATGACCGGGGCGCGTCGATTTGAGGAGGCGAATTATGCGGCGAACCAGGCGGCGACCTTGGGGTTCATTGCGGGCCTGCTTTCAGCGGGATTGATGTATGTCACGGCAGAGTTTCTGGTGACGGATCTGTTGAATCTTTCCGATTTTGCGAGGGAGGTGGCTCTCAGATTCATGTACACGGGCTGCTGGGTGGCGGTGTTTTCAGGGGTGGTGTTTGCGGTGAACGCCGCTCTTCGCGGCAGCGGGGATACAAAGACCCCGTTTTTTATCATGCTGGCAGTGGATGGGCTCAACGTGGTCTTCAGTTTGGCGCTCGTGTACGGGTGCGGCATGTTCGTGGAAGGACTGGCCTGGGGCATGGTACTCGGGATGGCGGTGGCCAGTGTGATTTTGCTGTGGATTCTGGTGCGTCACTCCCTGCAGATGCGGAGCCGCATGAGAGGAGAAGCCAATTCGTTGGATGCCTACTGCGCTGCGCAGGGGGAGGCGTACGTACCCCCTCTCTACCTTCGTCTGCGTGATTTGAGACCCGGTTTGGGTATGATGGCGCGCATTCTCAACATCGGGTTGCCTCAGGCAGTGGAGGTCGGCGGCATCTGGCTCATTCAGATCTACGTTCTGCACGTTATTTCACGTCTTGGGGATGCTTCCGTGGGAGCTCACACCATCGCTATCCGCATTGAATCACTCAGCTTCCTGCCGGGTTTTGCGATCGGTGTGGCAGGTGCGGCGCTTGTGGGGCAGTACCTCGGCAGCGGCAGTGTACGCCTGGCGCATGAAACAGTTCGCCGCTGCGTGCGCTACAGCGTCCTTTTCATGGGAGCCATGGGAGTGGTATTTTACCTTTTCCCCGGATTCTTTGTTCGTATTTTTGCTTCTGATTCCCCGGGCCTCATGACGGTGGCAGTGCCTGTGGTTCAGGTCTTTTTGCTGGCAGAGCCATTTTACGCGGCTATGCTGATGATCAAGATGTGCCTGCGCGGGGCAGGGGATACGCGCCGCGTAACCTTCGTTTCCTACGGATGCATGGGCTTCTTCCGCGTGGGGTGTCTTTTCTTGTGGAATCTCCTTTGGCCGGAGACGCTCTCACTGGTGGCGCTGTGGTGTCTTTTTGTGGTGGATATGGCTGTGGAGTACTTGATTCTTCAGCGCATGCTGGACGGGCTTGTCTGGGCTCGTCGGCGGGTGTGAGTCGGCAGTATACGAGGGAATTGTTATGTGCAGGACATGATCTTGCGTAGAATTCCGATTTTTTCGCTTTCCATGCAGGATCGGACAGTGTAGAATCTAACGAAAAAGGGGTATGAATACGCATGTTACATTGCTTATAGCGGTGGTCGGTTGTTTGGCGGCAGGTGATTGTGCAGGAGATTCTCCGGACTCTACGCTGGGGGATTCCAGCAAGACGGAGAAAAATGTTGAGTTTTTGCGCCCCTTTCTGCGCAGAGCTGATGGCGTGTACTCAATTTTTGAAGCGGCCGGAGCCGGTAATAAAAAGGTTCTGCAGAAGCGGCTTGCGGAGGGGAGCAGCGTGCACGAGGCAGATGAAATGGGGAACACGCCGATGCACCTGGCGGCTGCTCATGGCAAGGCGGCCATGATTGCCTATTTGCTTCGCCAGGGAGCTGACCCGCTGGCAAAAAATTCTGCCGGCAAAATACCGCTCGACCTGGCGCTGGGAAAGAAAACGCGGGAGGCCTGCGCAGCCGGCATTGAGGCTCGTCGCACGCAGATGAAGGTTATTGATTCATTAATTGCCGGAGACAAGCAAGCTGTGCGCGCGGCTATCGAACAAGGCATTAGCCCGAATGGAGTCACCGAGGATCGCACCAGCACGCTCCTCGTCGAGGCTGTAAAGCAAGGGGATGTCTCATTCGTAGCGGAGCTTATTCAGGCCGGGGCGGATGTCAATTTGCAGCCCGCCGGAGGGAATAAGGAAGGGGCACTGATTGTGGCGGCGAAATCCGGCACCCCGGAGATGGTGCGCCTGCTCCTGGATGCCGGTGCGGATATTAACATGCGCACTGCTTCCTGCGCATACCCCATACAGGAAGCTATATGGCGAAATCGTTTGCCGGTGGTCAAAGAGCTGCTGCCCGCATACAAGGCTCAAAATTTTGACACGCCGAATTCTGCCGGCAATCCCAAACCAGCCTGCATGGCCATCAAACGCGGTTTTGCTGAGATATTGCAGGCTCTCCTCGAAGCCGGTCTGAATCCTAATGACAAGCTCTATGCCGACGAGCCGCTGCTTACCGTGGCCGCAAAAACCGGCAATAAGCGTCTCGTGGAGATTTTGCTCAACGCAGGGGCAGATAAGAAAGCAAAGGATAAACAAGGAAAAATGGCCGGCGATTATGCTGCTGCCGATATAGCAACTCTCCTCCAGTAGGTAAAATTTATGAAAGCAATTCAGGGTTTCATTTTAGCGTTGATCGGTTTAGCCGTTCTGCCTTTGCAGGCGGCGCAGGGAACCGGTACCACCGGCGGCTCCGTCCCTCAGCTGACAGATTATACAGGTCTTAATCACGGCGACCCGGAGCTGACCTATCGCAACCGCGACTTCTCCGCTTACCTCTCCATTGAGGCTTTTCACAAGGTTACCAAAGCCGGTAATTATTCTTCGTTTGAGAATGCTACCGGCATCTATTTTGAAGCGGGAGAGGAAGCCGTCATCGAAGTGTCTGGCACACAGGGGCATCCCGTGAAGCTTATCGTCTACAATTTTGTCGGCGATACTCAACGCTCGGAGTACCCGCTGCAGGAGGGGGATAACCACATCACGATTTCCAAAAGCGGTCTGGCTTACATTGACTACCGGTGCGCCTCCCTTGATCAGTTGCGGAATGCTCCCAAGATACATGTCAAAATTAACGGAGGCAAAATTAACGGTGTCATGACGACGGCGGATGGCGATGAGCAGTGGACAAAGCTGCTGGCAGATGCGAAGTGCGGCGTTATGGAGCTTATGGGCGAGCGGGTGCATCTCGTCTTCGATGTTGAAGGGCTGCGCAAAGGGTGTCCCACGAAGGGTAAGGAGCTGCTCGCCCTCTACGATGAAGTGATGCGCATGGAGCAGGATGATATTCTCGGCTGGAATCTCGATGGTACTCATGCTGGAAATCACATCATGGGACGCTCGGTTTGGCGCGGCTTTATGCACGCCGATGGTATCGGAGCCGCCTTCAATCGGCAGGTCACGCCCTTCCTGAGTAATCCGGATGAAATCAGAAAGAGCATTTGGGGGGTCGCTCACGAGTTTGGACACGTGAATCAGACCAAGCCCGGCATGTGCTGGCCCGGTCTCACGGAGGTGACCAACAATATCTGCTCCATCTGGTGCGCGTACAACCTGGACCCGACAAAACTGCGTCTGGAGCATGGGGACATGAACAACGCCATGAATAAGCGGATGCGTGGGGGGTGCTTTGATAACTATATCAACGCCGCGCTTGTGAAACGCCGCACCTGGTTTTGGTACGGTTACCCCAACACCGATCAGGATGGCGATATTGTGGAAAAATCGAAGGCAGTGCAAGAAACTCTCATACCTCTTTGGCAGCTGCAGCTTTATTTCGCTGTTGCTCGCGGTAAGAGGGATTTCTTCCCTCGTATGTTCAAGGCTGTCCGCGCAGCGGATGAAACAAAGCAGACCAATGGCGAGACTCAGGTGCTCTTCATGAAACGCGCGTGCGACGCCGCCCAGCTGGACTTGAGCGATTTCTTTGTGAAGCTCGGAATGCTTGCTCCCATCAATCGCATTGCGAACGACTACGTCTCCAAATGCATCACGATAACTGAGGATATGTGTCTGGATGCCATCCGCTATGCCTCCCGCTACCGCAAACCTGACTCTTCCGTCATCTTTTACATCAGCGGCAACTCTGTGGCTATCTTCAAGAACAAGGACAGAGTTATTCCCAGCAATTCTGCCTTCAACATAGAAAATGGTATCATCGAGATGCCTGCCAGTGAGTGGCAGAACGCCGTTGCTTTCGAAGCCTACAAAGGAAATGCGCTCCTGCATGTCTCCTTACGCGGTCTCAATCATGAGGATAATTCATCCACTTCGGTCCTCTGCCCGGAAGGAACGGATCGAGTGATGGCCGTGCAATGGGATGGAAAGCGTTTTCCTATCAAACTTTCCACTCGCAATGCTTCCGCACATCTGTCTAGTGTTAACAAGTCGAATTGAGATGCCGTGAGTTATATGATGACCGGGATTTCTTGATGTGCAATGTTGATTAGAATCACCTTGTTGAGGTTATTTTTGTCAATTCAAGGGATCCCGCTCCAACATGATTGCTTGCCCCAGCCGGGGAGAACCCGCGCTTGCCTTGCAGGGGGAAGCGTGCTACAATGCGCCCGATGACCTTCTATGAAGAATTGCAGTGGCGTGGTCTGGTGAATCAGATTTCGGATGAGAAATTGATTGACAAACTCAATACTGGTGGACTTACTTTTTACATCGGGACGGATCCAACGGGAGACAGCTTGCACCTGGGGCACTACTCAAGTTTTTTGATTACTAAACGGTTGCAGAAAGCCGGGCATCATCCGCTCCTGCTGGTTGGGCTTGCCACGGGTCTGGTGGGAGATCCGCGGGGCACAGTGGAGAGAGAGCTGCAGCAGCGCGAGCAGGTGATTCGGAACTACGAGAGCCTGAGGACGCAGGTGGAGCGGATTTTCGGCTTTGAGGTCGTGAATAATTATGACTGGATCGGCAAGCTGAATGTTATTGACTTTTTCCGCGACTATGGGAAGTACATCAACGTGGGCTACATGCTCACGAAGGATCACGTCCGTCGCCAGATGGAGACAGGAATCTCTTACGCGGAGTTTTCCTACATGTTGATCCAGGCGATCGATTTCAAATACCTGCACGAGACGCGGGGGGTGGATTTGCAAGTGGCGGGCAGTGACCAATGGGGCAACATCACGACCGGTATCGAACTCATCCGCAAGACCACGGGGGATGAAGTGTATGGACTCACTATGCCGCTGGTGACGGATAGCCAGGGGAACAAATTCGGCAAGAGTGAAGGGAATGCTCTGTGGCTGGACAAGGAGAAGACGTCCTCTTATGACCTCTACCAGTTTCTCATCAACGCCGAGGATTCCGAGGTGATATCGTACCTCAAACGCCTGACTTTTCTGACGCCTGAACAAATTATGCAGATTGAAGCTGAGCATTTGGCGCACCCCGAGCAGCGCCTTGCTCAGCAGGCCCTGGCTCGTGAAATCATCACCGACCTGCACGGCGCAGAGGAATATGAGCGTGCCGTGCAGACCAGCAAAAAACTCTTTGCCGGGGACTACTCCGGAATGAGTCTCAAGGAGGTGCAATCTGCCTTGCGAGGGGCGCCGCAAGTGCGGCTGCAGGAGGGAACAGCTCTCGCGGATGCTCTGGTGCAAAGTGGCATTTGCTCCTCCAAGAGAGAAGCGCGTGAATTCATCAGCAACGGCGCGATCTCCCTCAACGGAGCGGTAGTGAAAGACCCGGCGACGATTATCAGCCGGGAGTTGGCAAAGGAGGAAGAGTACATTGTCATCCGCCGCGGCAAGAAAAAATATTACCTCGGGCTCTTCGTATGAAGTGTTGTTTTATCGTCGGTCTGCTCTTTTTGGGACTGATTCCTGCCGCGGCGCAGGATGAGGCGGAACTGCCCGGGCAAACAACAGCACGGGAAGCGACTGCCGGGCAACTCAATCCCGCCGAGAAAGACGTCATCAAGCGGGCGTTGCTCTCCCGCGCTGTACGCCTCAGAGCGGAACGTCACCGCATCACTCCTGAGGCGGCTGAGGCATACATAGCTCTCGCAAAACAACTGGGCGCTCCGGCGGATTTTGTGGAAATTCTAGCCGAAGAAAAGGAAGAACCCCTGGCCGGCCGCGCAGCTTACGAGCACCGGCAGAGGATGGAGGAGGCAACGCAGAGGTATGGGGTTGACGCGTTGCAGATTCGTCTCTTCGTCGAGGGACTGCAGATGGAAACACAAAAAATTGAGGAGGTGATCGATTGGCTGCCCGTGCGCGATTTGTTCAACCTCTCTACCTCTGAACAACTCAAAATGCGTAAAGAGACACTGCCGGAAAAACTCGGAGAATTGTGCGCTTTGTACCGGAAAATGCTCGAGGTTTACAATACGATCGATTCGCGCGGAGCAGCAGATGCCGCCGCGCAGAGGTTGCTTTCCTGTCTGCCGGAGCTTGAGCGCACCGTCCCAATTCGAACGTTGCTGCGCCGGGTTGGCTCGCACCGTCTTCCCGGTTACGATGAGATTGTGGGAGATATTGCACACCGTCTCTCCGCTCGTCGCATGGAGCTGCTTGAATCCTCCTTCTACGCTTCGGCTCGCATGAGGGCACTGGACGCCCTGCTGTGTTTTTGAGACTTCATAGAATTGCCAATTTTTTCGGAATGGACGTGATGACGTCTCCGGAGTTGCTTTGTGCACGGTTGACAAGGGGGAGGGGTGATGCTAGGATCACGGCATGGCGCGTGATGATCGACCCGAGCTACTGGCTCCTGCGGGAGATTGGGAGTGCGCTCGCGCTGCCGTAGCGAATGGGGCGGATGCAATCTATTTCGGGACGGAATATTTGAATGCGCGAATGAGGGCGCGCAACTTTACCTGCGCGGATGTGGCGGATCTCATGGATTTCCTGCACAGTCGCGGTGTGCGCGGATATGTGACGATGAACGTGCTGATTTTCCCCGGGGAGATGGCGCGGGCCGTGGAATGCCTGCATCTACTGGATGACGCCGGGGTGGACGGTGTGATTGTGCAGGATATGGGGTTGGCAGAAGTCATCACGCAACAGAGACGTGTCGGTTCCCTGCGTATGGAATTGCATATCTCCACCCAGATGAGCGTATGCTGTCCGGAGGCTGTCCAGCTAGTGGATCGTCTTTACGCTCCGGAGCAGATTGTATTGGCTCGCGAGTTATCGCTGCAGGAGATTGCCGCTTGTGCCGAAGCCACTTCTGCACGCATTGAGGTGTTTTGCCACGGGGCGTTGTGCGTTTCGTACTCCGGGCAATGTCTCACGAGCGAGGCACTCGGCTGCCGAAGCGCGAACCGTGGGGAATGCGCTCAGGCGTGTCGCCTGCCCTATCGTTTAAAAGTGGATGGAAAATTGCTCGATCTGGGACCCCGCCGGTTTCTCTTCTCTCCTCAGGATTTGTGCACCCCGGAGCTGGTGCAGCCCATGCTGCGCGCGGGTGTGCGCAGTTTCAAGATTGAGGGGCGCCTCAAGAGCAGGGATTATGTGGCAGCGGTGACACAGACCTACCGCCGCGCACTGGATTCTGCGATGGCAGGCGAAGTATACACCCTGCAGGAGGATGAACTTTACGCCCTGCGGATGACCTTTTCACGCGGGTTTGCCACAGGATGGTTGCAAGGGACGGATCATCAACGCCTTACGCATGGCACCTGCTCAAAGAAGCGTGGCGTGGCGGTTGGGAGGGTGGCTCGGTTTGAGGAAGGAAGACTCACGCTTGCGGAAGAGCCTCGGACGCCGCTTGCTGCCGGGGATGGATTTGTGATTGTCTCTCCGGGTAACGGGGATGATGAAGGGGAAGAGTTCGGTGGGAAGATATATCGCCTCGCTGGGAGCCGCGTGCTTTATTTTCACAGCAACTCGAAAAGGACGGAAAGGGAAACCTTCCTCGGCGGCATGCTCTACAAATCTTCCGATCCCGCTCTCAGCAGACGCTTGCGAGCGAGCTGCAAGCTGCGGCCTCTGCGTCCCGGGGAGGGGAGCGAGACCCTTGACATGCGCTTCACCGCGCGCGTGGGGAAACCTGCGCGATTGGAGGCCCGAGGGATATGCGTCGAAAGCGCCATGCTGCCGCAGCAGGCGGATAAGCATGCTATGGACAAAGAGAGTCTCAGCGCACGCCTCTTCCGGTTGGGAGGGACGTCGTTTATCCCCGGGAAGTTGGAATGCTGCGTGGATCCCGGGTTGATGCTCCCGATTGCCGAACTCAACCGCATGAGACGCGAACTCGTGAAGAAGCTGGAGGAAACCTTTTCCACCGCGAGTCGCCGTCGGCATGAATCTCTGAGACCGGTGCAATTCGATCCGCCGGCACCGGCTCGATGCGCGAAATTAAGCGTGCTCTGCCGCACATTGGAACAAGCTCGTGCAGCCTTGCGGTGTGGGGTGCGACACCTCTACCTGGATCCCATCGATTTGCGCGACCTGCCGTCGTGGGCGTCAGAATTACGCGCATCATTTCCGACTGCCCAGTTATGGGGTGCAACCCTACGCGTGATGAAGCCCCGGGAAGCGGGCTACTTTCGTTTCCTGCGTGAGATGAAGCCAGATGGCATCCTCGTACGCAACCTCGGAGCTGTTCAATACTGGCTCGGAAAGGGAATCCCCCTCGTGGGCGATTTTTCGTTGAACGTTGCGAACCCTCAGAGTGTGATGCTTTGGCGCAGACTTGGATTGGAGGTCTGCACGGTGTCGTATGATCTTAATATGCAACAGATTCAAGATCTGTTGAGCGGTGGCTGCGGACCTTACATGGAGCTCGTGTTGCACCAGCACATCCCCATGTTTCATTGTGAGCATTGCGTCTTTTGCACCTTCCTCTCTCATGGACACGATTTCAAGGATTGCGGGCAACCCTGCCGACAGCATTCGGTGCACGTGGTGGATCGAAAAGGGGCGGAGCACTATCTTCTTAGCGATGAGGGATGTCGCAACACGCTCTTCAACGCTCGCGCTCAATCTGCCGCCCGGTGCGTACCGGATGCCCTGCATTCGGGGCTTTCTCGCTTTCGTGTGGAATTTCTCCGTGAGGATGCAGGGCAGGTGCGTCGCATTCTGGAAGGATACGGCCGTTTCCTGGCTGGGAAGACGGGAGTGGAATCACTGTTGAGGGAGCTTGGAGCCATCAATCGGCCGGGTGTGACTGAACCGGAGCGGTGAAGTCCTGAGTCGTTGGTCCATACGCGACATAAAAAGGGCGCCCATCTCGCAGAGAGAGCGCCTTTTCGCGAAACGGAGAATAAACCTCCCGTCCCGAAATTAGAGCAGAGCTTTGAGGTGGGCTAAGATATTGTCTTTTGATGTAGCGCCCGTGATGGTGTCCGCCAGCTCGCCGTTTTTGAAAAAGAGCAGGGTGGGAATGGAGCGGATACCAAAACGATTTGCGAGAGACGCACTGCCGTCCACATCGACCTTTCCGACCTTGGCCGTGCCCGCCATTTCCGTGGCAATTTGGTCGATGATGGGAGAGATCATCTTACAAGGACCGCACCATGTAGCCCAAAAATCCACAAGTACAGGGACGGGTGAACCGACCACCTCTGCTTCGAAGTTTGCTTCCGTGATGACTAGAGCCATAACTGTATTTCTGATGGTGATAGCAAGTGTTGTGCTGAGTATATGTTTATTCCTCCTCCTCGTCGTCGCCTTCATTGTCGGAGCTTTTCCCCCCGGAGGCGGCTTCTGTTTCCTCTGAAGCAGAGTATCCAGAAGAATCAGAGTCTGAAACTGCGGGTTCTCCAAAGAGGTATTCCGAGCTTCGTTTCGGGGTCTGATCAGTCGAGTACACCGTGAACAGGAACAGAGCCGCCATGAGCAGAGCCGCTATGTTGATGCCGATGAACGCAGGAGTCACAGGTTTGACCTCTTCTTCTTCTTCAGTCGCAGTCTGGCGCGAAAGTCCCGCAGGTCTGGTGATTCCCGAAGACTTCTGTGAGGTTGCCTTCTTCGTGCTGCCGGAGGCAGAAGGCTTGCCAATCGGCGCGGTAGCCGCAGGCATGGCAATGGTGGAAGAAGTCTTGAGCGCTCCTGCTCCTTTCGCCTTCAGGGCCGATCCACCAGTCCCCGGCGCCGCCGGTCTGGGAGCAGCAGGACGCGCCAGGGGAACTGTGGCGGAGGGTGCCGCCGGAGCCGCCGGACGAGTCGGAACCCGCGGAGGAACTGACGTCCCGGGAGATACCGGCATCACAGGAGCCCCAGGTACAGGCCGGGGAGGGAAAGCCGGGGCCGCCCCAGGCGGGGGCATCGGCACACCGGGACGCGGCGGCATGGGAACTGCACCCGGGTTCATGGGCATCGGCATGGGCGGCACCGGAGCAACCGGGACCCCGGGGGGCGCAAACATTCCGGGCGCTGCTGGGATGCGCGGCGCTACAGGGGGGACAGGCATTCCCGGCGCGGGCGGCGGCATCGGCATGCCGGGCGCAGGCGGTGGCACAGGGGGAGTGGGTACCGGAGGAGTGTTCATGGCAGTCGTAAATCTCTGGCTCCTTAAAGGGTTCCTTCCTATATTGCACTTTTTTGGAGGCAAAGCAAGCGGAAAACGCATCAAATAGCATATTTTTTTGTAAGGGAAGCAGGAAGGGAGAGGAGAATATCCGACCTTCCGCTGATGGATGGAGACCCGGCTTCCGTGGTGTACGCCGCCACACGCCGGGGAAAACGGGCGAATTCTAACGCTCTTGCCATATTTGTCCGAATGCGGTAGAATGCGCCCATGGCATTTGCACACCTGCACGTACACACTGAATATTCCCTGTTGGATGGGATGATCCGCACGGACCAACTCATTTCCCGCTGTGAAGAGCTGGGGATGCACAGCGTGGCCATTACGGACCATGGGAACGTGTATGGCGCCATTGAGTTCCTTGTGAATGCCAAGAAGAGCAACAAAGAACGCATCAAGTGGAATAAGGAGCATCCGGATGATCCTAAGCCTCTCTTCAAACCGATTCTGGGTTGTGAGATTTACCTCTCTCCCACACCGTTGGAGGTCAAGAAGCAGGTGCCAGGGCGTAACAAATACACGCACCTCGTGCTCCTCTGCGAGAACAACCGAGGCTGGTCCAATCTCATCAAGCTTGTTTCTCGCGCGCACCTGGAGGGGTTTTACTACAGACCCCGGGTGGACATGGAGACTTTGCGGGAGTTCAGCGAGGGGCTGATCTGCCTCACCGGGTGCATCTCCGGACCGCTGCAGGAGTGGATTCTGCAGGGACAGGTGGAGAAGGCGGAAGAGGCGTTTTGCGAGCTGTTGGATATCTATGGCAAGCAGAATCTCTTTGTGGAGCTGCAGGACCATGGACTTGAAGGTGAGCGGCGTTGCTCACCGGAGTTGGTGCGGATCGCCCGCAAGTATGGAGTAGGGGTGGTGGTGACCAATGATGCGCACTTCTTGAAGGCGGAGGACCACGATGCACACGACATCTTCATCTGTGTGGGCACCGGAAACAAGCGGGCGGACACAAAGCGCATCAATTACCCTGCGAGCTCTTACCTCAAGAGTGAGGAGGAGATGCGTGAGCTCTTCCCGGATCTGCCAGAGGCGTACGAGAACACGATGCGTATCGCTGAGCGCTGCAATGTTTCCATTAAGCTGGATTCCACTTCCACCGACCGCTACCCGGAGTTTGCTACGCCGGACGGTTCCCCGCGCGAGGGATACCTGCGCCGTATCTGCTACGAGGGTCTTGCCCGGCGCTATGGGCAGGAACGTGCTGACACGGATCAGGGGTTGCGTGAGCGGTTGGATCGCGAACTGGAGATCATCAACCAGCTGCGCTTTGCCAGCTATTTCCTCATTACCGCCGATTTCATTAACTGGGCGAAGGACCACGACATCCCCGTGGGACCCGGACGAGGCTCGGCTGCCGGATCGCTTGTGGCGTACTGCATGCGCATCACTGACATCGACCCCATCAAGTTTGGGCTCCTTTTTGAGCGGTTTCTCAATCCGGAACGTGTCAGTCCACCGGATATTGACATTGATTTTTGTCAGACACGCCGCCCGGAAGTTATTGAGTACGTGCGCCGGAAATACGGTGAGCGCGCTGTGACCCACATCATCACCTACGGCACCATGGGGGCCAAATCTGTGGTGCGAGATGTGGCGCGCGTGCTGGATATGAGCTATAGCGAAAGCGACCGCGTGGCGAAACAGATTGAGAACGGTCCGAAAGTGACGCTGGAAAGCAGCTACAAGAGTAACGAGGATTTGCGTAAGATGATAGAGGGCGACAGCCTCTACAAGGAAATGTGGAATTACGCGCTCAAGCTGGAGGGAACTATCCGCAACGTGGGGATGCATGCGGCGGGAGTGGTAATCGGCGACCGCGATCTGGATGAATACGTGGCGCTCACGCGCGACGATCTCAGTAATCCGCAGGGGGAAGTGGTGGCTCAATGTGACATGGGAGCCATTTACAACGCCGGGTTGTTGAAGATGGACTTCCTGGGGCTCAAGACTCTCACGGTGATGAAGGACGCAGAGCGCTATGTGCGCTGGCGAGTACCTGATTTTCGCTACGATAATGTGGATATCGAGGATGCGGAGACGCTGGCTTTGTTGAACCGGGGGGAAACGATGGGGGTGTTTCAGTTGGAAAGTTCCGGGATGGTGGATACCTGCCGCCGATATGGGATTGAAAAGATCGACGACATTATTGCGCTGCTCGCGCTGTATCGTCCGGGCGCGATGCAGTTCATTGATGATATGATCGCCGTGAAGAAAGGCGAGAAGCAGGCAAAGTATGAGCATCCTCTGCTTGAGGAAGTTTCTGCCCCTACTTACGGCGTGATGATATACCAGGAGCAGGTGCAGGCGGCGGCTAAGCTGCTGGCAGGCTACAGCCTCGGCGGCGCGGATATCCTGCGCCGCGCCATGGGTCATAAGGATCAGAAGGAGATGGATGAGCAGCGTGCTCGTTTCGTGCGGGGGTGTTTTGATACGAACGGCATCGATGCGACCACTGCCAATGCCATCTTCGATAAGATCCAGATGTTCGCCGGCTACGGCTTTAACAAGTCGCATTCTGCCTGCTATGGACACATTTCCTACTGGACAGCGTACCTGAAGGCACACTACCCGGTTGAGTTTCTCTGCGGGCTGATGTCCAATGAAGCCGTCAATGAAAAGATCGGTGTGTTCATTCAAGAGGCGAATCGCATGGGGATTGAGGTGCTTGGTCCTTGTGTGAATCACTCCGGCGTGAAGTTCCAGCCGGAAACCATGCCCAACGGTCGCCTCGCCGTGCGCTTTGGTCTCGCTGCCGTCAAAAGCATGAGCGCTGAGACGGTGAGGGTCATCGTGGAAGAACGTGAGAAAAATGGTCCGTTCAAGAGCATGGAAGATCTGTGCTACCGGATCCCGAGCCAGAATCTTCGACGCAACCAGATTGAGGTTTTGGTGCAGTGTGGGGCTTTTGACTGGATGCATTGTACGCGGGCCCAGCTTTTCGAGGACATTGAGCGCTGTATGGGTGGAGCTGCCGTCATGCACCGCGACAATGAATCCGGGCAGATGGCGTTATTCGACGTACTCGACGCCGCTCCGGTGGAAAATGAGATGCAGAGCATTATTCGCGAATGGCCCAAGGAGCGTCGCCTTGAAGATGAAAAAAATCTCACCGGGTTCTATTTCACTGGCAACCCTCTGGATGCCATGCGCGGCGTCATTGACAAACCGGGGATTACCTCTATCGGTTCTCTATCGGAACTTTCCCGGGAGGATATGCGTACCGTCAAAGATATGGCCGGCATGATCCGCAACGTTGTCATCCGCACTTCCAAAACTTCCGGACAGCGTTTTGCCGTGATCACCGTGGAGGATTTTACCGGACTTACCGAATGCCTCGTCTGGGGGGATGTGTACTCAAAAGCTGCCGCCGTGGAGGGATTGTTGCAAGAGGGAAGTTTCGTGCGTTTCCGTGCCAGAATCATGGACGATGAGCGAAGCGGCGGCAAACGTGTTTCGATCAATTCAATAGAGCTTATCTCTGCTCTGAAACGCTCAGCCGATGCTCGCAAGGCACGATGCTTCGAGCTCAGCCTGTTGACCACCCGCCACAATGCGGAGGACCTCACGCGAATCCGCGAGATACTGTTGAAACACCCCGGGTCAGTTCCGGTGCGCGTTACCATCCGTAATTCGTTGGGTAATGCCGTTCGGCTCAAGCTGGGGGAGGAATTTGCCGTGGAGATTTCCACAGAGCTGGAGGATTCCCTTTCCATGTATTCCTGAGTTTTGCGTTGCTATCGACGACGCAATGTGTAAAATAAACAGAGCTTCGCGCTATGCATAAGTTCGTCACCGGCATTCTGTTTTTTTTACTTGCTGTGCTCAACGGCATAGCGGACTCCCTGCTGGCATGGGTTTTGCCTCGTTGGCGTCGCACCGGCAATGAACTCGCAGCCCGTCTTTCTCATACTCTGCACCATTTCAAGCCGGAGATAGCGCCGGAGCGTCGGAAAGCCATGCAGACCGACATTGACCGACTGCACAAAGCTCTTCTGCTGTGGCGCCGCGGGGAAGTGCAGCATCTTGATACTGAATTGCGGGAGAAGTATCTGGAAACGTCCTTCCAACGCCCGCCAAGCTGGGTTGAATCTCTGGAATCCATTGTGGTGGTGCTGGTTGTTTTGCTTGGGCTGCGTGCCTACTACATTCAACCTTTCCGTATTCCTACCAATTCCATGTGGCCCAGTCTCAATGGAATCGTTGTGCACGCGGTGGATGAGATCCCCTCTCTTCCGCGGCGTGCGTGGGATAAAATTACTTTGGGCAGCACGTATGTGGATGTGAAAGCAGACCGTAAGAAACGCCTCTTGCATTGGCGCGATGAACGCTACGCTCTGTTGTTCACCCGCACAATTCTGGAATTCGATGACGGCAGTCAGGTGGAACTTCCTGCCTCCAGCGGCACGGTGTTGCAGTATTTGCGAGAGCGCGGGAAGATTGCCCAGGATTCAAGCGGCGCCCTTTTCGCCATCCCTTTTGATGCCGGGGAAACCATCATGCGTGCACGCATTGATGCCGGGGATATGGTGTTGGCAGATCGTGTCAGTTACCAGTTCCGCCTGCCAAAGCGCGGGGAGACTTTTGTGTTTGATACGCGGGGCATTAACACTTCCGGCTCCCGGCAGCTTCGAGATCAGGCTGCGGCGACTCACTACATCAAGCGCCTCTGTGCTCTGCCGGGGGATTCTGTGAGCATCCGTTCCCCGCTGCTCTTTGTGAATGAACGGCCAGCTACGGAGGTCGGTATCGCCCGCGTGGAGGCGGCACTTCCTCCTTATCGACCAGAGGGTTACCATGCGCTTTCGCCCGTACGGGTTCCGGGAGCATTCCTTACGATCGGCAGTCGAGTGCAGCTTGCCAGGCCGGTCCAGCATTTTCTCGGCGAATACCTTGCCCTCGGTGACAACACGACCAACTCTCTGGATTCCCGCTATTGGGGACCGGTGCGGCAGTTTAACGTACTGGGCCCGGCGTGTTTTACGCTCTGGCCCTTCACCTCCCATTGGGGAAGCATTGATTAGAACACTATGAATGGGAATGTGCAAGCAGATGTGATTACGCGTAACGCCAAGTCCAATCTGGCTTTCACTCTGGTGAATCTGCCGGAAGAACGTCGGCGTCACATGGCGCAGTTCTACGCCTTTTGCCGCATCATCGACGATATCGTGGATGAACCCGTGCTTTCCGGATCCTCTGAGCGCCACGCTGCTCTTGACCGCTGGATCGCCGTTATCACCCATGCCGTGCAGCCTACGCCGGGTATTGAGGATGAGGTGCAAACGATGATACGGGAAGTGAAGCCGGATCTGCAGCCCATGCTGCAACTCATCGAGGGCTGTCGTGGAGACATCGACCAGAAACAACCGGAGACGCGTGAGGATATGCTGGCGTATGCGTACAAGGTGGCTTCCTGCGTCGGTATCACCGCGGCACAGGTGATGGGTGCGAGCGAAGCCGCAAGGGATTATGCCATAGCTCTCGGTTACGCGTTGCAGCTGGTGAATATCCTGCGCGATGTGGCGGAAGACATTCACAAGTACGGGCGCATCTACCTCCCGGCACAGGATATGAAACTCTTCGGTGTGAGCATCGAGGATCTGCGGGAGCAACGCTACAACTACCGCATGCGTCAGCTGCTTGCTTACGAAGCCGCCCTCGCTGAAAAATTCTTCGGCGAGGCTGAGGAATCTTACCAGGTCCTCAGTGTGGAGGATCGAAATGCCCTTATCCCTGCCCAGGCCATGAGCCTCATCTACCACACGATTCTGGAGAAAATGCAGGCGGATGAGTATCGCGTGTTTGAACGGCGCTATGCAGTGGGCAATTTCCGTAAATTGTGGTTCATGCTGCGCGCGCGCATTGGTACTGTGGAGCTTCCGCTGCCGAGTCTGGCGGATTGGGGGTTCCTGAAAAACGCTAACTCTGATGAAAAAGATTCCCATGAAACTGGCTGAAAAGATACGGTTTCTTCTGGCTTTCGCCATCGGCTGCATGACCGTGAGCTGTTCGAGTCATTCCTCTTTGCGCTACGTGACAGACTTGCCCCTCAAGGATGTGGTTCTGCCGGACATGTCGTGGGAGCGCAGCCCCATGCGCGCTCATTCGCAGTATTTGCTGCATGGAGCTAATTCATCCAGAGAACGCAGGAATCGCCTTGGAGATTACTATTTTGTGGAGTGGTATGATGGCTGTCCCAAAGCTCCAACGCGAATCGAAATGCTTTATACCCAGGCAGCAACGGCTTCTCAAGTTCTTTCTCGGTCCATCAATTATCCCAACCCACGCTCTTTCCGAGGAATCCGGCGGGCGACGTTTGCCTTCAACGGTCCTGAGCGCGCGAGAAAAGGCGACATTCTCACGTGGCGTATCAATCTTTACGTGAACGACAAGCAGGTCGATTCTTACCGTTCTTACCTCTGGAACGATAAGCTGCCGAGTCTCCGACCTGCCACGCAGCCCTCCACAGAGCCTTCCTCACCATCTCCTCATCCACCGCATTAAACAGCAATGGTGGATTTTCTTCCTGCAGCTTTGATTGCACATTGAAACGGATGCGCTGTGTGAGCTTGCTGTTCCAGAAATTCGCATGCAGCTCCACGCCTCGTGGCGCCGCAATACAGCTGATCATCTGCACCAGCCGCGCCACCATCTCTTCCACCAAGGTGTGATCGCCGTAATCAAGTTGCGACCAATCGACCGGCATTGGCAGCCAGTCTAACCTCCCCATCTTGCGCCATTCTCCCGCGTGCCATATTCCTCCTTCCGGCGCCTTTCCTCCCCCGCCCAGATAAATGCCTGCCACGCCTTCTCGCTCCCGTGTTAGTGACTCCGCCGTTCCCACGAACGCCGAAACGCAATGAAAGGTTTTCTCCAGATGCGTACAATACTCTGCTCCCGTTTCCTCGCCCATCAACCCGATGCTCCGTACCTCTCTTCCCTTCTCCACCACTTCTCCTACACACGCCTCTAAACTCTGTGGCTCCAACGCTGCGTAATTTCCCGTCCC
Organism: uncultured Akkermansia sp.; assembly: GCA_947631275.1. GTDB lineage: Bacteria > Verrucomicrobiota > Verrucomicrobiia > Verrucomicrobiales > Akkermansiaceae > Akkermansia. Next base: position 26,866 of record CANRKR010000007.1, read on the forward strand.
CAGCAGTGTTCCTTCCCCATTCATTCCCACTTGCGCTACCTGCACATGAATCACCGCCATCTTTCGGTCGATGAGAACCCCCAGCCTCTGTCCCTGACCGCCGCTATACGCATACACCTGGCCGGGCCTTCCCCCGTTGCTCTCTATCCGCTCTATCCGTATTTCGCCTGCTTCTCTCAGTTTCCTCAGTTCCTCATGTGCCGTTACACGACTCACTCCCACGGCGGCCGCCAGCTGGGCGCAACTTCCGTGTCCCTGCTCCTGCAAGATGCGCACGATTTTTTGACCGATTCTCCTCACTTTGTAAAGTACATTTACAAAGTAACGTTTCTTTTCTTCTTGTGTCAAGCCTTTTCTGTGACCTACTGTATTGCAAAGGAGAAAGTCAAATATATTTCTTCAATAATCGTATAATTCGGTTCGAAAGGGAGGAAACAAGGCTGGACAGAGCAATCGGGGCATGGTAGGATGCAAAACGGCCTATGAAATACATCTTTGTGACAGGCGGCGTTGTGTCTTCGCTGGGTAAAGGTCTGGCGGCAGCGTCGATCGGAACCCTGCTGGAACACTGCGGGTTGGACGTGACGATGCAGAAGTTTGATCCGTATTTGAACATTGATCCCGGGACGATGAACCCGTACCAGCATGGGGAGGTTTACGTGCTGAACGATGGGGCAGAGACGGATTTGGATCTGGGGCACTACGAGAGGTTCGTGCACTGCCAGCTCTCGCGATTGAACAACCTGACGAGCGGCAAGGTGTTTGAGCATGTGCTGGAGAAGGAGCGCAGAGGGGATTATCTGGGCAAGACGGTGCAGTACATTCCACATGTGACGGATGAGATCAAGCAGCGACTTTACGATCTTGCGGAGGCCAACAAAGAATGCGATGTAATCATCACGGAGATCGGTGGCACGGTGGGAGACATTGAAGGGTATCTTTTCCTGGAAGCGTTGCGGCAATTTGCGCTGGAGGTGGGTCGCCAGAACTGCTGCTTTATCCACGTCACCCTGTTGCCGTACATCAAAGCGGCGGGGGAGACCAAGACCAAACCGACGCAGCAGAGTGTGGCGAAGCTGCGTGAGATCGGTATCATGCCGGACATCATCGTGTGCCGCACGGAGATGGATAATCTCACGGATGAGGAGAAAAAGAAAATCGGCATGTTCTGTAATGTGGCGCCGGATCATGTGGTAGCGTTCGCTGATGTACGGCATTCGATCTACGAGTGTCCGATTGACTTAGGGCGCGATCGCGTGGATCGCATCGTGACGGAGGTGCTGGGCATCACCACTCCTAAGCCGAAAATGGATGACTGGCAAAAGTTCGTGGGGCGCGTCATTCATCCTTCGCACAGTGTGCGTATCGCGGTGGTGGGCAAGTACATTTCTCTGCAGGACGCATACAAGTCCATCTACGAGAGTTTCACACACGCCGGGGCTGCGAATGACTGCCGTGTAGAGATCATCCGCGTGGATGCTGAAGCGCTGGAGCATAGCACATGTTCGGAGATGATCGGGGATGTGGACGGCATTCTCGTGCCGGGTGGCTTTGGGGGGCGTGGCATTGAGGGCAAGATTATGGCCGTTCGGTACGCGCGTGAGAAGGGCATTCCTTTCCTGGGTATCTGCCTGGGAATGCAGGTGGCTGTAATAGAGTTTGCTCGCCACGTGTTGGGGCTTTCAGAGGCAAATTCCACTGAGTTCGCAAAAGAAACGCCAAACCCCGTCATTTGTCTTCAGGAGGAGCAGAAGCATATCGAAAACATGGGCGCCACGATGCGCCTGGGTGCGTATCCGGCGCATATCCTGCCCGGCACTCTCTGCAGCGAGCTGTACGAAGGTCGAGAAATTGTTTCCGAACGCCACCGTCACCGCTATGAGTTCAACGCGGAGTATCGTGAGGCCTGTGAAAAGGCGGGGCTTGTGATTTCGGCAGTGAACGACGAGCACGGTCTCGTGGAGGTTGTCGAACTTCCGGGGCATCCTTTCTTCATCGCCTGCCAATACCATCCGGAATTCCAGAGTCGCCCCACCACTCCGCACCCTCTTTTCAAGGGTCTTGTGGCGGCTGCCCTGGAGTACCGGCAAGGCTGATTCCGGTGGCTCATTTTCTCTCCTCCTGCTGATTTTCCATGCAGACGGATCTGTTTGTTATCCTGGCATACTTCTGCGCGATCTTCAGCATCGGGCTTTATGCAGGGCGTCGCCAGGACAGCTTGGAGAGTTATGCTCTGGGCAGCAGGAGCCTCCCATGGTGGGCAATCCTTGCCTCCATCATCGCTGCGGAGATTAGTGCTGCCTCCTTCCTCGGCACACCGGGCGAGGGTTTTGTGCTGCGGAATTTCACCTACGTTCAGCTTGGCATCGGCACCCTGCTGGGGCGCATCATTGTAGGGAAATTCTTTCTTCGCCCCTTCTATCACTATCGCGTTGTTTCCATTTACGAGTATTTGGAAAAACGATTTGGCGTGCTGACGCGGCGATTTGCCAGCGCTGTGTTTCTGATTTCTCGCGTGTTGGCCAGCGGGACGCGACTGTTTTTTGCCGGCATTTTGCTGGTGATCGCCTATTGCTTCCTTACCGGAAGCGAGTCGGCGAGTGAGCACGAGACGGTGCTCATCTACTTCGCCGCGCTCACCTTTATCACGATCGTCACCACCATCTACACCACGTTAGGAGGCCTCAAAGCTGTGGTGTGGACTGATGTGCTTCAGGCGTGCATCCTCGCTGTTTCCGTGGTTTCGACCATCATATTCCTCTTCGTCAGCATCATGGGCGATGGTTCTTTCCGGGAGGCGTGGAATGTCATTGTCGCAACGATTTCCGACACTTCGCAGAATCCCTGCCATCATGCGCCTCTTCTCCCCTGGCGTATTTTTGATTCTGGCATCACCGGAGAAGGCTTTGCGGCGGATATTCGTTCCATCCTCACCGGTGAGTACACGATCTGGTCCGCTATTCTTGGCGCCACTTTCATCACTATGGCTACCATGGGAACGGACCAGGATATGGTGCAGCGTATGCTCGCTGCGCGGAGCCGTAGCACCGGTTCACGAGCTGTCATCATTTCCGGTGTTTTGGATATGCCCATCGTGATGGTTTTCCTGGCTTGCGGAATGCTGGTGTTCGTGTTTTATCAGGTGCAGGGCATATCTCCACCGGCGCGCGCCATTGAGATTTTTCCCTCCTTTATCATCCATTACCTGCCTGCCGGACTGCGAGGTCTGCTCATTGCTGCTCTGCTTGCGACGGCGATGGGCTCCCTTTCTACTGCCCTGAATGCACTGGCAACCACCGCCACGCGCGATTGGTACCGCGGCGTGTGGAGACCGGATGCTTCCGAGGCCCAGACCCTCCGCGCAGCGAGGTTGTTCACCGTGGGTTTTGCTCTGCTGCTCATCCTGGTAGGCTCCGCTACGGCCTGGTATAGCGTGATGGACCCGACTATTCGCATTCTTCCCATCGCCCTCGGCATTTTCGGCTATACCTACGGCTCTCTGCTCGGCATCTTTCTGCTCGGCATGCTTACCCGCCGCCGGGGGTGTGACTGCGGTAACATCCTCGCCATGATCGTCGGTTTTGTGGCGGTGATTACGCTGGAGCTTCTCGGTCGCCACGGCGTGATTCCTCCCATCGCTTTCCCGTGGCGTGTGACCATAGGCACCATAGTAACCTTTTGCACAGGCGCGGCCTTCGCGTCCCATACATGCCGATCGCTGCCGGGAAAATAATCTGTTGCAATCCCGGCAACGCTGTGGTAGAGTGCCGTAAAGTAGCGAGGCGCCGTGAACCCCATCCTCTATAATTTAGCCAAGCAGGTTCTTTTCTGTTTCTCCCCTGAGACAGTGCATGAGCCTACGCTTGCCATGTTGCGTGTGGGGGAAAGGTTGGGACTTTTTCGTTTTCTCTGCGGCAAACCGGTGGATGATCCCGTAGAGGTGATGGGGCTGCGCTTCCCGAACCGTGTCGGCCTGGCCGCCGGGATGGATAAGCAGGGCAACACGGTGGATGCTTTCGGTGCGCTTGGCTTCGGTTTTGTGGAGGTCGGCACCCTCACTCCGCGTCCCCAGCCCGGCAATCCGCGCCCGCGGCTCTTTCGCTGCGTTCCCCAGCGGGCAATTATCAACCACATGGGCATCAACAACCCCGGCATTGACCGCGGTGTGGAAAATTTGGCTTCCCACCGTCATTTTCGAGGCGTAGTCGGTGTAAATATCAGCAAGAACAAGGTTACGCCGAACGATGAGGCCCGCATCGATTATCTGGCTTGCCTGCGTGCTGCCTGGCCGGTGGCGGACTACGTGACAATCAATTTTTCCTGCCCGAATGTGCCCAACCTCTGCGAACTGGCGAAGGCGGAGAGTGCAGCGGATCTGTTAGCCTCTCTGAAGAGCGAGCAGGCCAACCTCTCACAGGAAACGGGCAAGTATGTGCCCATCGTCATGAAGGTATCGCCGGATATGAGTGAGCAGCAGATTCGCGAACTTGCCAGCGTCTTTCAGGATTGCCAGTTGGACGGTCTCATCTGCACCAACACCACGACTTCTCGCAAGGGGGTAGAGGGACATCCCTCCGCCGTTGAAAAAGGCGGACTCTCCGGGGCGCCGCTCTACAATCGCTCCAACGAAACTCTCGAGGCTTTCGCCAAGGAGCTGCGCGGCAGTATTCCTATCATCGGTGTGGGCGGTATTTTCTCTGCGGAGGATGCGGTGCAGAAGATGAAACTTGGTGCAAGTCTCGTGCAGCTCTACACGGGTTTTGTCTATCGTGGTCCGGCTCTCATTCGGACCTGTGCCCGTGCCCTGCGCGACTTTGTCGCTTCTGCTCGTTAGGGGAGCGGAGCGTTTGTCTCCCCATTCCGGGGTGAGAGGAAAGTCTCCTCTTATCGGACTGCTTCCGGGTGGGGGAATGCCGCGTGCATTGCCTGTTGAAATGGCGCATTTTGGGCTTGACCTTCGTGGTATGCTGGGGTAGCCTGCTGACTATGGGGATGGTTCCTGTTTTGGTTTACGCAGCAGCAGCCGGGTTAGCAGCTGCCACGGATGCTGTCCCCCTGCCCGGCGAACCGGGGTACACGGAGGCGCCGCGTCACCACTTTCGCGGCGTTTTTGAGAACGACTCCATTTCTAATGCCGACCGCAATTATTCCCATGGCACTCGCCTGGATTATCTTTACTCCCCAAGTTCTCCCCGCGCGTATGGACTCAGTCTTATGCAGACTATGTACACTCCTGAGACTCACGCTTCCGGAAGAGTGGAGGGGGAACACCCCTACTGTGGCTACCTTGCCCTCGGCGGGGCTTTCATGACACGCGGGGTGGATTTCGGCAGCAGCACGGAGTTGCAGATCGGGGTAACGGGAAATGCCTCCCTTGCAGGCAAGACCCAGAATGCTGTTCATGAGCTTTTGGGCATGGAAAAATGGCGCGGGTGGACCGACCAGATTCATTCTGAAGTTACTTTTCAGCTCAGTTCACGGCAGGTATGGCGTGTTCCGGGCGTGGAACGCGAGTTGAGAAACGACTGGAAAACTGATGGCGCCTTTCAGCTTTACGAAACGGCCGGATCTTTCAGTGTGGCAGGCAACGTCGGTCTTTTCTTCCGTATCGGTCGCAACTTGCCGCCTTCTTTGAGTAGCAACAATATCCAACCGACCCATTTTGCGCTTAATCCTCTGCTCAAGCCGGATTACCGCCGCGATGCACCCTCCTATTTTCTGCTGGCGGGGGTCAGCGGGGGGTATGTGGCGCGGGATTTAACAATTGACGGTGGTCTCTTCCATGATTTCGAGCGGAGCTGCAGCCGGACGCCGTGGCAGATAGAAGCCCAGCTGGGGGTGGGAGCTTCGTACCATGGAATCGACTATTACTGCGGACTTTTGCTGCACAGTCGTACCTACCGAACCCAGGATGAAAGCTCGCTCATGGGCGTCTTCTCTCTTTCCTGGCACTGGTGATGAAGTTGCTTTCCTCTTTCATACGCGTTGCCACGCTCAAGTTGCCGACTGGGTTGTTCTTTCTGGCTCGTTTCGCGGCGCCCGTTTTGATGGCGTTGATTGCGCTTCTTCTCGTGCGTGACCATCCAGAGACGTACCACAGCGGTTTAATGCTCGGGCTGGGAATCGCATCGGGACTGGTCTGCTTCATCGGGGCCTGCGCGCTTGCCCGGCAGCATTTCTTTCGCCTGCTTGCGGGGCTGCTCCTCCTTGGTTTGGCTGCGTTGGCATTGCCCGGCTTGCTTTTTTTTGGTGAGAAAGCTGTTCACTTTGCACGTCTCGGGGGGGCCATGTGGTTCGGCATGGTCGGTATGGCGTGTCTCGCGTTCGTATCCCTCATGATTGCAGGTGTGCTGGGTTACCTCGGTTTTCGCGCCATGCGTGCTCCCGGACTCTGGACTGCCGCGATGCATCTTTTCATCGTGTGTCTTCTGATAGGCGTTTATACCGATTTCTACCGCGCGCGGGAAACGCCCATCACCTGTTCGGTCGGCGGTTCGGCATATCCCGCGGGAGAGCATCCTTTCTCCGTGCAGGTGGAAAGCTATGAGGTGAAGACTTACGAAGGAGAGGAGACTTATTCTCTGCTGCGCCACGATAAGGGACGCTGGCAATTTGTCGGAAGTCCGAAGCGCGATGGCGCTTTCGTGCGACTGGGTTCCGAGAGCTGGCCACTGACGAGCTTGCTCCCGGCGCCGAAGGAAGCCGGAAGTTCGGCGCAAAGGTACCTGCTGCTTCCCGGCTCCCCTCCGCGCCTGCTTCTTCAGCATGCCGCCCCCGTGCGCGAATACATTGCTTTTTGCCGCCTCAAACCCACAATCAATTCTGCGCTGTCATTTGCAGACGGCGAGAGGCAGTTCCTCCTGCGCGTGAATGAACCCATTTCATTCAACGGTTGGTTGGTGTACCTATTGAGCGCGGATGCATCCGGGAAACGCGTGCAACTCCTCTTGCGGCGGTCGCCCGGTCGTCCCTTCATTTACATCGGAGCCGTCGGGTTGGCGCTCTGTTCGTTCGTATGGGGGTTTGCGCCAAAAGAAGAAAGGATTGCCGCAGCATGAACGCCTTTATCGTCATCTTCACTTCGGCATCTGCGGTGGCTTTTTCCGCGGCCTGTGCGGCATTCTGTCTGTCCAGTGGGCGCCGAGGCAATTATTTTCTGCTTTTCGGTTGGAGCTTCTGCATCCTTTTGTTCGCCTCGAATGCTGTTGCGGCGCAGGCTCCCCCCTTTGGCAACATGCGCCACGTGCTCTGCTTCTTCCCACTGGCTCTCGCGCCGGCCTGGTGGTTGCTCGTTCGGAAACGTCATCTTCCGCTTGACGGGCCTATTGCCGGAGCCGCTGTTGTTTCGCTCATCGGCGCGCTCTGCATGCCTCTCCAGGCAGGATGGCGACAAGCCCCCGCCTTGCAATCCCCCTGGTTTGTGCCGCACGTAGTGAGCTATGTGATTTCCTACGGTCTCCTGGCGATTTCTTTCGTATGCGCCGTCGGGGCTTTCGGTGAGAAGCGCGATTTGCGTCTGCGTGCCGCCGATGCCGCAGCTCGCTTCGCCTTCCCTTTTATGACTTTCGGCCTGTGCAGTGGCGCTCTATGGGCCGATGTGGCATGGGGGCGTTACTGGTCGTGGGACATCAAAGAAGTGTGGTCTCTCATCACCTGGCTGGTCTATCTCACGTACTTCCACTTGTTCACCGGTGAGACCAGAGAACGCCGCGGCTTGCTTATTCTGGGCTTTGTCTGCGTCATCATCACCTTCGTGGTTGTTAATTTTGCGCCGTCTTCCGAGTCCCTGCACAGCTACGCTCGATAATGCGCAAGGTATTCTTGCCACAGCTCGGGTGATCTGGTAGGATACACACCATGCCGGATATGGGATTCATGGATATTGCCGTCATTCTTCCCCTGGGTTTTGCGCTCATTGGCGCTTGCATCGGGTCGTTCCTCAACGTGGTGATCTATCGCATCCCGCGAGGCATGAGCGTGAATAATCCGCGCCGCTCGTTTTGTCCCTCCTGTGGCAAGCCCATTCCCTGGTATCTGAATTTTCCCATCGTCAGCTGGATCTTCCTGCGTGGGAGAAGCGCCTGCTGCGGGAAACTCATCAGCCCGCGTTATATGCTTGTGGAGCTCTCCTGCGCACTGCTGTTTGGTTTCACCGCGTGGGAGCTGGACTTCGAGCCTGTTGCCGTGCAGTCTTTCGTGTGCCTGTGGATGGCTTGCATGCTCAGCATGCTGATGATGGATGCGAGGGATATGATTGTGTATCCGCCGCTGGCAATGATTGGCGCTTTCCTTGGGATTGTCACCGCCGTTTGTGCCCCGGAGCTTGTCGAGCCCGCAGCTCTCTCCCCACTACATGGAGTCGTGTTCAGCGTGACCGGCATGGCGACGGGGTTTCTGATTTTCCGTCTCATCGCCCTGGTTGGGCGCCTTGTCTTCGGCCGCCGCAGCGTGCATTTCAAATCTCCGCAGCCCTGGCGCCTCTGTCAGGAAGGGGATGATGTCCTTATGACCATCGGAGAGCAGCGCATCTTCTGGTCGCAGCTTTTCACCGGGAAAAATTGCTCCATCACGCTGCGCAAGGCGGTGATTTCGGCGTGCTCTTTGCCGGACGGCGTGTCGTCTTTGCGCTTCGCGGAAGATGCTCTCATTTTGCCGGACGGCATTCGCCGCAGCTTGGAGGATTTTGATTGCCTGAGCGGTACGTGCGAATCGTACTCAATGGAACGGGAGGCTATGGGCAGCGGTGACGCATGGATCGCCATGGCTATCGGCGCTCTCTGCGGCTGGCAGGGTGTGCTCTTCGCTCTCGTTGGCGGCAGTTTTATTTCTCTTTTCTTCGCGCTTATTCTGCGGGTGCGGCGTGGAGTCCCCATGCCCTTCGGCCCGGCGCTCATCTTTGCAGCGTGGATCTGGTTCTTCTTCGGTCAGCAGCTGCTGATGAGTTACCTTGACCTCATCGGAGCTTAATCGCCCCATTCCAGCAGCATTCTCGCACGCAGCTTTTCCCCGCCGCAGACAATGTGTTCGGTGATTTTGCCTGCCCCGCGATGGCGGATGCTCAGAGGTTCCCCCTGCATGCTTTCGTGCTTGTACTGCACATGGATGCGCCGCAGCGTTGTTCCCGGAGCTGTCGGCAACGTATCGAGAGCCCAGGTGAGGTAGGCAGAGTTATTGATGTGTCCGTTGAAATCAATATCTCGGCGGGATGTGATCATGTAGGCCGTGCCGAGGTCCTGTGCCCCTTCCTCCGGTAGCTCGGGCGCCGCGCTCTGCACCGTGGGCGCACATTCCTCCGGCACTTCCAGCTCAGCGCGCTTCAGCGGCATAGGACGCCGCGTCTTGATGTCGATGAGCACCCACATCAAATCGGCTCGCCCGATGATCTCTCCTCTTGCATCGCTCATCTCCACAAAACGGCGCGCCTGGAGAGGACTAGCCTTGCCGGTGTTGGTGCGTAAATTGACGAGTTCTTTCCAGCGCGGGCGTCGCAGCAATTCAAAATCCCCCTGCACCTCGACCCATATCATGCCGTGTTCAAGCACCCAGTCGTAGCCCATCTTGTTGTGGGAGGCGTGCAGCTCTGCCATTTCCTGACAGAAGAGCAGGTAACACTCCGGCTTGAGCAGTAAATCTGCTCCGCATTCATAGCTTGTGATCGTGTGTGGCAATACCAAGTCTTCCATGCCCCTATTCTACCATGGCTCTGCCAGAGTGGCAAGAAGCAGGTTTTATCTCACTCGCGCAGTTGCAGCGGCGCAAGTTTGCCGGAGTTTGCAGAGCGGACACGACCGAGAAATTCAAATTTTCATTTTTTGAAGAAAATCTTTGTTAGATGTTGATGGAAAAAGTATAGCATTAATTTTAGGGTGTATATCTCTTTCCAAATGCGATGTCCAGTCAAAATAATCAAAAAAACGCGCAGTGATGAGGATTCCGGGACATTGCGAGCATTCGGAAAGAAAGGAGGGGTCTGTGAAAACCGAAATAAGTTCCATAGGATAACTTATTGATTGAGAGATAGTCATCACAAGGCTGCCAGCGCATCGCATTTGGAAAGAGATATACTGCGGCGGTCGTGCACCATCGATGGGAGGCATCGACGGGGAGAAGGAGTTTCCAACCGTGAAGAGTAGAGAGCAAGTCGCGCCGAAAGTATCCGTGATCATGCCCGTGTACAACACGAGGCAGGATTGGTTGGATCTGGCTATCAGCAGCATTCTGGGACAGACGTTCCGGGATTTCGAGTTCATCATGATTGATGACGGTTCGGATGAAGCCACGCAGCGACAGCTCAGATCCTACAAGGATGCGAGGATCGTGCTCCTGCGGCAGGAAAAGAACACCAACCCGTCCATCGCGCGCAATGAGGGGTTGAAGATAGCGCGGGGAGAATATGTCGCCTTCATGGATTCGGATGACGTCTCTCTGCCGGAGCGATTCGAGAAGCAGGTGGAGTACCTGGAAAGCCATCCCGATATTGGGCTGGTAGCCACCCGAGTGGGCGACGCGGTGCATCCGTGGAAAGTTGAGCGCTGGGGAGAGAGGAGCCATCCCCGGCAGATCGAGTGCGACCTGTTGCTGGCAGGCAACGTGCTGTGCACTTCCTCCGTGATGGTGCGCCGTGAGATTCTGCGCCGTGAAGGCATTGAATTTCGTGGGGATTGTTTTCCGGCGGAAGATTACAAGATGTGGGCGGAGCTTGTGGGCAAGGCGAAGATGGTGAGGATGGATGAGGTTTTGGTGAGATACCGTGGCAGGAAGCCCAATCCGAAGAGGGAAAAACAGGAGGAAATGGCCGCAAGGATTCAGACGGAGGCGCTCACCGGGAGGTTCGGGGTCAGGAAGGAGGAGGCAAAGGAACTCGCCTCGTTCCTGCATGTTCCCGGAGTAGCCTTTGATGCGGAGCGCCTGATTGCAGCCGTGAGACACATCATTGAGCAACTGGAAGCGGCGGGATACGAAAGGAAATATACGAAGAGTTCCCTGCGGTGGGCGATACGGAAAGTTTATTACCGCACGAAGACATGGGAGGGTCAGGTGCGGCTGATGCGCATGCCCTGGGGCAAAGAGGTGCAGTTAGGGCGTGTGTGGCGGCTGTGGTGTTTCGTGACGAGAGGAATTTTATGATGCAGGCGGAAGAAGAAGCAGAGAAGTTGAGTTCAAGATCCAACAGATATTACCGTGAAGATTAAATTACCCTACCGATATGCCGTTTACGCCGCCAAGCCCTGCGTGGCGAACGAGGAGAGGTGTTGGATGAACATACGGACGAAGAAGTTGAGCGAGGCGGCGCGCAACAACGCGAGGTACTGGTTTGTGTGTGCGATCAACGGAGACAGGCGCGTCTTTTCGGCCCCGGCGGCGGAGCTAGAGAAAGCCTTTCACGAGCATGCCATCAACGTGATCGACCGTGGAGCGGCGAGCGAGAAGTATTCGCTCTACACGGACTACAAGAGGGGAGAAATCTTCTCGGCGGTGACGCAGAGGGACACGCAGATGGTGTTCAGTCTGATGAGGGAGCCGCAGGGGGAGGGGACGGCGATGAAAGGAGAAGGGACGATGCTGCCGCGCGGGCGACGCTTTGAGCCGGTGAGGTACGAAGAGTTGAGTGAGCGAGGGAAGGAGGCGTACAGCATCCAGAAGCTGATGTCGTTGCTGGCGGACTACGGATTCGAATGCCAGCGGGTGATGAATGATGCATGGGGAGCGGATGTGATGGCGACGAGAGAGAGCCCGGAGGAAGGCAACGAAGTGATGCTGCTGCAGATCAAGGGGAGAGCGAGCGGGGAGAGGGCGGACGAGCATCGGGAGAGAGACCTTTACATGGCCATAGCTGATCCGACGAGTCGTGGCTGGTACATCATCCCGCACGACGGGACGGCGCAGAGCATCATTCCCGAGACGTGCCTGCAGACGGACACGTGGGAGAGTGGAGTGTACCGTGTTCGGAAACTCTCGGCAGCGGTAGAGAACAAATTATCACCCTATTTCTTTCCGTGGGTGAGTGAGGAGGAGGCGACCAGATGAAGGAGCGAAGATAGAGGCAATTTGTTAAGAGACAGAACATGAAAGAGATAACAATAACTGAAATTCAATCAGGAGGAAGCCTTCCCCACATCATCATTCAAGCGGGCGGGAGGGGCTTGCGGCTGGAGACATTCACGACCAACAAGCCCAAGGCCCTGATTCCGGTGAGGGGATTGCCAATTATTTTCCACCTGTTTCGGCAGTTCAGGGGAGCGGATTTTACCATAATCGGGGATTACAAATATGAGGTGCTGGAGCGCTATTTAAGCACATTCGCTAAGGGCGTGAATTATCGGATGGTGCGCTCTCGCGGGAAGGGGAATGCTGCCGGGATACGTGAAGCTGCCCGGCAGATAGCGGATGATAAGAGCGTGCTGCTGGTATGGTGCGATCTTGTTCTGGCGGATCATTTTGCGGTGAAGGAAGGGATAGAGGGGTGTCAGGTCGGTGTCGTGGATTTTGCTTGTTCATGGCGGTTGAGGGATGGATGTTTGGAGAAGCAGCCGTCGGCCGGCGGAGACGGTGTGGCAGGCTTGTTCTTTTTCCCCAGGGCGCAGAGTTTGCTTGAGGCGCCGGAAGAGGGTTCCTTCACCCGTTGGCTGCAGGGACGTACGGATATCCCCCTCGAGCCTCTGCCGCTGAAGGACTGCCTGGATGTAGGCACGGCAAAAGCGTACAAACAGATAGAGACCACGGCGAACAGATGCCGTCCGTACAACTGCATCGAGCTCACTGCCGATCGCGTTATCAAAACGGCTCTCACACCGGAGGCGGAAAAACTGATTGAGCGAGAGATTCGCTGGTACGACTGGATGGAGCAGCACGGTTTTTCGGCTATCCCGAGAATGTACGCCAAACACCCGCTGACCCTGGAGCGCATCCACGGCACGAACATTTTCCTCTCACAGCTCAATGAGCAACAGAAGGCCGATACCTTGAATCGCCTCATCGAGGCTGTGACGCAGATGCACAGCTTAGCCAGCGCACCGGCGAGCATGGAGGACATACGCACCGAGTATTTCGGCAAAACGATCGCTCGTCTGCGCGGCATTGAGAGCGCTCTGCCTTTCGCCGAGCATGAATCCATCCGCATCAACGGGCGGGATTGCGTGAACCTCCTTCGCCACCCCGAACGCCTTGAGAACGCCGTGGAACGCACGCTCACAGGCATCAAAGCCTATTGCCCCATTCACGGTGATTGCCAGCTCACCAACACGCTGCGTGATACGGACGGCAACATCTTCTTCATCGATGCTCGCGGTTACTTCGGCTCCTCGCAGGTGTTGGGTGATCCGCGCTACGATTGGGCAAAGATTTACTACGCTATCATTGGCAACTTCGACCAATTCAACGTCAAAAATTTCACGTTGGAGATAGGGGAGCATGACGTCCGCTTTGAGATAGCCAGCGGCGGTTGGGAATTCCTCTCGGAGAGCTTCCTGAGAAGCATCCCCCCGCAAGAAGCGGATCTTGCCCAGATCCAACTCATCCACGCCGTCATCTGGCTTTCCATGGCCAGTCATGCGTGGGAGGATTACGATTCCATGTGCGTGGCATTTTTCCACGGATTGTTGTTGTTTCACGAATGGGAGGAGGAATACGGCAAATGAGCATGGACCATACAGAGACCCTGCGCCTATCTTCCCTTCCGCACACCTGGGTGCTGGATTTGGACGGCACGCTCGTGCGCCACAACGGTTACAAGACAGGTGAGGACGAATGGCTCCCCGGCGCTCTGGAGTTCCTGCGCAGCATTCCTCAACAGGATTGCATCATCATCCTCACCGCCCGCTTCGAGGCCGACGCCCCCGCCAAAACCCGCGCTTTCCTCGCCAGGCACGGCGTGCGTTACGATCACCTGCTTTTCAATATGCCCCAGGGCGAGCGCATCCTCGTGAATGATGCCAAGCCCTCCGGTCTCTGCTGCGCGTACGCCCTCTCCCCGGAACGCAATGCGGGCCCCGTTTCATGGAACACCGAAATCGATGAATCTCTCTGAATAAAACATACCTATGCAAATTCTCAAACCTATTGTTCACGAAACCATATGGGGCGGCAGCAAGTTGACGCCTTTCAGCGGCAGCTCCTGCACTAAAATCGGTCACCTTTACAGCGCGATTGACACGGTCGAGTTCCGCAATGAAATCATCGCCGGGCCGGATGCCGGGAAGAATCTGCACGAGTGGTTCCTGGCAAACCGTGCGCGCTTCGGCATGGAGCGCTTTGCGGAGGTGCCCATCCTGATGGCTCTGGTGGAGGCGGCGGACGATCTCTCCATTCAGGTGCACCCGAATGATGAGAAGGCGCGAGAACTGGAAGGACTTCCCTTCGGTAAAAATGAAAGTTTCTACACACTTCAGGCGCCCACGTGCGGCAAAATGTACAATGGATGCAAGGCTGCCAGTGTGGAGGATATGCGGGAGAAAATTGCCCGGGGGCGCATTGCTGAGACTCTGGATATGATGCCCTGTTCGGTCGGAGATTATGTGTATGTTGAGGGAGGAACTCTGCATGCCGCCACAGCCGGCTCCCTCCACTTCGAGATCGAGGAAAATTGCGAGAAGACGTACCGGTTCTGGGATTACGACCGCACGGATGCCCGGGGCAACAAACGCCCGCTGCAGCTCGAGAAAGCTCTCGCCTGCCTCGATGTCTCCAAAAGATCTCACTCCCGCCGCTACGGCGAGGAAGCCATCGAGGAGCGGATGTACTTCACCCAGCTCGTCACCCGTAAACCCGCCTACACGCACGAACGCGATATGTTCGCCTTTGCTGTCCTGCTGTGCGGGGAGGCAATCGTGCTCGGGCATCGCATCCTTCCCGGCACCGCCATCCTGCTTGAACCTCACGAAACTCTCCTCACCAATGAGGCTGACTGGATGATCGCTACGCCTAAACGATAAATACCATGGGACCATATACTTTACCATCAGAGAGCCCCTCACCGACCGGGAAGTTCAAGAATATTGAGCTCCTCCGCTTCCTCATGGCTTGGGCTATCGTGGGAGCCCATATTGTCTACGGTCAAGGGTTTGTTCAATTTGGATTAGGTTTCCTGGAACCATATCTCTATAAAGGCAGCAACGCAGTTCCTATGTTCTTTGTCATAGCGTTCTTTTTTCTCTCCCTTAAAACAAAACCTGAGCAACCCTTCTTTTTCTTCATTGTTTCGAAGTGGTTAAGACTAGCTCCTCTCGTCATTGCCGTTACTGTTGTCGCATACATTTTACACCTTTTTTCCTTCTGGGGGTGGTCTCACGAACTTAACATAGGTAATATCCTCCTCATTCAGGATTGGAGTGTCTGGCCACGTTGGCGCTATTTCGTACATCCTGCTTGGTATTGTCATGCGTATCTTCTTCTCGCTATCTTTTACCTTGGACTCATTAAAGCTTTTGATCAAAAATATGTGTTTTTCGTCCTTGGGGTATGCGCATACATTGGCTGGCGGATTTTCGGTCTGATGTCAGTTCTTCCAGAATATGGTTCCTTACTTGGACATTACGATATCGGGCGGGGCCTCTTTTGCCTTGGTTTGGCAACCTTGCTAACTCATCTACACAAAATATACCCCCCCCCTACCACCAAAACACACTATTTGCTACACCGCTCTAGAACTAGTACTTTTTGGGGGCGTTTTCGGGAATCTGTTTTTTGGCAAGTGGAATGTTCTTACTTCTCTTCATATCATACTCGCATTCAGTCTATTATTTTATTTGTTCATTCAACGCAAGGGGCTTCTTTCCCGTTTTTTAGAAAAAGATTGGTGCGTTTTATTAGGTCGATATGCCTTCGGCATTTTTATCGTGCATGCACTCGTTTTAAGTGCCGCACAAAGAATTGTACTACCACATTACAAATCTCAGGCACTCGAGCACCCATGGCTTGTTCTGGCGGGCATAGTTGCTACTACCCTGATCTTGGCCATCACGGGTTATCACTTTGTGGAGGTACCTATTGCTCGTTGGTCTATTCGTTTTAAGAGAAGGAGGATTTTCGTATGAAATTGTTTCCAAGTGTCATGTGTATGAATGCGGATAACTTGTGCAATGAGGTCATTGCATGGGATCAAGCCGGAGTGGATGGCTTCCACGTTGATATTGCTGACGGAACTTTTGTTCCTAACTGTGTAGGGTCTATTCAGGAGGCTTCCTTAATTAGATCACTTACTTCTAAGCTTTTGTGTGTGCATTTGATGGTGAAGGAGCCGGATTTGTATCTTCCTGACCTTTACAACTTAGCCAATGTTATTTATGTGCATTTTGAAATTGGACAC
Organism: uncultured Akkermansia sp.; assembly: GCA_947631275.1. GTDB lineage: Bacteria > Verrucomicrobiota > Verrucomicrobiia > Verrucomicrobiales > Akkermansiaceae > Akkermansia. Next base: position 43,169 of record CANRKR010000007.1, read on the forward strand.
TCACGTGAGTATGTGGACAAAATTCAGAGCCATGGTATAAAGGCAGGACTTGCTGTGAGTCCGTGTACTCCATTAAAAGATGTTTCTCCTTTTCTACAAAGCATTGATTCTTTGCTTATTCTGCGTGTTAACCCGGGATTCGCCGGACAAAGGTCTATAGATGAAGTCGAATTAAAGATAGATCGTCTGCTGCAGTCCGGGTACTCTCCGGAGAAAATATTGTTGGACGGTGCTGTATCCCGTCAGGTTGCACACAAATGGTTTTCGGTGGGAATTCGCAATTTTGTTTGCGGTATAGCCAGCGGCTTTTTCCAGACAAATAGAGTTTCTTTTTACCCAAGTGAAAATACAATTCATCATTTCAAAACTCAGAAATAACCTACTCAAGCATATGAAGGAAGAAACATACCCATTTGTTGAAAACGGTAATAAACTCCTTGTGTTCAATTCAACCACGCACGAGTATGAAGAGTACGAAGGCACAATTCCTGGTCTGTTCCTTTCAGGAAGTGCAATAAACAGTGAAATTAGACTAGATGACCTTTCTGTGCTACATGATGTTCATATCGAGATAAATGGAGATAATCATAGAATTCATGTTGGAAGTAACAAGGATTCCGATCCAGGTAAAAGCTGCGGCATAAAAACAAGCTATTGGTTCCTCGGGTATAACAATTGCTCTTTGGAAATTGGAAACGATATTGGTATACAGTCGGGAACATCCATCTCTCTTGTCGAACCGTATGCCCGGTGTAAAATTGGTAATCATTGTCGCATGGCAGCAGGGGTAAATATATATGCGTCAGACGCTCATCCCATCATTGATATTAGGACTAGGCAGGTATTGAATTTTGGCGGAGGGGAACGAGCCCTGGTCATCGGGGATCGTTGCTGGCTCGGCTTAAATTCTATGATATTAAAGAATGCTTTCTTGGCTGATTATACAATTGTTGGAGCAGGAAGCGTTGTCACCAAGAAGTTTAGTGAACCTAATACAATCGTTGCGGGTAACCCTGCGAGAGTAGTTCGAACCAATGTTGAACGCATTGATTTATGGACGGAAGTAAATTTATCTAAAGATGAAAAAAAATAATTATGAAGTTAATAAAAAAAATTTGCATCAATAATTTTTGTGGTTATAATAAATTGTCGCGGTATTATTTTGGGGGAATTCCGTTGTTCCAAACTTATAGAGATGAAAAAGGGGAAAAAAGATTCTGTTTGATCCACAAGAAAAAGCCAAGCAATAACCAACGGGTTTTCTATTTAAAAGTCAATCGCCGACACAGGACGTCATTCGTATGCATACAGCGGTGGCACGATTTGGCTCATGAAATGGGGGGATTTATTTATTTTGTCTGTGATAATAAACGACTTGAGTACGAAATATCAAGTAGAGTCTGGTTCCATAACTTAAACTTCTGCTTCATTCCAAGCGACAGAAATCATCTTAAAGACATTGTTAACAAGCTTGTTATAAAGGCAGAAAAGAAATGGAAAAACATTTCGTGTGCCATGTTAACGCCTTTTCTACACGCATCAAGAAATCATTTTGCTCATACCTATAATGTCGATGCCGATGACATAGAAATTCTGCTGAGACCCGAATTGGTGGCCAAAGCTTTTCGTGAAGCTGAGAAATATGCGACGAAAAAGGACATGGATTGCATAAACTTGGATATGTTTGTTTCGAGGAGCTTTGGGATTCATTGGTCCTTCGGATGTGTGTATGTCAGAAATCCCAAGAAATGTTTGGATGTTATTGAGAAGAATGTACATTGGGTTCAGGACAAGGAATTACAGAAGAGACACAGAACAGAACACACGGCAGATACGAGCTGGCATGAAGATAATTTGGATTGGATGTTTTCATTTCTCAGAGATACAAGGCAGTTGGAAATGGGATCATTTTACATAGAGAATGCTCACGTTGCACACATGCCGGACTCATTGCTTGAACATGATTGGGCTTTTTATTTCAAGTGGCACGCCGGATTTGTATATCACCCCGTCCTGGCAAATGAATATGCTGACGATCGTTGGGCGAGAATACCCATACATGAATCAGTTTATAAAATAGACATAGGTCTTTCCGACAGGGATAAGTATGACTACCTCAATAACTACCATTTCATAGATACTCCATTCAGGGAACATTGCCTGCAATCTGCTTTCGATGGGAATATGATTTCTAGAGAAATTTACGACAAATACATGAACTTACAATCATGGTAAATTACGGGTCACGTGAGAAATGGACTGTTGCATAAGGTAAATCCAATAAGTTTTAGAGTATGAACGCAAAAGAAAATATTTATGCTCCTCAGCGGGAGAGAAAGGGAGCGAAAAAGGACAACGGGAATCAGAACGACATGCAAAACAATCCTAGACATGCAGCGAAAGAGATGTGTACTCTATGCATGCTTATATTTTTATTCTTTTCATCGTTTGCTTCCGCTTTTGATCCAATCTTTCATATTGGGAATGATGAAAGGTACATTAATTGTATCGCACATCAAGAAAATTCGCCCCTTAAAAATAAGAAAATATTATTCCTCGGGTCGTCTGTCACTAGAGGTGCTACCAGTCGGGGCATTTCGTTTGCGGATATGCTAGCTCGTAAATATGGTTTCACAATGATAAAAGATGCGGTAGATGGTACAACATTAGTGGAGGAGGACAGTAAATCATACGTTTCTCGTCTCAAAAATTACAACCAAGATGACCATATAGATTTAATGTGTGTACAGCTCTCAACGAATGATGCTTGGAGAAAATACCCCTTAAGGGGGGGGCTTGAACAAAAGAGCGTAGAAGGTGCTATTAAATTCATCGCTGAGTGGGGACACAAAGTACTTAAATGTCCGGTTGTGTTTTACACCTGTCCATTTTTTCACAATCCAAGGTACCAGGCAATGGTTGACCTTTTGCGAGGTAATAGCATCTCGTCTAAAATAACCGTTATCGATATCTATCACGACGGAAGGTTTAACGGATTATCAGCGTATGAATTTGGATTAAATATGTACGATGATATCCATCCAACTTTAGCTGGATATTACCGTATGACTGTCATTTTTGAAGAGCAACTACTTCCTCTCCTCCTTTAACGGAGAATAAAGGACTGTGTATCTCACTATAATCACGGAAGACAAAAGATAGAAGGTATCACATTTTTCTCGGGCAATCACTTGTCATGTAGTTCATGAACAGAAATTTCTCAAAAGTTGCTGGCTTTTAAAGAGGATGTCGAGATAAGACAAATTTTTTCACAAACCAATCAATTTAAATTTATGAGAATACCAACTCTACCAGAAGGTAAATTAGGAAACATATTAACCGTTATTTTCGGTATCGCTGGACTAGTGTCAAACTGGTTCAATGTGTATGCCGTCATAATATTTGCTCTGCTGCTTCTAATTACCATATGCCGAGCCTTTTACGATGTGTATTATTTCCCGAGGGAAACAAAAATGTATTGTAAAAGCGATAGTCGTCTTGCCCAAGATATACGGAATCCAAGTAATTTAGCAAAGCTAGACATCACAAAGTGTTGCAAAGATCAAGATCTGGAAACAGGTATTTTAAGTAGAGCTCAAGGGAGGGATAAGATCATCATCCAGATAGCTTTTGTGATTATGGACGCAAAAAAGCAGGTGATCGTTTTGAAAAGGAAAAAACACTGGCACAGGACAGACTTTGAAAGCATCCTTGTTTCGTTTTCTCCGTTTCCGACCAAATATGAACAAAAACTTTGTATTTCGGAGATTTACCATCGTGAAATTCCGAAAAAAGAAAAAGGAAACGAACCTGAATTCAAACATCTTTGCAATGTTACGCATGGAGCGTATTGTTTTTTTTGTTTATGTGGCAGAGTACAATAAGTTAAGCTTCACCGAGGGAGGAAGTTCCAAAATAAATAAAGAGATCATGGAAAGACTCTTCAAAACAGCTTCAGGAAAATATTTTTTGAAAGATCACGATGAGATTAGCCGAGTAGTAACAGTTAATCAATTGCGCGACACACCAAACAGAGCAGAGAGGGAGATGTTTATTGATGCGGAAGTCAGGCAGATTCTTTCGGTACGATCATCATGCTGAAGAAGAAAGGCATCACTATCTACTAACTAAGCAACCCAGGTCATCGGCATTCCATAAGAAATTATTGAGGGAATGGTGTTTAATGGTTGACTCAACCACACTTATGATAGGGCTTCGCAAAACAAAAATAAATCACATGGAGAATCCACCGCCGGGGGAGGGGAGGAAGGTGGTGAGATTCCTGAGAATACCGGTGTATAAGCGAGAGGTTGATAGATGGAGTGGCGCGATTCGGGAGACGCTGCTGGGTGGCTTGTGGCACGAGAGACGGGTGGGGGAACAAAAGAAGATATGCGTGTGTGGAATGCAGGTGTATTCGCGCAATAAGAGAAGGAAGAAGGTGCTGGGGATTACGCTGAAGAGGTATGACTATGAGGGGCAGTGGCTGCGTCGGCTGGTACAGCAGGTGGGGGAGCAAAACGATGATGTGTACCTGCTGCGGCATAACATAGGGGAAACCTATGTGGAGCTTGTGCACATGGAGGAGCGCATACGGATGAAGGGATCGAAGAGACCGCTGGTGGTGGCGCGCGAGAAAAAATATGAAGAGATGTGCCGGATGCTGCTGCCGGAATGGATTGAGGTGCGACACATACCGCTGGAGATGGGGGATATACATTGGGTTTTCCGCGAGCAGGGGGAGGAATATCGGGATGTGATGATTGAGACGGAGAGGCATCGTTTTTTCTGCTCCACACCCCACGTGGCAGAGCACATGGTGGAACAGCTGGAGAAGGATCCCGACGTGAATTTCTACCGCTACATTTGTGACAGTGTCGGAGTAAAGCCTGCGAAGACGCGGTTGGCAGCGCCCCGAGTGTCCGAAGGGACCGAGGAGCGGGCAAGGCGGATGATGGAAAGAGAGGGATTGGAGGAGGGACGATATGTGGCGCTGCTGCCGGAAGCGATGTCCACGGAAGAGCTTGAGGATGGGTTTTGGCAGGGATTGGCGAATGAGCTGCACCACAGGGGGTACGGGGTGTATATCAACCGGACGAGCGGGGATGATGCTGAAGACACCACGGTGGGTGTGCTTATGGAATTATGCCGCCACGCCGGAGGGGTGATCACGCTGGGAAGTGGCATTGCGATTATGCTCGCGCAGGTGGCGCCCCGTCTGGATATTGTCTACACGCCTTTGAAGAGTCGAACCATCAAGCGCGATGCCTCGATCGTGATGCGTCTGTATTCTGTGGGGCACCTGCCGGGGTTGGACATGCAGCGTATCGGCGAGTACGACAGCGGGAGACTGAGCACAGAAGCTCTGACGGAGCAAATTCTGGTGCATTACAAGAGAATTGCGAATTTTTAATTTCGGAGTTTGCACGAGGGGGCATTTTTTTGCTACGCAGAAAGCAACCCTGTTCTTGCTTGTTTGCTCATCTTAAGTGATATGTGTTTGATATTAGCCCTTCATTTCTGAGGCATCAAGCTTTTTGGAAATCCACTGTTCCCGTTTTTAGCGACCCTCGGTGACTTTCTTTTTGAGGCAATGCGGTGCCTGCGTCGTGTTGCATTTAATTTTGCAATGCACACACGGATTATCGCAAGGCAAACGCATTTTGCCGGATGCGTTTGCCTTGCGGGCGTGTCAAAAGTGAACAGGTATTAGTAGTGATACCTCATCAGATAAATGGTAATAAGCTGCTGCTCCTCGTTTACTGTGTAAACAATCCGATGCTGGCTGTCAATCCTGCGGGAATAGAAGCCGCTCCATTCATGCCGCAAGGCTTCCGGCTTACCGAGTCCTGTATACGGCGTTTCCTGCATATTGGCAATGAGCTGACGTATGCGCTTGAGCGTCTTTTTGTCATTTTTGCTCCAGAAGAGCAAATGCCGCTCAGCCTCCGCCGTGAGTTCTATCTCGTACATCAGCCGATGAGTGCATCTATTTCCTCCAATGTGATGCGGCGAGTTTTGCCCTCTCTGGCATCCTGCATAGAGCGGCGCAGAGCCTCCCCATTCCGACCGCCGGTTATATAGGCGGTTTCGACGAGGGAATTGTACTCGTCCTCGGAAATAATGACTGCATTTTTATGCCCGCGATGGCGTATCACCACAGGCACGGCATCCTCCACAACTTCTCGCAGGATGCTGTAGAGAGAACTCCTCGCCTCACTGGATGTAATGCTTTTCGTGGTCATGATCCTATTGTACGCGATAGACGTACAAGTGCAAGGAGAATATGTAACAATTTTTGGGTGGATGGAAACCCTATCATCGGTTTTACTCTCTTCCCGCAAAATGAGGATCAGAATATCCGCAAAACACGGATTAAAAACATCGCAAAATCCCTAAAATAAGTATGGAATAAAATCTGAGAAGAGAGTAAATAACGCCACCAAAAGCCTACAGATCCGGAGTGTCCGATGCGTTGCTTCAAGAGATACTGGCAAGCGGCGGAGCTGTACTCATTGAAGGTGCAAAAAGGTGCAGGAATTCGAATCATCAAGGAGAAACATTGCTAGAATTCGGACAAATGCCGCAGCTCAATGGGGAAATGTCACAAGCACAGGGTCAAGCATCTTATCATCAAGAAGAAACGTTGATAGAATTCGGACAAATGCCGCAGCTCAATGGGCAAATGTCATAAGCTTCCGGGGAAATGTCACAAGTACAAGGTCAAACATCTTATCATCAAGGAGGAACGTTGATAGAATCCGGACAAATGCCGCAGCTCAATGGGCAAATGTCACAAGCTTCCGGGGAAATGTCACAAGCACAGGGAAAAACATCTTATCATCAAGGAGAAACGTTGATAGAATCCGGACAAATGCCGCAGCTCAATGGGCAAATGTCACAAGCTTCCGGGGAAATGTCACAAGCAC
>CANRKR010000008.1 GCA_947631275.1 uncultured Akkermansia sp.
TTTTGCCTCCCAACGCCAAATCCTGCTATAATCACGATCTCTGCCCATGAAATCATTTTTCTTGGGACGCATGTGCAGCCACGTCGTTTCCCTCAAAAAAGGTCGTCGTGCAATGTACTCGGAGAGCGCAGCGCATAGGATGCCGAAGCCGATGCCCATCAATCCCCGCAACAAGCCATTCAACCCGGGAACCAGCTTGCTGACCGGACGGAAACAATCATGTGTGTAATAATAGTAAAGAACATACACGAGGAGTGCCGTAACAAAACTTTTGAGACGGAATGATACAGAACTTTTGAAAATGACGAAGTAGAATAAGGAGCACCAAAAGAGAGGACCAATAAACCACAAATGCGAATTGTCGTACAGGTATTGAATCTGTTGAGCATCATTGAATAAGCCCATGTGCCGCACAAAAAACAGCGTCATGAATACATCCCTAAAATGAGTCTGCTGAACAATGAGTCCGGACCAGTGAAGAAGGATGACGGCACAGAAAGAGGCGAGTACCACGGGCATGAGGCGCACCCACCGCTTCACCACGAAGTTTGCCGTGCTTCCCGGCTTACTGAAGGAAAAATACGAGAAGAAGCCAGCAAGTATGAAGAAAAGATCTACCCCTATACCGGTACGTGACATACCTGGCGGTAGAGCAAGTTGACAAAGAGGGCTGTGGAAAATTAAAATTGTTACACAGCATAAAAATTTGATAAAGTCCAAGTTATGTAATCTTTTTCTCTCCATAATTATTTCTAAGTTTAGTCGCTCTAAGTCCCGTTTTCCTCGGATCGGTGAGTTTCGCTTTTGCGTACGAACGTTTAAGGGTTCTTTTTTAAAAATCCTCGAGTTCGTGAATCTGTTTTTCTAGAGAGTCCCGACGGCGCATATATTTTTGCCTGCTCGCACCGAAATGAAACAAAGTTCTCCAACGAATCCACTGAAGTTTCCGCCGGAGACTAGGTAACAGCAGGAGTTTGCTCACTTTATCATTGAGGTTATTTAGTCTCTTGCATATGAACTCATAATCAATTTTTTGCGCAGTGAACAATTTATTTATATCCTCTGCTTGTCCCTGGTACGCTGTAAGAAATATGCTGCTTTCTCTCTTCCTCTCTTCCTCTTTTTTTGTCGCAATTCTTAGCATGAGTTTACCCATCTCATCTCTCATTTTTTCCTCCTTTTCAATCATTCCCCTTAATTCTGCGACTTGTTCCTGGAACATAGTGAGAAAAAGTCCGTCCTTTTTCCCGCAAAGGGTTGCCTGTATCTCCTCTAATCGTTGATTGACGCTGCGCCATTTTTTTTCAATTTCATCCTCCTTTTTTCGTTTTTTTCTTTTCTCCTCCTGTTCTGCCATATCCGGCATGATTATTTCATGAAAATTTTTATTAAAAAAGCCATTGATATTCCCCGAAGAGTACTCATCATAGGACGGATAGATGATTGTTGCTTCTTCCCGAAAAGAGAATAGCAAATCGATGTATCCAGATCGTCTTGCGACCACGTAATGGCAGTGTATTCCAAGCCATAACGCCTCTTCCATACTCATAGGAAGGTGTATTGCTCCGGGAAAATCCACGGGATCAATACTACTTACGACCACCTTAAACCCTTGCTTTGTCCACTTCTTAGCTTCTTCTTCCCAAAATGGGCGGATGTATTCTTCCCATCCTGGATAATTCCAGCTATGAGAACAAGGGGAGAACAAGACAATCTTCCCCAGTGGAGCTATCTCGGTTAGTCGCTTCCTGAATTTATCCGATACTGTTATCCAACGAGCTGTTGGTGCCTGAAAAACTGATAACAAAGGTGAAGGAGCACAAAATAACCAACCTATATGTTCCATGCGGTGAATCATTACGCGCCCCTGCTTAGTATACTTATTTTCACGATGACACCTTTCTACATGCCAAGCTACAAAAATTCCTCCCTTGCGCGGTATTGGGCACTGATCCGACAAGCGAGCCAACTGAGCATTCACCGTCTTGTCTTTGTAGTTGAAATCGATCATTTCATATTCATCAATCTCGAATAGTCGCATAATCAATTCCTGATCAGGTCTGATTAAACATACCACCTTACCATTTACAGACTTCTCAAACCATCGTACAAATCCCACAGCAGCAAAAGTATCTCCGTAATGTTTAGGGAAAAAAATGTAGTATTTGTGAGAATCTATGATAAGCTCTTCGAGCTGGATTGTTTTTTTCATGGATTGAAATGTTATGGTGGTCACCGATGTTGCCCTGAATTCCCGGTAAACGCTCGTATGCGGTCACGGTAAAAGGAGGAGGAGTCTGATTTACGCTTGGGGAAAAAACCAGAAGCGGTTCCGCAAACGAATTGTTTGATTCCTCGTGGATACCACTTGGAAACAACCTGTGGAGATATTCCTCCATCCAACACGATTTTGGAAGGAGAAAAGCCACTCCGCAACAGAGACTCAATTTTATCTTCTACAGAAGCAATGGGAGTCTGACCGGCGAAACCTGGCGGGACTCGAAGCATCAATAACTCGTCAACTTGAGGAAGCAAACGAGCTACTTCCTGAAGACTCACATGAGGACTCACGGCGATACCAGCCTTAATTCCAGTTTTATTTATTAGGGAGAGACAACGGTTTACATCGACTGACTCACAATGGATGTAAACAGTGTCGGCAAGCTCATAAAGATACGGCAAATACTCTTCCGGTTTCACAACCATAAGATGAATGAAAAGCGGCAAAGTGGTGTAGGAGCGAAGAAGAAAAGTTTCTTGAAGAGAAAAAGGAGAATTGGGAGCGAACTTTCCATCCACTATATCGACGTGGAAACCATCAACTCCTGATTCTGCCCAAGCAGTTACTTCATCGCGCAACGTTGCTTTAGGCATGCACATTACGGAAGGATAAATCTTCATGACACTTTAAGGGAGGGGGAACATACAATCCAATCAGAAGTCCCCGGACAGAAAGCTTCTCCCGGAGTAAGAAGAATCGTGGTTCCCGGGCGGATAATGGCCGTTTCTTGCTCATCCTGAATATCTACCTGTTCTTCTCCATAAATGAGAGTTGCAAGGGCGAATGTGCGCTCGCATCTGAAACTTTCAATCTCACTTCCGTGAACAAGCCACGAATGATACATTCGCTCACATATAGGGTTCGGTGGATTATAACGCCTGACTGCGGACTTTTTTTCGACATGTAAACAAGCCATGGCTTGCTTCAACTGTAAGGGACGTTTTTCCCCTACAGCATCAGTGCGGTCGAAGTCCCAGAATCGATAAGTCACTTCACAGTTCTCCTCAATCTCAAAAATGAGTGATCCTGCCGTAGCCGCATGCAAAGTGCCTCCTGGGATAGAGATGTAATCCCCGATTTTCACAGGAATACTATCAATGGCATCTGCTATTCTCCCCTGCGAAATAAATCGGCGCATTTCTTCAATATCTTTGACTCTGCACCCACTGTACATTGAACCTGATGAAGGGGGATTGATGATATAAAAGCTCTCGTTTTTCCCGAATGGATGCCCAACGAGTTTGCGCGCCATTTCATCATCAGGATGCACTTGAATGGAGAGATCTTGGGCAGCATCCACGAGTGCTGTGAGGAACGGAAGCTGCTCATATTGTCCCAAGCCGTATTCGTGCTTATGTTCAGTAAACCATTCGTGCAGATTTCTTCCTTTGGAAGAACCGGCTATAATTTCGCTGCAAAACTCATTTGTATCGACGGCGCAGTAGAGATGTCCTATGCGTGTGCATGAGGAATTGCCGTAGGGGGCAAGTTTTGTTCCTCCCCAAATTGTTTCGTGGACAATCGGTTTTAATATTTGCATAGTTGTTTTAGATAGAGTTATCGATGCTCCAGCGCAGCCCTGATGGACCCTCGTTTCGGGCTGGAGAGAGAGCGTGTGCGCAGCGTAAGCCAGAGGGTTTGGCATCATTGAGCAGAATGCGTTCTCCTTGAGGTAAATTGAAGATAATGTCGTTGTAACGGATGTTATACTTCGCAAGAAATGCCTTCGTTTTTGCAGGGGCTTCTTCTTCATAACGGGCTGTCATGATGAGGACGTAATCCTGCTGAGGGATTGATCGTAGGAATTCCAGTGCTCCGGGAAGCCACTCATCTTCCCCTGTCTTATATCCGTTGTGCCGCACGAGCGTGCCGTCAAAATCCAGCAGCCAAGTGTGCGGCAGGGGGGAGAGAATAAGCGAAGGCGTGGTCGGATCGCTTGTGGACTGGGTTTGGTCGTTATTCATAGGTCTTTTCCCATTTGTGGAAGAGGTAGAGTCCGTTATAGAAGGCTACACACATGGAATCAAAATCCTCCCATGCATGGCTGGCTAAGGAGAGCCAGATGATTGAATGGATGAGTTTAATTTCTCTTGCCCGAGCTTCAGTTCCGGGTGCGAGGGAGAAAAAATGCGTGAGTAAGAACTCCCAGCCACTGCTATGAATCCGAAAGTCCACTTCCGGAGCGGAATCGCTGATGTCAACTTGGAATGCTTTTACGTTAAACTGATCGAAATTTCCTGCGATAGCGTAGTAGATTTTAGCCCAGTCATATCGCGGATCTCCCAGCACCTTCGAATGCCCAAAATACCCTCGAGCATCAATAAAGTAGACCTCCCCATTTTTATCCACCATGGTATTGGTCAGTTGGCAATCCCCGTGAATTGGGCAGTAGTAAGGAAAATTCATCAGGGTGCGCTGTACAGCTTTGCGCAGGCGTCGCGGGCACCTCAAGATATTACAACATTCTTCCCCGTTGATGCGAATAACGTCAGCATCAGCATATGGCAGGGCTGTACGTATGCTGTGCAGACGTTTCATTGTTTTTGTGAAGTACTCGTCAAAGAAGTCCCATGCGCAAGAAGGTGTTTTTTCGAAACTGTGCATTTGCTGCACCGCTTCGACGAGCTTCTCAAGTGTGCGTCGTTTCCCTACCTCATCAAGTTCAGATAGGAAAATATTTTTTCCTTGTATGCGTTCCAGTGTAAGTGGATCCTTGTGGATGAGTCGTGGTATAGCCCTGAATCCCCAATCTTCCATGCGCTCGTACCACGCCACCTCACGATCTATCAGCGGTGCAGCTTCAGGAGTCAGAGCCAGCTTTATCACATGATTCTCTCCTACCTCAATACGATTATACGGGCGGCACCGGTCTCGAGTCGATTCCAACCGCTTATATGCTTCCATCGTACCAACGTCTTTCCAACCTCTTAACGGCAACGGCAAAAGAGGAATGTCTTTTCGGCTTTGCAACCAACGGGTGAAAGAGCCCTCCTCCGCCAGATCACTCAGCCATTTTTTTTCGTCAAAAAGAAAATATCCTGCCACGCCGTGTCCTTGCTTTCTTTCCTTGCGTAATTGTCCATCGCATAAACTCCAAGAACACGGAAAATCAACCACTCCTACACTGCATCCCTTTGCAATACAAGGTTGCTTCCACGCAGGTGGTGGTAATAAATCCGACCACACCAGCAACACGGGCTGCCCGGACGGTATGTACTGTAGAGCCTTTTTTATCCCTGCTACATTCCCTGTTCCCTCTGCCTTGACATAGATGAAACGATGTTCGGAAGCAAATGTATTCAAATACATCTCGAGTACATCACCCTTATAATCGCCTATCACAATAAATTTCGCCTCTGGATAGCGTTCAAATAGGTGGAAAATCATCGGACGATTTTCTACCGGAACCAAAGCCTTAGGTCTGTTGGTGGTAAGCAACTCCATGCGCGAGCCTCTTCCTCCGGCCTGCACGATGATGTATGGAAGAACGGTATGCATTGTCTTGTCAATTCGGTTGGATAAACTAAAAGGACACGAGAATATTTGTCGCGTCTCTACTATCGTCTAGGCGAGAACTTCCCCTTCTCTCTGAACGGTGAGCAGCTATTGCGAATTGTTAATTCCATGGCGAAGGGGTTAATTAATGATTGGAAGAAATGAGCGATTCAAGCAAATCGACAACGCGTTCAGCAGCGTGACCATCCTCCATGCAGCCTTGTCTATCCAAGAATTCGGATATTTTTCTCTGGTATGATTCATGGTCAAAATGCGTTATGTTGTGAATCAATTCAGCGTTGCTGGTAGCGACGGGAAAAGGCGTCTCCTCTAATGGAAAGTACATTCCCCTTTCCTCATCATAGGAATCGCGATCGGGGGCATAAATGAATCCGGGACGTCGCGTGAGGATGAAATCGAAAATGCAAGAAGAGTAGTCGGTAATCATGGCATCAGATGCGACCATGAGTTCCTGGATGTCCGGATAGTAACTGGCGTCAACGACCCGATTTCCAAACTCAAAAATAACAGTGGAATAGGGCTGGAAGAAGCGGTGCATCCGAACAACAAATACCCAATCCTCGCCAAGGGCACTCAAGATGCCCTCGACGTTTATCAAATAAGCATCTATGCACTTATTCTCTCTGAATGTAGGTGCATACAGGACGATCTTCTTGCCTTCTGGAATTTTCAGGGAGGAATAGACGTGACGCCGAATGAAGTCGATACGATTTTCGGGGAAGAAAAAAATATCGTTTCTTGGATGTCCGAATCGCTTCAATGGGCAACGAAACCACAAAGCCTCCGGCAAGATACGATCTTCGAAAGAGGAATTAGTCAAAAGCAGATCCACCATTTCTGCATGCTTGTGAGCAAGTCGGAGCCATTCGCTGTTGCCTGGCAGATTGAATTTATCAACGTGGGAATCAAGCTTTTTAATGCCGAGAGAGCCGTGCCAAGTGTTAATGTAGAACTGCCCTGGTCTTTTTTTCAGACCGATACGCACATGTGGGATCTTATTAAAATTATCAATCCAGATGTGAGCATCACTTAGTTCATCCAGCGCTTCCTCCGTGCGCCACGAGGCTATTCGAATGAAGCTAGGTATATCCTTGCGAAAAGCTTCTTTATCTGCCACCAACCACACAAGCTCCCAATAGTGTCCACGGCGCATGATTTCTTCCGCTATGTACTTAGGGTTACAGAAGTACCCATTACCGTGCATGTTGGAGAACACGATTTTAGTGTTCCTGATGGGCTTTTTTCGCCGGAGATTCCACTGGATAATGCGACGAATAAAGGACCTTTTGCCAGGCAACACGCTCCGCGGGACACTCGGAGCTTTTTTCCAACGCCGGGTGTACAGTTGATAAAAGAAGCTGCTTATCAGACGGCTGTACGCCTCCTGAGGAGTAACAGAGGCTTTCCAACCTAAAGAAACGATTTTGGCTGGATTCATGCCCCAGTATTCGGTTTCAGGCGTTATTGCTGTGTTTCCGTGCGAGGATTCGCCACGGATGATGCCCAACTCATAATGCTTGGCCAGCATCTCAACGGTCTCTTTCCAACTTTGCAGAAATTGGGCATTAGCCACATTGTATACTTCTGCGGGGGAACCGTGCTGAAGAAGTCCCAAAATAGCAATAACGGCATCCGTAATATAACAACAACTTTGCACCCGATTCCCCTTATTGGGAACAGAGAGAGGCTGCTTTTTGACAACGCACCGTGCCAGCTCAGCCTCAATACGAGTACTCCCAAATGTTACATTCGCCGAAATGATGCGCGCGAGCCGTGCCACGGAAACAGCCACATGCCATTTTTTGGCAAAGATTGCGCAAAGTTCTTCAGTATAGCGCTTGCTAACACGACACGAATTGGCCGGATTGTGTGCATCAATGACGCCAAGGGCATCTTCGCTTCGCGGCGCAGAAAAGTCACCGTTGCCCATCGCTTCCATTGTCGAAAGGTGAACCATGCCTTTCACATGCTTGCGACGCGCCAACTTTAACATGTTGTGAGTGCCATCCACAATCGCCTTCCGTGTCGCTTTCGGCTGTTTTTTGAAATAATCTGGTGATGTTGGGGCTGCGGTATGAATGATGTAGTCGATACGTCCTCTGTAACAAATCCTCTCTGTAAGAGAGTATTCGTGGAACTGTAAAGCCTTCCTTTTCCCAATCGACTTTGTGTCCGATGCGTACACTTCTTTCAGGAGCTCCTTGGAGCGTCCCGCAGCGATAATTTTCATGCCCAAGTTCCCTTTCTTATTGGCCCAAAGCAACGAGCGAACTATAAAACTACCAACGTAACCGGAGGCGCCCGACACATAAAAAACTTTTCCGCGGAAGCGTTCCCAATCAAAGAAGAGTTGCTCCCAAACTTCACGGAAATCGCGACTTACAGCCTCATTTCGCACAAAGTTCTTCTTTTTCCTCGCAGTCTTTTCCTTTTGCTGCAATGCTTTTCGGCATGCATCAATTTCCTTCGGATCAACAAGCATATTCCCCGCATTACTCGTAACTATGAAAGGTTGTTTGCCAACGAGTTGGAGCAATTCACTAATGCACGAAACATCCTCCATACCCAATTGTTCCGCCTTTTTGCAGGCGGTCAGCAAATCCCCCAAAAAACAACATTGCGGAGTCTCGACGTGCCAAAAATAAGCCGCTGGATAAAAAGCCTGGGTTGTTTGTTCTTTATTGCAATTTGCAAGCGGCGTTTTACATGGCGTTCCGACCAGAACATTTCCGTGCGTTTTGAGCATATCGATGCATTTCTTAATCACATCTTCGGGCGTAAATGCGCGTCTTGCATTATGAATGATAATTCGACTATCCGCCGGATACATCCTGTGAAGGGAGCAAATGGCCTTACACACAGTTTTGTAGCTATTCTCGCCACCAGTATGAATATGCCTGAGTTTTGTAATTTTGTACTTTTTCGTCAGCCGTTTGAGGGTGTCCTCCCATTCCTCGGGGCATGATACGCAGATAACGTCCATTTGAGAGCATTTTTCAAATTTTTCTAACGAGTAGATAATAAAAGGCTTATCTCCTAACACATCAAATAGGATAGACTCGCCTTTCTTATCTCGTGAAAAGGAATTCTCTGCGATGATGAGAGCTATGTTCATGGGTGGGAAAGTTTTCTGTTCGGCGCAGTGTTCTTCTGCATCTCAAGCTTCTGACAATTAAAGCTTGAGATAAGTCGTTGAAATGCTTCATATTGGCCAATACTTGGTTTCCAACCAAGCATGCGAAGCTTTTCTGTATTCATTCGCCAGTAAGTGAGAGTCGGATAGATGTTTGTCTCCTGCGGCACAGACAAAATCCGCGTGCCCGGGTACCATAGTTCAAGTTTCTTCGCAACATCATAAATGCTCATTGTCATCTGCTCGTTTCCAACATTGTATATTTCGCCATTCACCCCAAAATGGAGTAGCCGGAGAATAGCGGAGATCGCATCGGTTATGTAGCAAAAACTTCGCACGCTGCGTCCTGACGTCAAAAGACAAATAGGAGAAGATTCAACAATGCTGCGGGCAAATTGAGCGTACACATGCCAGTCATCATAGTTCACACCAGAACTGATAACCTGCGCAAGGCGCGCAATCCGGATGGGAGTACTGTGTTCACGTGCGTATTGCGAGCAGAGAGCCTCAGCGTGACGCTTTGCAATCATATATGACTGCCTCGGATCATTTTCATCACAGAAACCATAGTCGTATTCACCAAGCAGGCAGTCTTGGGAGACCATCCCGATAGCCTCGACAGAAGAAAGATAAACCATGCCGCGTAGGGAAACAGAGACGGCAAAATCCAGGACGCGACGCGTACCACCAAGGATAGCTTCATGCACCTGATCAGGGTGCTTCACAAAGAAATGAGAATCCGTAGGAGCAGCAGCATGGATAAGGTAATCGACAGGAAAATTACACGGGAATCCGGAACGTATGTCTGCTCGGTGGAACTGGACACTCCCTTTGGAAAGTTCTTGAGGAAAGAAATTTTGCAGCTTCGAAAGATCTCGCGCAGAGGCAATGATCCGGACATTTATTCCAAAATACTCATTGGCGGTCAAAAAGCAACGGATAATAAAACTGCCGATGTTGCCAGAAGCGCCTGTGACGAGAACACAGCTCTTGTCAAACATCTTGAACAAATGTTCACAGTGTTGACATATCTCACGAATATCCTCCTGCGTTACCCGGTTAGAAATGAGTTGATTCATGAGGCTCCTCCTTTCTCTTCACGAGGTCTTCCACTAAATCCACAATGCGCGCGGATGCCTTTCCGTCATCTACGCAACCCATTTTCTTCAGAAAGAGATCAATGCGTTCGCTGTGAGCAGCAGGATCGTAGCATAGAACAGAATCGAGCAACTTTTCCCATGTTATAGCAGGAGGGAATGGAGCCTCGTCCAATGGGTAGTAGCATCCACGCATTTTACTGTACCTCCGAAAGTCAGGCGCATACAGGAATCCTGGACGTTTGGTAAACAGATAATCCAGAATGCAGGAAGAATAATCTGTAAGAACTGCGTCTGCTGCTATGAGCAGCTCCTGCATGTTGGGATAGTTTCCTACGTTAATAACCTCAGGAGCGTCAGGGAGGAAATCATAACGCTTCCACTCCTGATGAGCCGGATGCCAGCGGGCCAGCATGAGCCACTCTCCCCCGAAGCGTTTAGTCAGCGCATGTCGCAGTTGAGCAATTTGTTCCATAGTAGGCACGCTTTGGGAACCGTCCTCGCGATAAGTAGGAGCGTAGAGAATTGTCTTTTTCTCAATGCTGATGTTTAGGCGTTCATACACCTTGCAACGCAACTTTTCACCGACTTGTTTGAAGAAAATGTCATTGCGAGGATGACCGAAGCGCAGAATGGTGGGGAGAGGTCCAAAAGCTTCTTTGAATCGCTCATCCTCCCAGCTTGAGTTGGTGATGAGATAATCTATCTCTCTGAGCTCCTGCCGCAGATGATGCTGATTCAATCGCCCCGGATGCGCCTTTTCCCAGTCCAGTTTTTTTAACCCTAATGAACCATGCCACAGTTGAATATAGGTTTGCCCTTTGCGTTTATGAATACCTAGACGGCGAAAACGTAGTTGCCATCCATTGGAAATCCAGATGTGAGCTGTCACGCATTCTTTCAAAGCCTCCTCCGTGCCCCACATGACTAAACGTACTCCACTCGGTATATCATGGAGGTAGTCAAGCACGTATTTATCAACCATCCATACAATATCCCAGCCTTCTTTGCGGCGAAGCATTTCCTCAAGTACATAGCGAGGATTGCAACCGTATCCGGATAGCACATTAGTAAAAAATATTTTTTTAGACTCAATAGGAAACCGACAGTAAGGCAAAAAGCTCAGGTCGGGAGAGCGTAGCTTAATACGGATGCCAAGCAAACAGATCTGAAGATGATTTGCTCCCACACGCTTCAAAGAAAATATCTTCTCTCGAAATGTCAGCTGCATAGAATGTGTGGACGTTTTACGGAGTCAGCAAGGGCGGTGGATTGCAACTTCCCCTTCATGTAGCCAACCTTCGAGGCAAAGAGAGCCATGTCGTCTCGTGTCGTGATCTTGATGTTGCTCGTAGAACTTTCTGAGTAGTACAATTTCACACCGAGCAGGTGCATGAGAACACAACTGGCTGTAGTGTTATGGATGCAACGCAAAGCGGCCTCTTTGTGGGCCCATTTAAGTGTCCCGAGAGCAAAAGCCTGGGGGGCTTGGGCTCGCAGCATGCCTTCGCGCGAATAATACTGCCCGCAGCGAGGTTCCTCTTTTGCTTCACAATCGGAACGCAACAAAGGCTCCTGGCAGGGAATGCATGCCACTGCATTGCCGTATTTGCGTGCCGCGCTCAGGCAGTCGGTGATAATATCGCTCGTTACTAGCGGGCGTGCAGCATCGTGCACGAGGACCATGCTTTCATCTCCGTAGTGCTTAGCAAGTTCAGCAATACCATGGCAAATCGACTCCTGATTGGTTTCTCCTGCCCGTACTATATGCTTCAATTTATTGATGCCGAAATCTCGTGCATAACCACGCAATTTCTCTTCCCACCCCGCCAGACATGAAACCGCTATCACATCAATATCTGGGTGCTTTTCAAATACTTCCAAAGTATAGATGATGACGGGGCGCTCCTCAACAAAGTAAAACTGTTTCGGAACACGCATCCCACATCGCTTCCCGATTCCCCCAGCCGTTATGAGCGCGATATTCATATCTGTTTTCTTGATGAAAATAATTGCGTTTTTGTAAATCTCTTTCGTCACGCGCTATGAGTAGCATTAAAATTCCGGTGGTATGCGCCCCGGTGTTTTTCGATGATGTCTGCCACGCGTTCTGAGGCGTGACCGTCGTCCACACAGCCTTTGTCGCGCAGAAATTGCTCTGCCGCGGCGTGGTATGCGGATTCATCGAACGAACGGATAGATTGCTCAAGTTGCTCGCTGCTTTCGGCGGTGGGGAAGGGGGTCTCTGCAAGCGGATAATACAACCCGCGCCGCTGTTCGTAGTCCGCGCAGTCCGGCGCGTAGAGGAATCCCGGGCGCCTCGTGAGCAGGAAATCGTAGGCACAGGACGAGTAATCCGTCACCAAAACATCAGCGATCATCAATAAATCCGCCATGTCCGCATAGCCCGTGAGGTCCAGAATTTGTGCGTCCTCCGCCCCCAGCGCCAGCTTGCGCCGTCCCCCGGATAGCCCGGGATGCTGCCGCATAAGGATGCTCCATTCACCGCCAAAACGCTCCGCCAGCGCCTCGCGCAGACGCCTCCAATTCGGCATGGGCGGCACAGCCGCGCCTTTGCCATCCCGGAAGGTCGGTGCGTAGAGCAGTAGCTTGCGCCCCGCCGGCAGCCCCAGCGCCGTCCGCACCGTTTTTACCCGCTCTTCCGCCCCGCGCAGCAGCGCGTCATTGCGCGGAGAACCAATCTCCAGGATTTCCCCGTCGTAGAAGAGCGCCCTGTGGAGCACTTGCGTGAGCCACCGGCAATTGGACAGCAGGTAGTCGACCTGCCGGGAGTCCGCCTTCGCGCGTTCCAGACAACTCCTGCGCGCGTGGGGCATGTCCGCCTCCATCTTTTTGATGCCGCAGGAGCCGTGCCACGTCTGGATGTAGAGCTGCCCCGCCTTCTTGCGGAATCCTTTTGTCCAGTATCTGGGGAGTCGCGTATTGCTCACGATAACCTGCGCGGTGGAGAACTCATAGCGCATACGGCAGCGGCCCACTGCTGCGCGTATGCCGTGCGGCAGCCGCAAGGGCCCCCGTGCCTTTTTTGCCGTCCACACCAATTCTCCGTCCCAATCGCGCCGCAGCAACTCCTCCGCAATAGCGCGCGGGTTGTCCGCGTAACTCTCCGTAAAACTGTAAAAAACGACCTTGCCTCCCTGGATGGGAAGAAGGTTGCATATGAGGCTCAGCAGACCCATCTCCTCTCCTCCCTTCTCGCAGTGCACAGAACAGAACAAAGACTACCGCAAAGCCATGCATTGCACGTATCTTCAAACGTTTCTGCAGCTGTCAGTTTTGCTCTGTGCATCGTTATATCTTTCTCCTTCACTTGTGTACCGGCTCGCTCTGCAAGGGGATTTCCCATTGCACAGCTCCCCCGCACACGCGCCGCCGCAGTATATCTCTTTACGAATACGATGTACAGTCTAAAATTAAATAATTTAAACAATGACAATGAATAGTAAACTTTTTATTTTTTAGAAATATCAATCTCATCCTATCTTTTTAATGAGAATCATTTTTGTTGTTTATTCATTATAAAAGTAAAACAAAACAACCAAAGTACATCTCTTTCGTAAAGAGATATACTCCCCCCGGCGTCAGTCAAAAGAACAGTTTGAGGCTACACACGGACGGGTGACGTGTGAGCGGATGGCTGTGATTGGCGGAAGCAAAACAAAAATAAGAGGTGATGTTGAACATAGTCATACCAATGGCTGGACGTGGAAGCCGGTTCTCTGAGGCTGGGTACAAAAATCCCAAGCCCCTGATAGATGTGCAGGGAAAACCAATGATTCAAGTTGTGGTGGAGAATCTCACTCCTCTGCGTGATCATCGGTTTATTTTCATATGCCAAAAATGTCATGTTGCGCAGTATGGACTAACGGAGAAATTACATGCGTACGCAGGGAATGTGGAAATCATAGAGATAGATGGCATCACTGAAGGACAGGTGTGCACAGTTTTGAAAGCGAAAGAATTAATCGATAATGATGATCCGCTGATGACAGCCAATTCGGATCAGTACATTGATTGTGACATTAACGAGTATTTATCCACTATGGATGAAGGACGGTTGGATGGGATGATCATGACGATGAAGGCAAACGATAAGAAGTGGTCATACGCCCGAACGGATGGCCACGGTTTGGTGGTAGAGACTGCCGAGAAGAAAGTCATTTCTGATCAGGCTACGGTAGGCATATTTAATTTCCGGCGTGGGCGGGATCTCGTGCGTGCTGCCGAGCAGATGATACGCGATGATGCACGAGTAAACGGCGAGTTCTACACCTGCCCTTGCTACAACTACCTGATTCGGGAAGGGAAAAAGGTGGGCATTTATAACATCGGAGAAGAATATCACGGTATGTATGGTCTTGGCACACCCAAGGATCTTGAATTCTTCCTGAACGATCCGATCTCCAGAAAACTGGCGCCATGCAGATAATCGCGCACAGAGGAATGTGGCATACGGCGGATGAACGCAACACTGAAAACGCTTTCATCCGCGCGTTTGATGCCGGCTTCGGGGTTGAGCTGGATCTGCGTGATCACTGCGGACAAATCGTCGTCTCTCATGACATACCGCGTGGCGGGGAGCTTCCTTTTCGCGGTGTACTTGAACTCATGGCGGGACGAGCCTTTCCCCTTGCACTCAACATTAAGGCAGACGGCCTGGCCGAGGGCATAAGAGAACTCCTGCAGCAGTTTGCCCACTCCAATTACTTCACCTTTGATATGTCAACTCCCGATATGGTGCAACAGCTCGGGGCAGGTCTGCGCGTGTTCACAGGGCAAAGCGACATCCTTCCAACCCCCGTTCTGCCGGATCGTGCGGTGGGTGTGTGGTTGGACAGCTTCTACTCCGATTGGTTCCCTTCTGAGCTCATTGAGCGCCACCTCGCTCAGGGTAAATACCTCTGTATCGTATCGGCGGAACTGCACGGTCGCGCGCCGCTCCCCCAGTGGAGGAAAATCAAGCAAGTCCATTCGCTCGGCAGTGAGCGCCTTTTCCTTTGTACCGATCAACCCCTAGCAGCCCAAGCTTTCTTCAATGAATAAGGTAAAGATAAAAGCCGTTATCTTTGATATGGACGGGGTACTCATAGAAGCCAAAGATTGGCACTATGAGGCTCTGAACCGTGCTCTCGCCCTGTTTGGTTACAATATATCCCGACAGGACCATTTAACGACGTTTGACGGGTTGCCCACCAGAAGGAAGCTCCAACTTCTCTCGGAGAAATGCGGTCTGCCCACTGGCTTGCACTCCTTCATTAACAAGATGAAACAGGTATATACCATGGAATGCATCTTCATGCATTGCAAGCCCGTCTTTTACCATCAATTCGCTCTGGCGAGGCTCAAGGCGGAGGGCTACAAGCTTGCGCTGGCATCTAACTCCATCCGCATGACGGTGGATATGATGCTGGAGAAAGCGAAACTTGCGGAGTACATGGATTTGACGCTGTCCAACAAAGATGTCAAGAAATGCAAGCCGGATCCGGAGATCTATCACATTGCCATCGCTCGCTTGGGATTTGTGCCGCAAGAATGCCTTATTGTGGAGGATAATTTTAACGGCATCGCAGCAGCTCGTGCCAGTGGTGCGCATCTGCTCAAAGTCGATTCGGTGGACGATGTCACGTATCAAAACATCCGCGCTCGCATCAATGAGCTGGAGAACGGAGGGAAGAGGGCAGCAGCATGAATATCATCATTCTCACGGATGAGCTGGATGAGGACTTTGAAGGGGAACTCATCTCGGAATGTTTGGGAAATCTCCCAAAGGAAAAGGCAGGAAAGGTCATCTGCATGATTCCCAAAAACGCTCCGCATAACGCATCCTCGACAGAGACGGCAAAAGCATGTTCTCTTGATGCTGAAGTCATCACTTCGGAGGAGCGTGCCAAAGGAGCGGTCTGTACAGCCCTTTTTGCCATCGATGACATCAACAACGAGGACGAGTTACTCGTGATTTATCGTCCCCTCGTCAGGACAGATGTCTGCGCTGCTGTTGGTGACTTCAGGCAGCGCGATCTGGATGGCGGGCTTGTTACATTCCCGTCCGCTCAGCCGGGACATACCTGGGTCGTGCTTGATGAAACGGACCGTGTCATTCGTGCGGATGAGAGGTGCCCCGTCTCCAACCATGCGGCGGCAGGATACTACTATTTCAGACGAGGCTCAGATTTTGTCAACGCCTGCTTTGCTGTGATTGAGAGGGATCCCTCCTCTGAGCAGCCCTATAACCTTCCATCAACTTATAATGAATTAATTTTACAGCAAAAGAACATCGGTATTTTTGAATTCCCTGAACCCGCGTCTCCATCATGAAAACGGCTAAATTATCAGACATGACCAAAGGCTGGTTCGTTGGCAATTTTAAACCTTCCTTGCTCATGACGAATGACGTCGAGGTCGCCGTCAAATCCTACAACAAGGGCGACTATGAAGCCGAGCATTACCACAAAATAGCCACGGAAATTACGGTCATTACCAGTGGCAGCGTTCGCATGAATGGAGTTGTCTACCATACGGGAGATATCATCGTCATGGAACCCGGCGAATCCACCGATTTCGAGTGTTTGGAAGATGATACCAAGAATGTAGTCGTAAAATATCCGGGGGCCAATAACGATAAGTACGAAGCATGAATCAGGAAGAGAGCCGTGTTTCATTGCCTGTAGGAAATGGAATGTATAACCACTTTAATTTCACGAATTTTAATGAATAAAGCTAGGTCCATAGGACGTGAGGAAGTAACTGTAGTTGTCCAGGGAGCAGTTGATCCTGTGTGCACGGCCAAGTGCTTGTCCTCTGTGAGGAAGTATCTTCCCGGAGCTGAGATTGTCCTGTCGACGTGGGAAGGGACAAACACTTCGATGTTGGATTACGATGAAGTGGTTTTGAATACTGATCCCGGACCTTCAGACTTGGTTCGGCTTTATCCCTTTGAACACGTCAATAATATTAATCGGCAAATTGTGTCTACCCGTGAGGGTATCAGGAGAGCATCCCGGAAATACGTGTTAAAGCTTCGTTCCGATATGTTAGTTAAGGGGCAGGGGTTTCTTAAGTATTACGATGTGTTTGGAGCTACGGTAACCAAAGACGCAGTTTTCGAGAAAAGAATCTTGCTTAATGCCAAGACATCTCTTTTTCAAATTGGAGCCATAGGGGATTGGTGGCAGTTTGGACTTAGGAAAGACATGCTCCTGCTATGGGATATTCCGTTGTATCCTGATAGAAGGGGAGAGGAATATTTTTTAAAACCGGAGAACGCGTTCAAGAAACCGTATGGCAACGAAACGACATGTCGTTTTTTTCCGGAGATATGGATTGCTTATCAATGCTGTCGGAAGTTTGCCCGAGTAGAACTAGAACACGGATTTGATCGTGCGTCAGCACAATGGGGCTCAATGATTCGATTTCTTGAGAACAATTTTTTAACAATTGAGCCTGATTTTTCAGATATTGTATTGCCAGAAGCGGAAAATCGAATGCTCGTTAAGGAGCCGTCGAGATACTTGAACTACAGGCGCCAAGTCAGGCTCCTGCGATCCACTTTTGGCAGGGTTCAAATTCCGCCTTTGAGGGGACTGTATTGGTGGGGTAAATACACGTACCTCAAGTACAAGCCACGCTTAAAAGGCTTTGATTATATTTATATTGTACGGAATTATGCTCAGCCGAGAGATTTAGAAGAGATTGAGTGTGCTATTATCTCCGAGGAAGACGTTACTTTTGTTGTTAGTGGTCTAGTAGAAGAGCAGGCGAGAATAAATTTGGTGCGGATCAGGGAGCTTTTTCCTCAGAGTAAAATTATTCTGTCTATAGATACCGAGCAGGAAATATCGGGCTTGCCTAGGGAGAGCTATGATGAATTGATACAAACCCCGATTGTGGAAGAATACCATCTGGATCAATTCTGCCACCTTAATAATACAAAACGGTTCACTTACAATAAGCAACAAGTAGAAGTGAGGAATGGTTTAAGAGCGGTTAAAACAAGGTACGCTGTTCGCTTAAGAACAGATTGTTATATAGAAGATATGAGGTTGTTTTCGCTGTATAGACAACTTTCTACATTGTACTCTAAGGCTCAAAAAAGTTTTCGTCTTTTTAAGCAGAAGGTATTGGTTTGTGGATGGATTACGGGTAGCGTACAGAAAGACCCTGGGTACTTGTCTGACTGTTTCGCCTTTGGACTTACTGAAGACTTACTTAAGTTGTACAACGGGCGTCTGAGGACGCTTGATGATCTGCATTTCTTCCGGAAACCGGAGAACAGAACGAAAAAAAATTACATGAAATTTAGTCACCGTTTTACAAATGAGCAGTTTTTCTATTTCTCTTTGCTAAAGGAAATGAATAGGGAGTTTGATGAACCAGAGTCGTGGTGTGTATGGAGTACAGAGCAAGCGATGCTTTTTGAAAAGTATCTTACCAATAATTTCGTACTGAGTTCATACAAAGAAATGGGGATGCGCTCAAAGTCCGATCGATGTTATGATAGATATCATCCTCGATATTTTCTCGAAAAATATATAATAAATGTTGATCCTCGGAATTGGTCTTTAGACAAAGTTTTGGTTAAGCGACGGAGAGAAATTTTGCTTCGGCAAACAGCCAAAGAGATGGAGGAACACTTCCATTCCGATGTCTCCGGAGCACTTGTGGATAGATTGTCGGAATTTTATGTAGGGACTGTTTGTATGGCGCGATTCATATTGCAGTTTGTTCGAGCACGACTGTGGGGGTGATGGAAATAGTTCAACCGCTAATCTAAGTATTAGGTGTAAGTTTATTAACATTTCGTTGTCTGTTAAATTTGGACTGAGTGACCTCTACACAACAGAGCAAATTTTGCACAATAGCTGGATCGAGAAACTTAATGGAATGCATCAGGCGTTATCACTAGATTATCAGGGTCGCTTTTAGTATACATCCAGAATCATATGTTTGAACGGGTCAAAGAATTTTC
Source organism: uncultured Akkermansia sp. (assembly GCA_947631275.1). GTDB lineage: Bacteria > Verrucomicrobiota > Verrucomicrobiia > Verrucomicrobiales > Akkermansiaceae > Akkermansia. Next base: position 19,014 of record CANRKR010000008.1, read on the forward strand.
GGGACACTCCGGTTGCCGTCTATTTTTATACATGAGCGGTAGCTCATATTTTGTGCGAAAGATGTCGGGGCATGAGTCTTACAATCAGCGATTAAAAAAGCAATTGATTAAACAAAAGCACTTCTGTCTACCGATGGTTAAAACCCCCCGGATATTCGGTTATGGAGAAGAAGGAGGTCTGTTTTATTTTGATATGGAGTACGTGCAAGGGGTCACGCTCGCTAATGCTATGCGTCGTATTCAGGTTAATGAGATTGAACACTTGGTTGAACTACTTCTTCAGTCCATTCCTATCTCACAGGCTCGGTATCATGTCAATACAGATGCAATATTTAGACGCAAAATCTTGAGAATATCCCGAAATATAGGAGTCAATTGGGAGATTGCTCGTGAATCACTTGCAATTTTAGATGGGTACGATTTCAGCAAGGTTCCGCTGAGTTTTTGCTGTGGAGATCTCACATTGGAGAATATTATTTTATCTCCATCTGGACAGATTTATCTCATTGATCTGCTCGATTCGTTCTTTAATTCTTGGATGATGGATGTAGCGAAACTTCTCCAAGATTTGGAGCTCGGTTGGTCATATCGCCACGAGCGGAGAAATTTCAACATCAACTTGCGACTTGACACAGCCAAAGCCATATTACTGTCTAGGCTGTTGGCCTTTTCCAATGGGGGCGAATATATTGAGAATATATACATGTTGTTACTCCTAAACGTACTTCGTATTATTCCGTACATTAAAGATGAAGCTACTCGTCAATTTGTTGATGGGGCTTTGCTTAATGTTATTCGTAAAATTCATGAGTTAAAGAAAGAATTATGAATACTCTTATCATACCATGTGCCGGAAGATCTAGCAGATTCCCGGGGATGAAGCCTAAGTATCTACTTACGCATCCAGATGGGAAGCTTATGATTGAAAAATCACTGGAACACCTCAATACTGATATCTTTGATAGGATCATCATTACGATAGTAAAACCCCACGATGAAGAGTACGAGGCGGGATTAATTCTGCGTCAAGTTTTCTGCGACAATCCAAGAGTTGAATTGTGTATCTTGGATGATTTTACCAGCAGTGCCAGCGAGACTGTCTACAGAACAATCGTTGCTATGGGAGTGCGAGGCAGTCTTGTTATCAAGGATGCAGATAACGCTGTTGGTATTTCCTTGCCTCAAAACATAAAAAATATGATCGTGGGGTATGACATTAGCGTTCATAAGGGTGTGCCCAACATTCCTGGCAAAAGTTTTCTTGTCGTAAATGAACAAAATATCGTACAGGACATTATTGAGAAGCAAATTGTATCAAATATCATTTGCATTGGTGTTTATTGCTTTCGGGATGCCTCAATTTTCTGCACAGCATATGAAGAATTACATCGCCGTGAGGTATGCGGAGAGATGTACATTAGCCACGTCATTTCATACGTCTTGTCACATTGTGATCTTGTGTTTGAAGCTGTGCAAGCATCCTACTACGCAGATTGGGGCAGCTTGGAGGAATGGAAACGGGTGCAGCAAAATTTCAGGACGTACTTTATTGATTGGGACGGAGTCCTCATGAAAAATACCGGCAAATATGGCAGCTTAAATTGGAATAATAACTCAGCGATCATCTCGCAAAACATGAAGGTGGTAGCAGATCTTCAGAAACGAGGTGCACAGATTGTGATCACAACCTCACGGACGGAAGAATTTAAGGGACTCATTGAGGAAATTTTAGAGCAAAGTGGTGTCAAGCCCTTCGCTATTCTCGTGGGGATGCATCATGCTGGGAGAGTTCTAATCAACGACTTTGCTCCAACGAATTCCTACCCCTCTGCGCAGGCTATTTCTCTGCCCCGCAACAGTTTCATTCAGGATTACCTAAACTAAAAAGATCATGAATATGCTAATTACCGGAGGTGCTGGATTTATTGGATCTGAGCTCGGAAAATTTCTGCTCAAGAGGGGACATGACGTGAAGCTCTTGGACAACTTGGAGTATGGTTATCAGGACAACTTTGCGGATAACAAAATCTTAAAAAATAATTTTATCTTGGCCGATGTTAGAGAAGAAAGGTTCGAGAAATACCTTGAGGGTGTAGACGTCGTATTTCACTTTGCCGGGATCTCGGCTCTTCCTGAGTGTGAGTCACATCCAGGTACAGCGTTTGATGTAAACACATCCGGCGTAGCCAATGTGCTGTACGCTCTCAGGAAATCGAAGGTCAAACGTTTCATCTTTGCTTCTACGTCTGCTGTCTATGAAAACAATCCCCCGGAGCAAATTCATCGTGAGACGGATGATGTGCATCCGAACTTAGTTTACGCCACTTCGAAATTATGTGCAGAGCATATATGCCATGCGTATGCTCAGAACTATGGCATAGACATTATCATTTGCCGGTTTTTTAATGTTTTCGGCCCTCATCAGGATTTTAAACGTAAATATCCTCCGTTCACGAGCTATTTAATTAAGGAAATTCTAGCAGACCAAAAACCTGTGATTTACAACAGTCAGGATTGTAAACGAGATTATATCTATGTGGAAGATCTTATGCAATACCTACTTCGTATGGCGCAGTCGCCGGGAAAGTATTCGGCAGACATTTATAATCTTGCCACCGGATATGCTTATTCTGCCATGGAAATTGCAAATTGTGCTTTTTCTCTTATTACAGGGAGAGCGTTGACTAGCAATGATTTTATTAAAGGTAATCCCTTGAATTTTTGGGATAAGTATGACGAGCTCTTCAACTCCACGTACAACTTGTCAAAAAGTCGGGTTAAGCAGGAGGTATTTAAACACTGTTTGGGAGACGGTACTAAAGTTAAAACTCATTTTAATTTTGAGGCTAAAACAGACCTCGCGACTGGATTAAAAAACATCATCTCTTACCAGAAAGGAACCTGAGGATATCTTCCATAACTAGATAAAGATGAAATTGTAGGATGTTTTGCTAAATAGAGATAACTCATATGTTCGCAAAAATAAAGAATCAATCCGTAGGCAGCGACGAAATAACTGTGGTTGTGCAAGGCGCAGTTGATCCAGTATGCACGACCAAGTGTTTGTCATCTGTGAGAAAGCATCTTCCAAACGCTGAAATTATTTTGTCAACTTGGGAAGGAACAGATGTATCTGACTTGGATTACGATGAAGTAATTTTGAACGAAGATCCCGGTTCATTTATGATGAGTGGATTCGAGAAAAATAACGTAAGAAGACAAATCTATTCAACTATTAAAGGAATCAAGCAAGCTAGAAAGAAGTACATTCTCAAGATTCGGAGTGATATTAAACTGAAAAATGCAAATTTCCTAAAATATTTTAATCGCTTTAATGATTATGATCAAAGATGGCACTTTCTGCAGGGAAGAATCATTATCCCTTCGACAGTGAGTAGAGATCCACGAATCTGGGAATCTCCAATGTGTCCATCGGACTGGTGTTCTTTCGGCCTTAAATCCGACATGCTCAATTTGTGGGACATTGATTTTCCTACGCATGAAGAAGAAGAGTGGTTTAAGAGGCATCCCAAGCCCAAGATTGTTTCAGATATTTATCCATCTCTCGTGTCAAGATTCAATCCCGAGCAATTTATTTGGATCGGTTTCGTGAAGAAGCATGTCAAGGAATTGCACTCGGATCACATGTTTGATGTCAACCCGCAATCGATAACGGAGACCCTGAAAAGTTTTGCAAATAACCTGATAGTTCTATCCCTGTGCCAGTTCGGTCTTAAACCATTAAAGCCGGCTAGAAAGGGTAGTGATCGCTGGCATGTGATTACTTACAGAAATTTTTTGCAGATTTACAATAAGTATTCGAATGGGCACCGGTTCATACCGCCTATTGATTGGCAGCGGATATTACTTTTTAAGTATTTTAAATATAGTACTAAACGCCTGTTGATGATCGCTAAAAAGCAAAATAATGTTGCGGAATTTCTGAAAAAAGAGGCAAAATATATATCGCCATTCTTATATTTCTTAGTCAAACCCTACATACATTGGCAGCGACGCAAAGAAAAGAGAGCACAAAATCTTGAATCATGGGAGGTTGTTAGCGGAACACAAAAGCCTAGTTTTAGTGTCGTTATCCCCACTCACGGCAATTTAGGTTATTTTTCCCAAGCATTAGATTCATTAAAAAATCAACTTTATAGAGATTTTGAAATCGTTGTCTCCGATGATACGCCGCAGAGACGCGAGAGAAAGAGAATTCAGCGGATGTTAAGGAAGTTGAATTCCGAGACGCTGCTGGACGTTAGATACATTTTTACAAAAGCCTCCTTAGGACAGAGTAAAAATATGAACCAAGGCTTAAGTCATATCCGTGGAACTTGGGTGCGTATTCTTCATGATGATGATCTGCTTTCTCCTTCCGTATTGCGGGACGAGTATAATCTCATACAGAGGTATGTAAATGCCATAGCTTTATTTCATGATCCGATTCCATTTCGCAAAAAGATTGATTATTCCGTGGTTGATTCATCCTTCCGGGTGCTTGAATGGTCAGCCTTAACTACTATACAAACGCATCTCCATAGACGCTGTCCAGTTCCTTCTTCTCTCGTCTTTAGATCGGATTTAATGGACAAAATCGGCAAATTTGATCCTTCATTATGCCGCGCAGTTGATTGGGATTTTTGGAGACGTATTGTTCTCTTCGCCCATGGTACGGGTAATACGCTAATTTACATCCAAGACAAAAACGTTTTCTATAGAATTCACAATAAGTCAAATACCAATAAAATTAAAACCAAACTTAAAAATTATGGGGAGTATCGCGACATAGCAAAAAAGACCGAGGCCTCATTGAAGGCATTGTCCTCTGTTCCTCCGCTCCTCATTGATTACTACGTGTCGCAAGCACTAATTTACAGAAAAACACGTTTAGTTGATGATTATTTTTCTCTACCTTGGTGGTGGAGAATTTATTACTGGGGGAAATTTAGAGAATTACTTAAGAGTAGAGTATAGTAACTCGTAATGCTTGTTATCCGTACATGCTGAAATCGAGCTGTTCAACATAGGCGCATCCTCGAGTATATATCTCAAGTGCCCTTACGTGATCACGAAGATGAGTCGTTGCGGTGTAGATTGGAGATCTTGGTGATGCTCTGGGTGTTCCCAATTAAAGTTTACAAATTTTATCACCAAAGGAGGCTGCTTGCTAAGCTAGAATACTTCAATAAACAAATATGAAAGTTGCAATTATAGGAACAGGGTATGTGGGGCTGCCCACGGGAGCCGGGCTTGCGAGTCTCGGACACGAAGTGTGTTGTATTGATTGCGACCGTGATAAGGTGGAGAGACTGCGTGCTGGTCAGGTGCCCCTTTTCGAGGCTGGACTGGAAGATTTACTTAGGGAAGGGGTCGCTTCTGGGAAGCTACGTTTTACGGATTCCATGTCGGAGGGGGTTAGAGGGGCGAAGATCGTTCTGTTGGCTGTGGGAACTCCCGAAAATCCTGAGACGGGAGAGGCGAATTTGGACTACCTATTTGCGGCGACAAAGGAAATGCTCCCACATATAGAGAAGAGTACCATCGTGGCTATTAAATCGACCGTACCTGTAGGAACAGGGGATCGTGTTGAGAGCGTACTTCCAGGGAACGAGGTGGTGAGTTTGCCGGAGTTTTTGAGGGAAGGGTATGCTCTGCAGGATTTCTTCCACCCTGATCGTATCATAGTTGGTGCGCAGGATGAGTCCGCTTATGCTGTGATACGTGAGTTGTATGCTCCAATGCGACCGATCCCATTGATTCTTCGCGTATCGCGTCGCTCCTCAGAAACAATCAAGTACGCTTCCAATGCTTTTTTGGCCGTGAAAATTCACTATATTAATGAAATGGCGGACTTCTGTGGAAAAGTAGGAGCTAATATAAACGAGGTGGCACAGGGTATGGGTCTAGATTCGCGTATCGGTTCGTCCTTCCTCAAACCTGGGCCAGGCTATGGAGGAAGCTGCTTTCCGAAAGATACGAAGGCAATTGAATATATGGGCAGGAGAGCTGGGGTGGAACTCTCGCTTATTCGTGCCGCCATCGCGGGAAATCAAAAGCGAAGCAAGAACATCGCTCAACGTATCTTGAAACGGGTGGAGGACGAGACCTCTCCTAGGATCGCTATCTGGGGACTAGCGTTCAAAGCAGGAACTGATGATGTACGCGAAAGTCCCGCCATTGGGATTGTGCAGCATTTGTTATGTCACCCTGGTGTTACGGTGGTAGTACATGATCCTAAAGCATTGAATAACGCTCGCAGTATACTTGGTGATCGTGTTATATACGATAGGGAAATGTACAATACAGTGCAGCAGGCAAATATCTTGATTATCCTCACAGAATGGCCACAATTCAGCACTGCGGATTGGGGGAAGATTAAGCGATTGATGAAGGGGAAGGTTGTTTTTGATTTCCGACATATCATCAATCCGGCGGATATTTATGATAATGGACTTATTTATACTGGTATATGAGTGTAAAAAGGAAACCCGCGGGAGAAGTACAGGATACACATCCCTTCTATGCCCTCAAGAGACGTTCCTCTTTGGGATCGCAACGATACGACTTTGTGTGCAGGACAAGATCGACAGCTTTGTGCGACTTTGCTTACACTGTACCCTTTACTCACTGTGGTGAAACGGACATTTAAGCCATCAGTATGATCAGATAACAATATCGTATAAAGTTATAGCGATGAATAAAGCTAGGTCCATAGGACGTGAGGAAGTAACTGTAGTTGTCCAGGGAGCAGTTGATCCTGTGTGCGCGGCCAAGTGCTTGTCCTCTGTGAGGAAGTATCTTCCCGGAGCTGAGATTGTCCTGTCGACGTGGGAAGGGACAAACACTTCGATGTTGGATTACGATGAAGTGGTTTTGAATACTGATCCCGGACCTTCAGACTTGGTTCGGCTTTATCCCTTTGAACACGTCAATAATATTAATCGGCAAATTGTGTCTACCCGTGAGGGTATCAGGAGAGCATCCCGGAAATACGTGTTAAAGCTTCGTTCCGATATGTTAGTTAAGGGGCAGGGGTTTCTTAAGTATTACGATGTGTTTGGAGCTACGGTAACCAAAGACGCAGTTTTCGAGAAAAGAATCTTGCTTAATGCCAAGACATCTCTTTTTCAAATTGGAGCCATAGGGGATTGGTGGCAGTTTGGACTTAGGAAAGACATGCTCCTGCTATGGGATATTCCGTTGTATCCTGATAGAAGGGGAGAGGAATATTTTTTAAAACCGGAGAACGCGTTCAAGAAACCGTATGGCAACGAAACGACATGTCGTTTTTTTCCGGAGATATGGATTGCTTATCAATGCTGTCGGAAGTTTGCCCGAGTAGAACTAGAACACGGATTTGATCGTGCGTCAGCACAATGGGGCTCAATGATTCGATTTCTTGAGAACAATTTTTTAACAATTGAGCCTGATTTTTCAGATATTGTATTGCCAGAAGCGGAAAATCGAATGCTCGTTAAGGAGCCGTCGAGATACTTGAACTACAGGCGCCAAGTCAGGCTCCTGCGATCCACTTTTGGCAGGGTTCAAATTCCGCCTTTGAGGGGACTGTATTGGTGGGGTAAATACACGTACCTCAAGTACAAGCCACGCTTAAAAGGCTTTGATTATATTTATATTGTACGGAATTATGCTCAGCCGAGAGATTTAGAAGAGATTGAGTGTGCTATTATCTCCGAGGAAGACGTTACTTTTGTTGTTAGTGGTCTAGTAGAAGAGCAGGCGAGAATAAATTTGGTGCGGATCAGGGAGCTTTTTCCTCAGAGTAAAATTATTCTGTCTATAGATACCGAGCAGGAAATATCGGGCTTGCCTAGGGAGAGCTATGATGAATTGATACAAACCCCGATTGTGGAAGAATACCATCTGGATCAATTCTGCCACCTTAATAATACAAAACGGTTCACTTACAATAAGCAACAAGTAGAAGTGAGGAATGGTTTAAGAGCGGTTAAAACAAGGTACGCTGTTCGCTTAAGAACAGATTGTTATATAGAAGATATGAGGTTGTTTTCGCTGTATAGACAACTTTCTACATTGTACTCTAAGGCTCAAAAAAGTTTTCGTCTTTTTAAGCAGAAGGTATTGGTTTGTGGATGGATTACGGGTAGCGTACAGAAAGACCCTGGGTACTTGTCTGACTGTTTCGCCTTTGGACTTACTGAAGACTTACTTAAGTTGTACAACGGGCGTCTGAGGACGCTTGATGATCTGCATTTCTTCCGGAAACCGGAGAACAGAACGAAAAAAAATTACATGAAATTTAGTCACCGTTTTACAAATGAGCAGTTTTTCTATTTCTCTTTGCTAAAGGAAATGAATAGGGAGTTTGATGAACCAGAGTCGTGGTGTGTATGGAGTACAGAGCAAGCGATGCTTTTTGAAAAGTATCTTACCAATAACTTTATCGTGACCTCATTTCGGAAGTTGCATATACAATTCAAGAATAATTATCGCTCTGATAGATGTCTTGGGCGTTATTTTCTAGAAAAATATATGACTAACGTAGATCCTAAGAACAAAAAGCTAGATCGAGAGTTGGTAAAACAACAGAGAGAATTAGCACTTGAGGATTGTTCAAGTGCAATCAGACATCATTCTGAGCAGATTCATGTTTCTCAAAAATCCGTCATAAAAAAATTGTCAGAAATTTGTACGGTGGGTCTTTATAGTGTGAAGTTCATATTGCAACTTATACGGCTGCATTTGAGGGAAGATTAAAGAACATTTCAACAATCAACCTACAAGAGCATTATGAAAATACGATTTGATCAAATTACTGCGGTTATTCAAGGTCCGTATGATGAAGGCGTGACTGAACGAGTTATAGCGAGCGTGCGTAAGAATCTTCCTGGGGCGCGAATTATATTTTCGACGTGCGATCAATCGGTGCCGACAACACTGAGGTCGTGCGACGAGCTAGTTATATCTGAGGATCCGGGAACTTTTACTTACCAATCTCGTATTTTGGATCAAAACGTAAATCGTTCTATTGTCAATACTCTGGCAGGATTGCGGAAGGTTTCATCTCCTTACACGCTCAAAATTAGATCGGATATTCTTTTAATGGGGAATACTTTTTTGAAGTACTTTGATCGATATCCCAAAACGGAAGAGGAATATCGTGTTTTTTTTCATAAATTACTGGCATGTAGTTGGTTTTCAAGGAAACCACAATCATTATTGAGGAAGATGCCTTTTCATCCGTCAGATCTGGTTTTTTTCGGACACACGGAGGATTTATTGAGGCTCTTTAATATCCCACTGATGACAAAAAAAGAAGCATACTGGAGTGAGAACAATCCCCCTTTTCCTTGGCGATACTCTGCAGAGCAGTACATATGGCTTACTTGTCTAAGAGAAAATGGGTTTCGAGCGGACTGCGATGTCTATAATGACAGTACTCCACAGAATATAGAGCAAACAGAACGTTACTTTGCTTCAAATCTTATTTTCTTAGATTATGCACAATTCAACCTCCGCCCTCTCAAACAGGCTTTGATCCCAAATAAAATCCCGCCAGAGAGGCTAGTCGATTGCTACACGCACGTGGAATGGATAGAACTCTACCATAAATATGTTGACCCCAGTATTAGAATTCCTCGCGTCGACAAAACAAGAGATGGTGTGAATACGTTGTTCTGGCGGCGCGAGAAAAGGATTGAACAGGAAAGAAATAAGAAGAAATTTCACAAACATGCGGCAGCTTCCATTGCTCCGTTCAGGTCCATGGGCAAATGGTTGGAGGCCGCGATTGCATCTGCCTATTACGGGATTAAAGTTGCTCTTGGTTGGCTCTGTTTATTTGCCAAGAAAGGATTATGAATTTTGCTCTAAAAGAAAATACACTGTAAACTTATCCTAAGAAAAGGAGTAACAATCAACTACTGAAATTCTATGTCACGTTCACGCCTTCATAATTTAGACTTTTTAAAATTTTTGTGTTGTATTTCTATTTTAATCGTTCATTCTCAATTTGATTTACCTAACTTGCCTCGAACGTCAGTTGGAGTAGAGTTCTTTTTTGTCCTCGCAGGTTTTTTCCTCTTCTTTTCCTTTGATAGAGGGGAAATTGGAGTAGACTTTGCAGCAAAGAGATGGATACGTCTTATGCCTGTCGTTATTGCGTCTTTTATTGCAGTTATCATACTTCATAAGGCTGGCCTCATCATACAAAGGACGGATGTCAAAGATGTTTTAATGACAGTTTTTTTTGTCAGGAATATCGGGTTGTTCAATGATGTCAAGCAACTTAATTTTCAGTATGACAATTCTCATTTGTGGTTTATTGGGCCTTTGTTCTGGTGCAGTCTGTTTTACTTTACTCTATTCCGAAGCAATATGACTCGTAGTGCAAAGTATCTTATTACAGCTTTTCTTGTTTATTGGGGATATAGCGCTTTCCTGAATTTTCTCAGACCGTTGCCTCGGACATTCGAGATTATGCGGGGATTTGGAGGTGTCGGGTTTGGTGTAGTAGCGGGTTCCTTTGCTTCGGCTTTCTCCCAGTATTTTCATTTTAGAGAAGATACTTGGCAATGTCGGCTATTGTTCACCTTTGTAGAAATTTTCTTTTTCGTAACGCTAATCGATCAGTTATTTATCAATGTTATTGGGAGGCATGAGCATCATTTGAAATTTTATCCTATTGTTATATTTTTTGTATTAATTATACTGTTTTACCTGCAAAAGGGCTATCTGAGTCGACTACTAAATCGCCCATGGTTGGGAATTTTTGGCCTGTGGAGTTACTCGATTTACGCTTTCCAATATATCCCCCAAATTATCGTTACACGCGGGAATGTTATTGGGGATATGAGTGCTTATTTAGAATGGCGAATATCACATCCAGTCGTGGGACTATTGATAGTGAATATCCTAACACCTACAGTACTAGGGGGGGGTATATACTATCTTGTTGAAAAACCCGTGGGAAGTTTGTTAGGCAAACTATATAAAAAAGTAAGACTCGAAAAACCGGAGATGACAGAGACGCGAAGAGAAGCACTGTAGTTTTTTCATAATGGGAGGAATTTATTTTGCATGATTTGTATGCCAAAAATGCTACCCTTTGAACAGGTCACCGCAGTCATCCAAGGGGGATATTGTTGTGAGGTGACAGAGCGAGTTGTCGATAGCGTACGAGAGAATTTGCCCGGCTCTCAGGTTATTTTTTCAACTTGCGATCGGGAGGTGCCGGAAACGTTGAAGGGTTGCGACCATATCATTGTTTCGGAAGACCCTGGGGGCTATATTTACGAAGATCGTCCCTTTGAGAAAGAAAATAATATCAATCGTCAGATTGTGAACACGCTGGCGGGTCTCAGGGAGGTGAAAACTCCTTACACTCTGAAGATACGCTCGGACTTTCTTTTGACAGGAAACAGCTTTCTTGAATACTATGACCGATATTCCAAAATCGATGATCAATGGCGCGTGTTCAAGCACAAAGTGTTAAGTTGCTGCTACTATGCCAGAAACCCCAGATCGGCGATCCCATATCCTCTTCATCCGTCGGATCTGGCCTTTTTCGGGCGAACGGAGGATCTACTAAAACTTTTTGATATACCCCTGATGACGCATGAGCAGGCGTATTGGAACATGAAAGATATCATGCAGTACCAATACGTGCCGGAGCAATACATCTTCATCAACTGCCTGTTGAAGGGCGGGCATCCCTTTGATTGCCGATTCTACAATGATTGTCGGCCGGTGAACGTCGAGCAAACGGAACGCTACTTTGCCTCAAACTTTATCTTCCTGGATTTTGAGCAATTCAATTTACTGCCTACCAAGAGTGATTTTTGCCTGCATACACACCCGAAGGCGTTTCAAAGCTGTTATACGCACATCGAGTGGATGCGACTTTACCGCGACAACGTGGATCTGCAGCAGGAGGTGCCGGCAGTAGATGAGGAAAGGGAAAGGATCGAGGAGGCGTACCGACGATACAAGAAATACCGCTTCCTGGCTAATCTCTGCGCCTTCTTCCCCGGTTCCAAAAGACTGCGCCGCCGCGTGAGAACGAGCGTTCTTGAATTCCTTCTCAAGTAGCAGAGGGCGTCTGAATCGGCATAGGCACTATGTCTGCAGGGGAAGTCAAGAAGAGTACCAGCCCCGGGAGGCATTCTGCATTCAGGACGACAGCGGGTAAAACTCACGAGCAAAGAGACGGGGGGAAAAAATTAGGTGCGGATTACGACACGTGAAACAGTAAATGAAAGTATCACCACGTCGTGCAATTCTGTTGGCTTCGAAAATTCCGGGAATGTGTGCGACGCTCACAAACTCAATACACCTCACAGGCGACAAAAGGCAATCACATTCCCTAAAGCGTTTGTATCGAGGTCGCACAAATTGAGTTGACACGCAAGGATCCCCTCACTATACTCACACCATTAAACTATGCTGCCTTACATAAAAAAAATCGCTGTTCATCAGGTGCGACATCTTCATGATTTTACGATTGGGTTGGAGGATAAGTCGTCCCCGAAGCCCGGTCCCGTGCATTTGCTCCTGACGGGTCGCAATGGCAGCGGCAAGACGAGCCTGCTGTGCGCGATTCGGGATGCGATGACGGCAATGGCGAGGGATGGATTGGTTGCTGACACGGTGAGGGGTTGGATTGCAGAAAAAGAGAAGAAGTTGGGGGAGGCGGCGAGCGAACACGAGCAAAACAGGATCAAGGACGAGTTAAAGCAGTACGGAACGTGGCTGGACGAGGTAGCGGGATCCGTGGAGCTTTTTGCCGAAGATACATCCGAATTTGCCAGGATACTCCACCGGAGAGAGGCTCTTTTCGCCTATTATGATGCCCAACATTCCGCGGAGTTCACGCAACCGAAAGCGCCGAACATCCCGGACGTCGGATTGACGGGCGATATGCAGACGAAACGCTCCAAAGCATTTGTTGAGTTTCTTGTCAACCTCAAGGTGCAGAGTGCGCTTTTCCGCGGGGAGAACAAGGAGGAGGAAGTCCAACGCATCGAGTCATGGTTTGCCCGCTTTGAGGAGGTGCTGAAACGCATTTTCAACTCCCCGGATACAAGGTTGGATTTTGAGCCCCGCGACTATACTTTCAGCATCGTCTCGGGCGGCGTGCGCTCCCCGATGACCAACCTTTCTGATGGTTATGCAGCCATTCTGGATATTGTGTCGGATCTCATTCTCAAGATGCAACAGCCGCATAACCTCATCGCTTCATTTGACATGCCCGGCGTTGTACTCATCGACGAGGTGGAAACGCATCTGCACCTGGAGCTGCAACGCCTCGTCCTGCCGATTCTCACCTCCGTATTTCCGCGGATTCAATTCATTATCACAACGCATTCCCCTTTTGTACTCTCTTCCATCGGCAATGCTGTGGCGTTCGATCTGGAGAAACAGGAGCCCATGGATAATGCGGATGAATACCCTTACGAATCGCTTACCGAGGGGTATTTCGGGGTTCAGGACATGCCTGCCGCTCTCTCTGACAAGTTGAGCCGCGTACGCGAGCTGGCCAGGCAGGAAACTCTTTCCGATGAGCGTTTGGAAAACTGACGAGTCTTGATTCTGCGAGCCGTCATTCGCATGCATTGGGTGGAGGATGCCGTTGCGTCAAAGGAAGTCCTGTTTACGTTCACTAAATTGCACGGAGAGACTAAAAGTTCCTTCACTAAATTGCATGAAATAGGGCAAAGTTCCTTCACTGAATTGCATTTTAAATTGCGGAAAATGGGAGGAAAATGTTGACAATGAAGAAAAGATGTGAGAGACTCCCTGAGAAAGGCAAAAGCTTTGCAATATGTACCGTGAGAAGATGCAGGAACTGGAGGCGTGGAAAGGGAATCGGCGAAGGAAGCCAATGCTCCTGCTGGGCGCACGTCAGGTGGGGAAGACTTGGCTGATGCAGGAGTTCGGACGAAAAAATTACAAGGAGGTGGCTTATATTCGCTTTGATCAGGACACGGATATGCGCAACTCATTCATGAGGGATAGTCAGGTGGACCGGTTGCTGAATGATATACGCTTGTTTACCGGCTGTCAGCTGGCGCCCGGGGAGAGCCTGATTATCCTGGATGAGATTCAGGAATGCCCGCCGGTGATCGCCGCACTTAAATTTTTTTGCGAAGAGGCTCGCGAGCAACACATCGTCGCGGCGGGATCCCTGCTGGGGCTTTCCACGGCCGGAGGTACGGGGTTCCCCGTTGGGAAGGTGAATCAGATAGATATGCACCCGATGAGTTTTATGGAATTTTTGCTCGCCATGGGAATGGATGCATACGCAGAGGCGATCCATAGACACCGCTGGGATGTGCTGAACCGCATGAGCACGCAGCTGGAGGACATGCTGCGCTTGTACTACTACGTGGGAGGAATGCCGGAAGCCGTTTCGCTTTTCGCGGAGACAAAGGATTATGTTGCTGTGAGGATTTACCAAACGGAAGTTCTGCGTGATTACCGCAATGACTTTGGGAAACACGCCACGGCTGATGAATCGCGGCGCATCGCACGCGTGTGGGATTATATACCGCTGCAGCTGGCCCAGGAGAACAGGCAATTTCTGCCCCATAACATGCAGAACGGGGGAATGGCTCTGCGGCAGACACGCCAGCCGTTGCAATGGCTCAAAGACGCGGGACTTATTCACACTGTCCCGCGCGTGCGCACAGGGCAGGTGCCGCTGGGCGGCTACGTGGATAATGCGTTCAAGGTGTACAGCACGGATGTGGGGTTGCTGTCTGCGCAGTGCCGATTGGATCGACGTGTGCTGCTGAAGAAGAATGAGGTGTTCGGGCAATACAAGGGGGCGTTGACAGAGCAGTACGTGATGCAGCAGCTTCTGGCGTCCGGGGTCCCTGAGCTGTATTATTGGAAAGCCGCGCAGGCGCAGGCAGAGGTGGATTTTCTGGTGACGGCGGGCGCTCAGGTGTTTCCCGTGGAAGTGAAGGCTGAACGCAACTTGCGCGCGAAAAGCTTAAAAAGCTACTACAAACGGCATGAGAACCATTTCGCCGTGCGTTGTTCTATGGCGCCCTTTTCTTCGGAGAAGGTGCAGGAAGTGCGTGGGGGAGGGTACACACTGCTGGATGTGCCGTTGTGGGCTGTCGGTGAGCTGCCGAATGTTTTGGAAGAGCTGTGCGAGTGAATTGGCGGGTTTGCAAACTCTCTTATTTGGAGAGACCAGCCCAATGTCATCCTGTTGGGGAGCTTCGACACATCTCCGCCCGGTAGTTTTTTTGCTGTCGCGTACCCTTCGTCGTTGGGGAATTTTTTCGGAATGTGGATTCCTGCTTCCATAAATTACGCCGCCGCGTGAGGGTTAGCCCTTGCGGTGAATGAGCGGCTGTGATAAGATGCGGAGCATGGACGCCGATCTGCTTTACCCGCTGTATCTGGGAGGGGGATTATCCCTGCTTGCGGGGCTTTGCACGAGCATTGGCGCGGCGGGGGCGCTCTTTTTGCGGCGGACGGACACACGGCTGCTCACTTTTTGCCTGGGGGCAAGTGCGGGGGTGATGGTCTATATCTCCTTCATGGAGCTGCTGCCGACGGCTGCCGGGAGAGTGGCCGGTACGCCATTGGAGAAGTGGGGCATCCTTCTGGCATTTTTCGGCGGCATGGCGCTTGCATGCGGGATAGATCGACTGATCCCGGAGGATGAAAATCCCCATGAGGTGCATGAGGCGGCTGAGCTTGAGCGCGTCCGCGTCACCGGTCAATTTGCCGGCGATGAAAAGGTGCGCCGCAGCGCTTTTTTCTTCGCCATCGCCATGGCTTTGCATAACTTCCCGGAGGGAATGGCTACTGTTGCGGCGGCATTCGATTCCTCCGACACGGCGGTGTCTGTGGCTGCAGCAGTGGCCGTGCACAACATCCCGGAGGGCATTGCCGTGGCTCTTCCTCTTATGTACGGCACGGGGAGACGTTTGCGCGCCTTCTGGTACGCCACACTCACCGGACTGGCGGAGCCGCTGGGGGCGTTGCTCTGTATGCTGGCGTTGCTGCCATTCATGAGCGGGGCAGCGCTGGCGACGCTTTTTGCTGTGGTGTCGGGCATCATGGTCTACATCGCCTTCGACGAGCTGCTGCCCATGGCCGAGCGGTGGGGGCACCACCACCTCTCTATCTACGGTGTGGCTTGCGGCATGTTCGTGATGGCTGTCACGATCTGAGATTGGGAGGGGAGAGAGATAATTGCAGTGTGATTGCCCGGGAGACGCAGAATCGGGGCTTGAAATAAGCGGCGCAGTGTGATATAAGAACGCGCATGCGGCGAGTGATCACCAAGAGAGAATTGCGGGCGGCCCTTGTGAGCAGCAAGGGAAAGCGGCGTGTGCTGGTGCCGACCATGGGTGCGCTGCATGCCGGTCATGCTGAGCTGCTGCGCCGCGCGCGGGATCTTGCCGGGGAGGACGGTTGCGTGGTTGTCAGCGCTTTTCTGAACCCGGTGCAGTTTGACAACGCGGAGGATTTGAAGACATACCCGCAGCATTGGGAGGATGACATTCAACTCTGCGAGGATTGCGGAGTCGATGTGCTTTTCACGCCGACGCCGCAGGAGATGTACTGCGCGGATCGCTCGATGGTGGTGGAAGAGACGAAGCTTTCGCGGGGGCTCTGCGGGGCGAAGCGTCCGGGGCATTTTGCAGGCGTCTGTCTGGTAGTTTCCAAGCTGTTCAACATGGTGCAGCCCACGGATGCCGTTTTTGGGAAGAAGGATATCCAGCAGCTCGCCATTCTGCGCCGAATGGTGCGAGATCTGGATTACCCCATCACGCTGCACGGCGTGCCCGTGGTGAGGGAGGCGAATGGGCTGGCCATTTCCAGCCGCAACGAGAAGCTCTCGCCCGAGCAGCGCAGTCAGGCTCCGAAGTTGTATGCCGCCCTGAAGCAAGGAGCCGCCGCCTATGCTGCCGGCAAGAGTGTTCAGGAAACCATCGCTTGTGTTTCTCAACTGATTGAAGCAATCCCGGGGACGAGGATTGACTACGTCGAGATGGTGGGGGCGGAAAACTTCGAACCCCTGGGAGCCGGGCTCCATGAAGGGCAGGCGGCGCTGCTGGCAGTGGCCGTGTGGTTCGGCGAAGTACGGCTCATTGACCACATAGAAGTATCCCGATGATACGCGCTACCGATTTACACCGCAGTTATGCCGTCGGTCATGAGATGGTGGAGGTGCTGCATGGTCTGAGCCTGCACGTGCGGCGCGGGGAGAAGATTTTTCTTTGCGGGCCCAGCGGCGCGGGGAAGACCACTCTCATGTACACGCTGGCGGGCTTGGAAGCGCCGCAGCAGGGGAAAGTTCTTGTAGGCGGGGAAGATATTTATGCGCTGAACTTGCGGCGCCGGGCCTTGTTTCGCAACAAGATGATGGGCTTCGTCTTCCAGAATTACATGCTCATGCCGGAGCTCACCGCTTTGGAAAACGCTTCTCTCGCCACCGCTATTTCCGGCACAGAAGCTACCGAGCGCGTACTCTCTCTCATGGATCGCGTCGGATTGTCGCACCGTCTCCATCATCTGCCAAATGAACTCTCCGGCGGCGAACAGCAACGCGTCGCCATTGTGCGCGCCCTCGTTCACGATCCCTCCATCGTCTTTGCTGATGAACCCACCGGCAATCTCGATTCCCGCAACGGCAACCAAATTCTTGATTTGCTTTTTGAGCTGGCCGGAGAGTCCGACAAAACTCTCGTCGTGGTGACCCATGATGAAGGCATCGCGCGGCGCGGCGACCGCGTGCTCATGATTCGCGACGGGGTGGTGGCGTCCGAGGCGTAAAATTCAGGTTGAAAAGAGAATTTTTTTTATTTTGACGCACGCGAGGCTTGACCATATGGTCTGATCTGCGATAGAATGCGCACCATTGAACGAACCTTCAATAAACTATGAAGAAGTTTTGTACTACCGTGTCCGTGCTTGCTGCTCTGTTTGGCGCAATGGTTGCTACTGCTCAGGCAGAGGTGAAAGTGGCTTCAGTGAATATGACTGAACTCAACATCATGTTTTACAAACGAGTTGATGTGGAAGACAGTCTGAAGAAACAGGAAAACACCATCAAAGACGAAATCGCCTCTCGTCAGGAGAAAGTCAAGGCGCTCGTCGAGGAGGCTCAGAAGCTGCAGAAGCAAATGGATCCCACCCTATCCGAAGCTGCCGTGAAAAAGCTCCGCGAGCAGGCGGCCTCAATCAACAATGAACTGACTGCCGAGCAGGAGGAACTTAAGACTTTCGTGCAACGCCGCCAGATCGCTTTCCGCGAGATCGTGCGTCGTGAGCTTGCTCTCCTTTCCCAGGAGCTTCACGAAACTGTGCAGGCTGTGGCCAGGGAGAACGGCTATGACGTCGTGATCGACTCTTCGGCCATCAACGGGGTGTCCGGCTATCGCGTCTTCCCTTACGTGAAGCCTGAGATGGACATCACCCCGCTGGCTCTCAAGAAACTCAACGCCGGGGCACCTGCCGGGTTTGACGCCCAGGCTGAGCTTGAGCGCGTGCGCGGGGCCGCCCAGCAACAGCAGGAGCAGCAGGAGCAACCTCAGCAGCAGTGAGGAGGCGCGCCTCTTCCGCTGCGGGTAGCTCCGCATGCCTCGGCTGACTCGGGCGCCAGGATCAGTGTCCACTCGTTGTCTGGAGCGTATGACGCTTTCGTTAGCAGAGCTGCTGCGTCTGACGGGCGGGAAACTCGTTTCTCCGGAGACGGAGAGCCGCGTTTCCCCGTCCGTGTCGGGGGTAGCCACGCTGGCTGAGGCCACTCCCGCGGAGGCTTCTTTCCTCGGCAATGAGAAGTATTACAAGGATTACCTTGCCACGAAGGCCGGGGTGGTGCTGGTGCCCCCGGGCGTGCCGGAGCGTCCGTCTGATGCGGGGGTAACGCTCATTGAGGTGGAAAATCCCTCTCTCGCGTTCAATGCGCTGGTGGATGCCTTCATGAAGGTGTCCGGTGATTTTGAACCGGGAATCCACCCCACGGCTTTTGTTCATCCGGAGGCGCAGGTGGATCCGGCGAAGGTGCGGGTGCGGGCAGGCGCTGTTATCGAAGCCGGTGCAAGCATCGGCGAGGGGACGGATATCGGCCCCGGTTGCGTGGTTGGCAGCCACGCGCAGATTGGTGAGCACTGCAAGCTGTACGCCCGTGTGGTGGTGCGTGAGCGTTGCATCGTGGGCAACTATGTGGTTGTGCAGCCCGGTGCAGTCATTGGGTCGGATGGTTTCGGGTTTCTGCTCAACAAGGAGACAGGACGCTATGAGACTGTGGATCAAGTGGGCATTGTGGTGATTGAGGATCATGTGGACATTGGCGCGAACACTACGATTGACCGAGCCCGTTTCGGGCGCACGGTGATCGGCGAGGGGACGAAGATCGACAATCTCGTGCAGATCGGACACAATGTGACTATTGGCAAGCACACCATTGTCGTCTCTCAATCCGGCGTTGCCGGTAGCTCGCACCTTGGCAACTATGTCACCGTTGCGGCCCAGTGCGGCATCGCCGGTCATCTGCATATCGGAGATCAGGCGATTCTCGCCGCGCGTACCGGCGTGATGAGTGACCTGAAGGGAGGGGAAGCCTACTGGGGTTCTCCGAGCTCTCCCTTCAAGGATGCGATGAAGCAATATGCCGCCCTGCGCAAGCTGCCGGAAGCGATGAAGACGGTTCAGGAATTACGCAAGGGAGCGAGTGAATTGCGGGAGCGTCTGGCAGAGAAGCGGCGCTTCTGGTGGCCATTTAAATAAATTTCAGCAGGGATATGTCGATAGGAAGCACGACCGGCGCAGAGCTCTACCGACCGAATGCCGCCATCATCTACCAGCGCAGCAATGGGGATGTGCTCGTGTGTGAACGGATACGCCCTGCAGGGGCGTGGCAATTCCCTCAGGGTGGAATCCGGCGCGGCGAGTCGGCGCAGGATGCGGCGTGCCGTGAGGGGATGGAGGAGACCGGTTTTCGCCCGAATGAATACATCCTGGTCGCGGAGCATGGACCGTACCGCTACAATTATCCGCCTGCGGAAAGGGAGCGAGTGCTGCGCAAACGCGGCATCCCCTACGCCGGGCAGGAGCAACGCTACTTTCTCTGCCGCATGAATGATGACACGGCTGAACCATGGCTGGATAACAAGGAGTTTTGTTCCTACCGCTGGATACAACCGGCAGACTTTGACCTCGACACTCTGCCGGGGTTCAAGCGCGATGTGTACAGTCAGGTGTTGAAGGATTTTTTCGGTGTGGAGAAGTCATGAGATGCAGCCCATTGCTTTCATTCGGTCTCCCTTTGCGGAGAAATTTGGGGTGCCGAGGCAAAGCGGCCTTGCCGGGCGCGTTGTAAGTCGCGTCATTTTCACCCGTGAGTTCTCCCATCCGGATTTCATCCGTGGCATTGAGCAATTCTCCCATCTCTGGATCATTTGGGGATTTCATTGCAATCGCCATGATGTCGAACAACCGCAGCATGCCACCGTGCGACCGCCCCGCTTCGGGGGCAACCAGCGTCTCGGGGTGTTTGCCACGCGCTCTCCTTATCGTCCCAATGAACTTGGGCTCTCCGCAGTTCGTTTGCTCGAAGTGGCACCGGATGGTTCGCTTTCCATCGGCGGGGCGGATATGACGGACGGCACCCCGGTGTACGATATCAAACCGTATTTGCCGTATGCGGATGCGCTTCCGGGGGCGCAAGCGGGTTTTGCTTCAGAAAAACCATCGCCGACACTGCGTGTTCTGTGGCAGGAGGGCGTGCGGGAGAAGCTTACCGAAGAGCAAGCGCTTACCGTGGAGGAAATCCTCATGCAGGATCCTCGTCCGGCCTACCATGATGCGCCGGAGCGTATTTACCACTTTTGCTTCGCTTCTTTTGAGATAGACTTCAGGGTGGAGAATGCAGATCTGCATATTCTGTGCGTCAAACATCGTTCATGAATCATGCATCTCCCAGAGCTTTACGTGAGGTGTTCGCCCGAGAATATGCGGCCGGGCCCGGGGAAGGAGCCGCGCTGTCGATCTTCCGCCGTGGGGAGGAAATCGTGCACCTCGAGACGGGGGAGAGGGCGACCGGCATCGCATGGGATGCCGGTACGCTCGTCCCTATTTTCTCTGCAACGAAACCGGCGAGTGCGGCGTGTCTGCTGCAGGCTCTGCTGGAAAAAGGCGGAGGACCCGACACCGTGATCGGCGATATCTGGTCGGCGTTTCCCGCGCCTCATGGTACGGTGGGACAGCTGCTTTCCCACCAGCTTGGACTCGCCGCCTGGGCCTGTGAGGCTTCGGTGTTTGATCTCGATGCCTGCCGCGCCGCCATTGAGGCTTCCGTTCCGCTCTGGCAGCCCCCGCAGCACGGTTACCATCCCCACACCCTGGGTCCTATGGTGGATATTCTCATGCAGTTGCTTACCGGACAGCGCATCGGTGAATTCTGGGAGACTCGGGTTCGCTGTTCGTCGGATCCGGATTTCCTGATTGGCGCGCCGGAGTGGGCATTCCCTCGCATCGCCGAACTGCACCTGCCGCGTCTGCGCGGCCCGTTGCCGAGCTCGCCCTTTTACCGTGCATATTTTGATCCATCGTCACCCGTTTATCGAGCGTTTCACTGCGTGAGCGGGTTGCCGAGCGTTCGCAAGATGAATGAGCCTCTCGGGCGCCGTTGCGGGTGTCCCGCCCGTGGCGGCATTGCCTCTGCGCGGGGGTTGGCGAGGTTCTATCAACTGCTTATGGGAGAAATAGCAGACAGTCCATTTTCTCCGAAGGTAGGTGCGTGGATGGGACGCACCATCGTGCGCGGAAATGACCTCACGCTCCTGCAGCCCACGGCTTTCACCTGCGGCGCCATGAGCGAGCCGGGCGAGCTGTTCCCGATGGGTGGATTCGGACACGCCGGGGCAGGGGGGTGCCACGCATTCGCCATCCCCTGCAAAGGCATTTCCTTCGCCTGCGTGATGAACGGTATGCAGCCGGGAGTGCTTCCCGGCGAGCGAATGCTGCGCCTGCTGCAGGCTGCCGCGGATATCTTCTGCGACGAGGGCTGAAATTCTTTATGCGGAGGAGAAGATTTGGCTTGCCATAGGGACGGAAATATGGTTTACTCGCCCCCGCACACGGTGCTGCCGCTGTAGCTCAGTGGTAGAGCAACGCATTCGTAATGCGTGGGTCGTCAGTTCAAATCTGACCAGCGGCTCTTGCTCCCTCGTGGGGGAGCGGATTTCCCGTGCGCATCTCCAGGCCTCCGTAGCTCAGTTGGTAGAGCAGCTGACTCTTAATCAGTTTGTCCACGGTTCGAGCCCGTGCGGGGGTAGTTGCTTCGCGGAAATGATCAACGATTGATCCGCGGGAAAAAGCCTCCGTAGCTCAGTTGGTAGAGCAGCTGACTCTTAATCAGTTTGTCCACGGTTCGAGCCCGTGCGGGGGTATGTGGCGGTGCGAATCACGGTGGCACAGAGGCAACGGAGACCGAGAAACGACCTTATGAACATCAAACGAGCGATAGCGTGCATCGTGGCGGGGATGATGGGGGCGGGCATTGCGGCGGCAGAGTGGACTTCGCCCCACCCCTTGCAGTGGGAGCGAAAGGCTCCTGCTGCGTTGATACCTTTCCCCCAGAAGGTGGAATGGGGCAAGGAGAAATTGCCCATTCCCGGACGGGAGCAGTGGAAGCTTGTGTACGGCTTTGCAAAGCCTGAGAAGGGAAAAGACAAGAGGGTGCAAACGGCGTGGGAAGGATTGATGAATGATTTGCCTGCCGGGAAGAAAAAATCCGAAGCGCCCGTCACCTGCACGCTCAAACAAGCTGATGGGCAGGATATCCACGGAGAAGGGTATCGATTGACGGTGGGGAGTGATGGAGTGACCATTGAGGCGGCAGAGACGGCGGGATTTTTTAATGGTCTGCAAACGCTGCGCCAGCTGGTGGCAGGCGGTAAAAACCTGCGCTACTGTCAGATCGTGGATTGGCCGGCTTTTGCCGTGCGAGGGTTCCACGAAGACTGCGGACGCAACTTCCAGAGCATCGAGAGCTTGAAACGGCAGCTGGACATTGCATCGCGGCTCAAAGTCAACTATTTTCATTGGCATCTCACCGACAATCCCGGTTGGCATGTGCAGTGTAAAGCCTACCCGCAGCTCAATGATGCCAGGCATCGTACACGAGATCTGCACGACACCTACAGCTACGACCAGATACGCGAACTTATCGCTTTTGCTCGCGATCGCAATATCACCATCATCCCCGAGCTGGATATGCCCGGGCACAGTCAGTATTTCGTGAAAGCCTTTGGTTTCGCCATGCACACGGAGGAGGGCATGAAGGTGCTTGAGGATCTCATCCGCGAATTCTGCAAGGAAATACCGGCGGAGGATTGCCCTATCTTCCACATAGGAGCAGATGAAATTAAGGTCCCGAATGCCAAGGAATTTGTTTCTCGCATGAGCAACCTCTTGCTCTCTCTGGGGCGTACCCCGATGCAGTGGGGCGGACCGCGTGATTTGCCCGTGGGGGAGCACTCCATCTCGCAGAGGTGGGGCGAGGGCGGGGAGATGGTGGATCGATCGCTCAAGCCTGAGACCATCCAGTGCAGGACAATAGATTCAAGTATGGGGTACACCAATTTGTTTGACCCGGCCATGTTGGTGCGCCGCTGGTTTTTCATGCGTCCTTGCGGAGTGGGCAAGGGGGACGAGCAGAAGATGGGAGTTCTCATCTGCAACTGGCCGGATATGCGAGTAGATGACAAGAGCAGCATTCCCCTTCACAGCGCGCAGTGGCCGGGCTTGTGCGCTATGGCAGAGCGTGCGTGGATCGGCGGGGATGGTGATGGCGATGGTCTTGCCTCCGATATGCCTGCCCCGGATACAGAGGCGGCTCAGGCCTTTATGCTCTTTGAAAAACGCATGGCGGCCTTACGCAAGACCATTTTCAAGGAAGAGCATTTCCCCTACTGGAGCGAGCATGCGCGCAAGTGGACGATCATCGGTCCTGTGCAGGAAGAGCAGAGGGATGAAGTGCGCGCCAGGGTATTGGCGGGGAAATTGGATGGCCTGGAGACGCGTTCAGCATACGGAGCGAATATTTATTTCCGCACCAAGCCTTCCACAGGATACCTGGGGCTCTTCCCGAGATCTAAACGCGGATCATGCGTGTGGGCTGTCATGGAGTACACGAGTAAGGATGGAGGAAAGGAACCCTTCATGATAGGCTTTGACGCACCTGCGCGTTCTTCTCGCCGTTACTCCGGCGTTCCCGAAGCCGGGGAGTGGTCGCAGTGCGGCACGAAAATATGGGTGAATGGCAGGGAATTTAAGAATCCTCAGCGTTATAAACTTGCCGGAAAGAATCGCTATGAGCGCGATACCTGGTTTGCTCCTGCCAATGAGGATCCTCTTACGGATGAAGAAGTGTGGTGGGCTCACAAGCCGACGATGGTGCCTCTCAAGAAGGGGAAGAACACGATCATCATTGAGCAGCCTTACACAGGTGATTTTCAATCCTGGGGCGTATCGTTCATCCCGGTGCAAAAATGAGATGCGCCTGATAATCGCCATGCTCACTCTGCTGAGTGTAACCTTGCAGGGAGAGGAGGCGCCGTGGAATTCGCCGCACTCTCCGGAGGCGGAGGAGAATGCGCCTGCGGCGCTTATCCCGTTCCCGCGGGAGGTGGTGTGGGGCAAAGGCGAGTGGAAGATGCAACTTCCTCCCGGTTGGAGAGATGTCGCGCGCACGGGGCGTATCGGTGAGAAAGACGGCAGGATGCTTGACGTAGCGTGGAGTGGATTTTTCTCGGATGCGAGAAGCGACAGCTCTCTATCCCCGGGTGAACGTTCTTCCTGCTTCTGCCTCGAGCTGGCGAGAGTTCCGGGATTACCTGCCGAGGGCGAGGAGGAAGGCTATCAGCTCGTTGTCAACGCGGGTGGCGTACGCCTCACTGCGCCGAGGCCGGCAGGTCTGTTCAACGGATTGCAAACACTGCGTCAGCTTGCGGCGGGCGGGCATTCCTCCCTGCCGTACTGTGAGATACTGGATTGGCCGGCATTCAAGGTGCGCGGGTTCCACGAGGATTGCGGACGCAACTTTCGCAGCATTGAGCGGTTGAAGAAGGAAATCGGTCTCGCCTCTCGTCTCAAGCTGAATTATTTTCACTGGCACCTCACGGATTTTCCCGCGTGGCACGTCCAGTGCAAAGCCTACCCTCAACTGAACGCTCCCGAGCATCGGACGCGCGACCTGCACGATACCTACAGCTACGACCAGATACGCGAACTTATCGCTTTTGCTCGTGACCGCAACATCACCATCATCCCCGAGCTGGATATGCCCGGGCACAGCGCCTACTTTGACAAGGCGTTCGGATTCCCGATGCACAGTGAACGGGGGATGCAGGTGTTGGAGACAGTCATCCGCGAATTTTGCGCCGAAGTGCCGGCGGAGGATTGTCCGATTTTTCACATTGGCGCCGATGAAATTCAGATACCGCATGCGAAAGAATTTGTGGTGCGGATGAGCAAGTTGCTGCTCTCTCTGGGGCGCACTCCCATGCAGTGGGGCGGACCGAATGATCTGCCGGTCGGTGAGTTTTCGATCGCCCAGCGATGGGGGGATGGCGCCGATCTCGCAGCAAAATCTTTACGAGCTGAGACGATTCACTGCCGCACCATTGATTCCAGCCCGGGGTACGCCAACCTTTTTGATCCCTCTCTGCTGGTGCGTCGCTGGTTCTTTCTGCGTCCCTGCGGGGTTGCGAAGGGAGATGACCAAAAGCTCGGCGCAATTTTTTGCATTTGGCCGGACATGCGGGTGGATGATAAAAGCTGCATCCCTCTCTACAACGCCGTGTGGCCCGGCATCTGTGCTATGGCAGAGCGCTCCTGGAACGGCGGAGCAGGGGATGGTGACGCCTTCCCCGCCGATATGCCTCCGCCCGACACCGAACCCGGGCGTGCCTTTGCTCTCTTTGAAAAGCGCATGGAGCAGATCCGGCACAGTATTTTTGCCGATGAACCCTTCCCGTACCACAGCGAGACCGGGCAGAAGTGGCTGCTCGTCGGACCTGTGCCGGAGGCACGGAAGGAAGAGGTGCGCGCAAAGGCGCTGGCGGGGGATTACTCCGGGCTTCCTGTGCGTGTGGCTCACGGCGCCAGCCTTTATTTTCGCACCAGGCCCAACACAGGGCGCCTCGGGATGTTTGCCGACAGCGAGCCCGGCGAATGCATTTGGGCTGTGCGGAAGGTGCACGCGGAGCAAGCAGAGCAGCGACCGTATTTTGTGGGCTTCGATGCGCCTGCGCGCTCAGTGCGTCGCTGGTCCGGCATACCCCTCCCCGGCGAGTGGTCCCGGTGCGGCACAAAAGTTTGGGTGAATGGCAGAGAATTCAAAAATCCCCGCCGCTACGAGCTTGCCGGTAAAAATCGGCATGAACGTGATCCGTGGTCCGAGGAAATCAATGAGATTCCCCTTGTGGATGAGGAGGTGTGGTGGGCGCTTTCTCCTACGCCGTTTCCCCTGCAAAAAGGCGAGAACACCATCATTGTTGAGCAGCCGTACATCGGTCTCTTCCAGACCTGGAGCATCTCGATTATTCCTGCTGAGGAATAGGGGCCCTCGCATGCGTGCATTTTGTGTATTTTGGTGCTGACAAGCCTGCCGGCATTGCGTATAATGCACCGCATGAGTAAACCGGAATTTCTGGCAGCGAGGGATTTGGATAGCCGTGCGGCAGGGCACCGGCGGCATTCCAGTATCCGCAGCACGGGTAACAGGGATCTTGACGCCCGGCTGGATGCTGTGGCGAGGGAGGTCTGCGGCAAGCATGATCCTCTCGTTGTGCGGCGACTGCTGGCCGGTGTGCTGGATGCCGCGAGCAGTGAGATTGAGGAGCACGATGTGGAGATGATGACGCGCACGGTGGAGGAGATGCTGGCAGCGGATCGCATGTTCCTGCCCTACCGCAATGTGCGCAAGATCACCTGCTTCGGCAGCGCCCGCATCAAGGAAGATGACCCGGCCTACCAGCAGGCTCGCCACTTCGCTCGTCTCGCTGCCCGGCAGGGCTACATGATTATCACCGGCGGCGGTCCCGGTATCATGCAGGCCTGCAATGAGGGAGCCACTGAGCATCTTTCCTTCGGGCTGAATATCACCCTGCCGTATGAGCAGCACGCCAACCACGTGGTGGCAGACAGTGAGCGCATGATGAATTTTTACTACTTCTACACGCGCAAGCTCAATTTTCTCAAACAGACGGATGCCCTTGTCGCTTTTCCGGGCGGGTTCGGCACCATGGATGAAATTTACGAGAGCATCACGCTCATGCAGACCGGCAAGTCAACATTGTTTCCGGTGATTTTGCTGGATCCTCCCGGGGAGACCTTCTGGAGCCGCTGGGTGCATTTCATCAGCAAGGAGCTTTTGGCAGCGGGACTGATTTCGCCGGAGGACATGAGTCTGTTGTACGTGAGCAAGAGTCCGGAAGATGCCCTGAGCGCCATCGAGCTGTTCTACCGCCGCTTCCACTCATACTA
>CANRKR010000009.1 GCA_947631275.1 uncultured Akkermansia sp.
ATCTCTTTCGAAAAGAGATAATCTTACGTATCATGAGGCTGTAGCGGCGGGTAACGGCTCGCGGCACGGCTTCGTGCGTTTTCTCTCCTGCTAAAACCCTACTGGATATCACGTCATGAAATTACATCTTCCTGTTTCATTGCATCGGGCAGTTTTGAAGGTTCTCGCTGTCCTGGCTCTACCTTTGACCGCCACGGTGGCTTCGGGAGCCGGTGAGGAGCCTCCCGCTAACCTGGGCAACACCATGTACGTGGGTGATTCCATCACGCATGGCGCGTATTCCGGACTTTACTCCTGGCGTTGGTCAATGCATAAAATCTTCGCTGATAACGGCATTTCCTACACTGAAGTCGGCGTCATGACGGGTAACGCAAAAAACGGCGGCGTCGACATGCCCTACGGTGAAACTGTTTTCCATAACAAGCATTCTGCGGAGAATAGCGCCCGTGCTTCTGAGATTGCTGAGAGGAAACAGGGATCTGGATCACCACCGCGTTTCGGCGGCACGGGCATTCAACATTGGCTTCGTCTCAATGAACCCCAAGGATGGACTGGGGACAAGACTACTGAAAAGTATCGCTTAAGCGAAAGCGAAAAACTAGTCAATACCTTTTTTCTTCTCGTTGGGACCAATGATTTGCTCTCGGATTCGGTCAGTGAGGGAGGGAGTATTGGTACGCGTTTGACCGTGAGAGAACAAGAATTGATAGGGCGAAGCGGGGACGGGAGTTGGAGTGGGAACGGTGACATGGATACGATCGTGAATGCCATGTTTGAGCATAATTCTGCCGCCTCCGTTACCATTCTCTCCGTTCCCACGTGGGGGTCCCATATCAACAACAAAACGAAGGCGGATTATGAGGCTGGCAGAACTTATAATGAACACCTCAAGGAATGGGTGGAGCAAAATGAACACAAGGAGAACATCACACTGGTCGACATCAACCGCGGACTTGTCGATGTGGCCAATACCGAAAAGCCATGGCAAGGAGTTGATTCCTTCTTTTACGCCAGCGATGGACGACAAACTAACGATCACCTCCATCCCTCCGCTCAGGGTGAGCTCATTATTGCGGGGAATGTGGCGCGAGGGCTGGGCTATGCCGGGCGTACAGCGGGGCAGGCACGGAAAGCGGCAACTGAGTTCAATCGACAAGCACAGGCAATTTTTGATTCTGCGACGCGCAAGGATGACGTCACTTGGAAAAGTGGTAAAGGACTGACATTCGGGAGTGGAGCTACCCTCACGAGTGATTGGGGGGAGACGAGTCCGGAGGGTACGTTTACTGTTGATTTCAAGATTTCCGGTGGTTTAGGAGACGGGGCAACGGGTGGGTGGGATACCCAAAACGGTCTCACCATCACTGTTGGGGATGGCTCTCATTCCGGTGCTCTTACGCTCAATGAGGCCTACATTAAGTGGGGAGACACCATCCTGTATTCCATGAACATGTCGACTCTCACGGAGGCTTTACGTTTAGCTTACGTTCGAGGAAATAATGCTCAAGGGTTACCCACGGGTTTTTACGTGTGGTTTGGTGACCAACTCATTGGCGAGGCGTTGAGTTCGGGAACCGCTATGAACGGTGGGCTGTCGATAACAAATACAACTGGGAATGACATTACTCTAACCGATCTCGCGATGGATTCCACGAGTTCGTGGGCACCGACAAGCGATGGACTTAAGGGCGAATCCATGCTTATTGAGCCTGCCTCTTCTTCCAGTTATAGCGGTTGGCCTGGGGTTGTCGACTGGCCGGGGAAAGACAAGATGTTAGATGGGGTTCAGGTACTGAATCCTCAAACTGCTCTTAATCCATCGGAATTCGCCAACGGCAAAATTGGGAGTGTTGTCACCGTAAGTGGAGCTTCGTCAAGCATCATCAAAAACTGGTCCGGTGGACGAGAGCTTTTTGTGACGGTGAAGGAAGATTCGGGTCCAACTAGTTGGCTTACTCTTGATAACGTGGATGACAACTCGTCAACTGTTGACTTGCATGTGCGATTCAGCGGATCAATGAATCTGCCGACAATATTTTGCGTGTTTCAAATTGGTAGTAACGACTCGCACCTCCACGGAGGCGACATGTACGTTGAATTTTCTGGTGATCTTGTGGTAACTCAGGGCACTTATTCCATGACGAATGATGATAGGAGCTATCCAAGCGAGCACAGCAGCGTGGCAATCTCGGCTTTTTTTGCAAATAGCAGCAAAAATGAAAAGGGCTGTGTAGATGGAAAAATTACCTATGTTATCAACAAGGGCACATATAAGGGTTGCATTGTTGGAGGTGCGGCGTATGGAGTGGACGATGAGGAGACGCGCGTGACAAAAGGAGTGGAGATATACCTGAATGGGGGGGCCTTCGAAGGTGATATCTACGCGGGAGGTACGTGTGGCTACATAGGGGGAGCTAAAATCGTTATTACCGGTGGGCTGACGATGAGTTTCAATGACAACGTTCATCGCATATCCGCCGGTGGATTCGGTGTGAATAACAAAGGCGGATTGGCAAACGGCAAGGCGGCCGAAATAGTCCTTCAGGACATAACTGGCGCTGATGGCATCGCACAGTGGAAAGGAGAGCTATCCGGCGGCCGCAAGCCGACCAACTTTGAAGTCCGGCGCACGCTGGCGCTCAAGAATGTAACGACGGCGTTGGAAGCAACGCTGGCGGATTTTGATGAAGTGCAGGTAGAGGATGGCAGCATCGTTCAGCTTAAAGGATTAGGAGAGGCGACGGCTCTGAGTGTAAGTTCCGGGAGTAAGCTGACGCTGGGGGAGGGGGAGTACACGGGGATGGTGACGACCAATGGAGGGGAAATTGTGTTGGAGGACGGGGCCTCGTATAAGACAGCGCTGGCGAAGATCGGTGATGATCAGGTGGCGATGTCGACAAAGGGCACGTATTCCATCGGAGCGGGATCAAGCCTGGAGCTGGGGGCAGACGCCGATGGGAGAGTGCGGGGCGCCGTCGATGTGAATCTGCTTGCAGGCGGGACCTACACGACGTCGTTGACCGGCAATGAAAGCGGCGATGGCAGTGTGCTTGTCACCTTGAGTGGCGGAGGGCAGTACACTGTGGGCGCGAGTGCGGAAGGCGTCACGATTCGTCTCCATCTTTCCGGGATGACTTCCGACTCATCTATTGCCGCCGGTGAGAGCTACACGGACTACAAGATCACCCTCGTGGGCGAGAATGCGATTGAACTCGGAGAAGGGATGAAGAGAACGGCGTTCTTTGGCACAACGGGAGCTGTGGAGCTGGAGGAGGGCGCTTCTTTGCGCATCGGCGTGGACAGCATCCTCGCTGACTTGCGAGGTCCAGAGGCAGAGCTTACTTACAAAGTGGCAGGATGTGACCTCACAGCGTGGAACGAAGGCGGTGTCGTGCAGATAGCCCGCGAGGTGCAGCTTTCGGGGAGGAATCCCCACTTCGACAAAGAAGGCAATCTTGTCCTTACCGGGAACTCGGTTCCGCACGAGGATCTCTACTGGAGCGGCGACACAGACACGAATGGCTTGACGTGGGGCGGTGCAGGCGCAGACAGTTGGGCGACAACCTCCGGAGGGGAACAAAGTGCCGCCTGGTCGGATCGCGCGAGTGCGCATCTCTCCGGCGGAGCATCTCCCGCCGCCATCACCATGCAAGGGGATGTTATTGTCAACAATCTTGAGTTCAACGCCGGCACGTATGCCTTTTCGGGAGGGCAGGCTCTCTTTGTAATGGGGGACCTCACGGTTGTTAATGATACCACCCCTACTGTGGACTTTGGCTCGACATCCGTCGAGGTATGGGGTGGTTTGACAATTGGGACGGCTTGTAGCTTCACATTCGCAGAACCGCTTTCCGTTAAGGGCAGAGTCAAATGGTGGGGCGGAGGGACATTGACGTTGAGCGCCGGCGGCACCCTCGGTGAACTCGATCCGAGCTGGAATGGAGATGGCGCTGTTGTACTGGGCGCTGATCTGACGCTTACAGGGGGGTTAGTGGTTCAGAATAACGGACGCCGAGTGGCCTTCAAAAAGGCTGACGGCGCAGGAGATGTGTACCTTGTCTTCAAGACAGGCGATGCGGTGAAAACGACGTATGAAGGCAATCCAGAATCAAAGGAGGAAGGACTCAAGATTCAATCTCACAACAACAACGGTAAATACCTCTTTGACGGCGTGGGGCTTGCGGCTAAGGGGAGTGGGACGGCGCTCAAACTTCTGGACGGGGAAGAAACCACGTGGGACATCGGAGGCAATCTGCTCGCTGCTGAGCAGGGAACCCTCGTGATAGACGGGGCTCATCCGATGGTGGTGACGGGCAAAATCATCGCGGACAATGGCACGCTCAGCGCAACGAACGTTGGTGCGAACGTTTCAGCAGCCGGTCTGGAAATAAAGAACGGCGCATCAATCACCACCCGTGGCGCATGGACCATCGAGGGGGACGCGACGCTCGATGCTGGTTCAACTCTGAACATAGTCGGCGGTTCTCTCGCTATCGACGGAGGCGTCATGGAAGGCGAGCTGGTTCTCGGCGGGACATTGGAGACGGGTACGGGCGATCTCACTATAGCGAACCTGAGGCTCTCCGGCGGGGCGCTCGACATCGGGGGGAATACGGTCATCAAGGCTCTGGCTGACGGCAGCAGCAGTCTCACCTCCCTCTCCATTGCAGAGGGTAAAAAACTCACCCTCAATAATTCGGGAATCTTCAAAATCAGTGGGGAATTCCACTGGGGCAGTGGAAGTGAGCTTGAGCTCGGCGCCGCCGGTCTTGTGTTGGATTTCACGGGACTCAGCGTTTTCGGCGACTCGGCTTCCGGGGAAAATCTTACCCTCAATTTGGCTTCCGCATTCCTGGAGGGCGCGGGAGAGGGCAATTCATGCCCGCTCTTCACCGGCTGGGATCCCTCCCGGAAGGATCAAATTACTCTCAAGGTTGACGGAAGCGATCCCTCCGGTCAATACACAGGTCTGGAGATCACAGATGAAGGCGAACTGATATGGGGAAATTCTCTCTATTGGGAAACCTCGAGCGACGCCATTACTCTGGGAATCCCAGAAGGCACAGAAGAGGTCGGCGTGTGGAGCGAGAAGAAAGGCTCCCCCGGTACGCTGACCTGGTCGGAGAATAAGAACATCCACCTGAGCTCCAGCAGCGAAACGATTACCGTGACGGTGGGACGAGGAGCCAGCATGGACAGTCTGTCCATCTCGGCGGCGGGCGGATCTGCCACCTACAATTTTGTTGCGGGGGCAGGCGACCTCGCTAAGGTGACAGGGAAATTGTCTGTCGGCGCAGGGGCGACTGTGTCCGTGGGGGAAGATGTGACCCTGACGGCGGGGTCGTACGGCGGGGATGGCTCGCTGAGGGTGGAAGGCGGTGAGGTGAGAATCACCGCGGAAGCGACGATTAGCAGCGTCACCCTGACGGGCGGCAGCATGACGCTTAGCGGTGGAGGCACGATTTCGAATTTGCAGGGCACGGCGACCGCAGGAGCGGCGCCCCAGGTTTCGAGCCAGCGCGCACTCACCATCGGCGGCGGCGATTACACGGGCGGGCTGACTTCCGGCGGTCTCACCGTCAACGGGGACTTCACGTATCATTCCCCGGGGGAGGCAAACGATCCCGCAAGGGTGGGGGCTCTGACTGTGAACGGTCGATTCACGTTGGAGGGAAGCATGCAAGCCACTGCGCTCAGCGGGACAGGAAGTATTGTGGGCGGAGGAACCTTGCGGCTCAACGCCAACAGCGGCTCGTTCTCAGGGGAAGTGGGGGTGGATCTCGTTCATCAGGGAGGGAAGTTCACTCTCAGCGGGTACACCGGAAAGAATGTCACTGTGACGAGTGGTTCCCTCACATTGGCCAACGGAGGAAGAGGTATGGAGCTCACGACTCTCGCTATCGGGAAGGACGCCTCCCTGGCGGTGGCGGGAGGAAATCTGAATGTTTCCGACGTCCTGACCTGGGGCGCCGGCTCCGAGCTGATCTTCTCCTCGGCCGGACAGAGACTTGTGCTTTCAGGAGACGGTTGGGATGGTAAACTGGACGCGACGCAGGGTAAGCTGACTATCGTGCTGGGTGCGGATGTGCTGGGCGCAGGTGCGTCAGGAAACATCACTCTGCTGGAATGGGCAAATAAAGGGGAAGGATTCGACTTCACCGGGTGTTTCGACATCGAGCTTTCAGAGGGGGTGAATCCGGAAATGTACAAGGAACTTATCCTCAATCCTGATGGAAGCGTGAGCTGGGGTATTCCAAATGATCTGTACTGGGATGCCGCCGGACACGCGAATAACAAGCTGACCTGGGGCGGGGCAGAGAGGGAGTGGAGCAAGGAAGCAGGCGGACCGGCGGATGCGCTCTGGCCGGGAGAGGATACGGCGGGAACGAATGTGCATATCACCGGGGAGGCGGATGCTGACTATACCGTGGAGATGCAGAAGGACATCCTGGCGGGAAGCGTTGAGTTCAACGGCGGCGACTATGCCTTCTCCGGAGGCGATGGCAGCATGCTCACGACGCAGGGAGACCTCACTGTGGGAACAGACCGGAAGACGACGGTGGACTTCGGTGACAGGCGGGTGGATGTGGGCAAATCCCTGGCGACCGGGAGCAGCAGCAGGGTAACCATCGGCGGGAAACTGGACGTGGGCGGTGATCTGACTGCCGGAGAAGAGAGCAAGCTGCTCCTGAAGGGAGACACGACGGTGAAAGGAGGAGTCACGCTCGGCAAGGGCAGCAGCGCGACGGTCTCCGGCAAGCTGGATGTGGCCGGTACGGTGAACGCGGGGAACGGCTCACTCGCGGCAAATGGGGGAGGAACCTGGGGAGGCGCGCAACTCGCACAAGGGGGCAGCCTGAGCCTGAAGAACACCACGGTGCAGGGTGAGCTCAAAGCGGAGGGCGGCAAGCTCACGGTGGGCGGCAGAAGCTCTCTGGGGTCTGTGAGCGGCAGGCTCACCGGGCTTGAGATAGCTCCCGGAGGGGATCTGACGGTGCAGGGTGGAAATGGACTACAGGCGGAGAGCTTCACCTGGAGCAGCGGCAGCACGCTGCACCTCGGAAAGGAGTTTACCGGTCCGCTGAGCTTTGGCAGCCTGAACGGGAATGGCAGCAATCTGACGCTCGATTTCAGCAAAAGTTTCCTGAAGCGTCTGGGCGAAGGGGGAAAACTCTTTGCGGATGTGCAAGGGTTCGAAGCCGGATGGAACGAGAAATTTGACCTCAGGGTGAATGGTGCGACTCCGGACAGCTACTACGGCAACATGCACATCGACGAAGGCGGCAACCTGGTGTGGGACGCGCCGAAGCCCCCGGACACCTACGACAGCTCCACAGATAACGTCGAAACCGGCGGAGCCGGAACCGAGGAAGGCAAGACGGAATGGAACACGGGCGATAAGAACATCTACGACAGCGTGGGCGATTATGGCGGAGTCATCGTGAACAGTGATACGAACATCGATTTCTCCGGCGCGGATAAGGAAAGCGCTTATGGAAACTGGGACACGGATGGCTTGACCGTGCATAATTTGCAAGGCAGCAATCCGGACGCGAAGTTGACCATCACCGGGAACGGCAAGGACAACAATAAGGTGACCCTGAAGAACAGCTATGACGCGAATCCTCAGTACACGGACGACCTGCACTACGACGGCGGAATCACGGTGGACAACGCCGAGCTGCACATCAATCATGAGGATCCGACAACGGATAAAGGCGGGGCCAAATGGGGCACGACGATGGGCGGCAAACTCGACCTCAGCGGGGCGAATGGGCTCTACATGGATCGAGGGGTCCTCACTCTCACCGGGGATGACAACGACCTTGGCAGCGCAGGGGTGAACTTCGACCACGACAAGGACGGGCATCTCGTCATCAGCGGGGGATCCGCCATGGTCTCCGGCAGGATAACGGCGAATGTCGGCGGAGCTGAGTGCGACCCTGTGGAGGATCGCAACGAGCATATCAAGCTGGAGAACAACGGACTCCTCCGGTTGGTCGGTCGTGACGAGGAAGGGGCTGATGAGACTACGGTGGGCGCCGGGGTCATTATCGGCGGCGGCACAGGAAGCGAAATCGTGGGGGTAAAAGGCGCTGTGAACATGGAGACAGGGAGCCGCCTGCGGGGCGTGCACCTGATTCTGGAGGATGAAAAGGCAGTGCTGAGAGTGGGCAAGGAAGCGGCACAACCGGCTCCGGCAAGCGTGGCGGATGAGCCCGCCATGGCTCGGGCGGCAAGCATTGACGAGCCGGAACTGCCGGTTGATGCAGGAGCCTCCGACTCCGGAGATGTCAGTATTTACGGCATTCAGTCGAATGGAGGGCGCCTCACCGGCAGACAGGATATAGAAATGTCTGTGCAGGGGTGGGATCACGTCTTTACCGGCAGTATGGGAGACTACGAAGGCAAGATGACCTTCAACTCCGGTCCTAATCGACAGTATTTCACGCAGGTGACAAAGGGCAGCGCGAATTGGGACATGGAGGTGGGGTGCCTGGCACAGGTCACTCTCAGCGTACTAAACGCCGAAGGGGAAAACGCGGGATGGACGATGGGGAATATGGCGCTGCGCAGTGGATCGGATGTCACTCTGGGCTTCACCTTCGCTTCTCCGGAGGGGCGTTTGGAGAACAAGACGGGGATGCGTTTCCAGGGGTTCACCGTGGAGGAGGGAGCTCGACTCACTCTGCAGGCGTACGGGAGCGTGATGCCTTCGCTGACAGAGTTTGTGCTGGGGGAGGTGAGCGACGGAGGAGTCGTGGATCTGCACTCTGCAGCCAGTCCGCAGCCGATGTCGGTTGACGGGGCGGAGGCCAACGGAGACGACCCGGTTGGGACAGAAGGGGTGGAGGAGCCGGGGAAGACTGCCGATGAGCTGATGTTGAGTCGCGATCAGTTGGTGGGAAGCGCCTGGTTGCACGTGGAGAGCGCGAGCATTGTGCATGAGGATAACAAGCTCAAGCTGAAGATGCAGGTGGCAAAGGACAACCTGCTGGAAGCCGCCGTGGCGGGCGCCCACAGGAATGCTGTGGAAGGAGCCAGAGCTCTCTGGGAATTCACCTCGTCCGGCAGCAATGCCGGGGTCAACGAAGCCTTGAGTAATCCGGATTCCGACACGAACAAGCTGGTTGGAGAGGCCTTGCGGCTGCTGTACGCGGGCGGGGGCAAAGCGGGTCTGGCCAATCTGCTGGCAGCCGGCGCCGGAGCGGGCTACACGGGCTACAGCGCCGCTCTCGCCGAGGACATGCATCGCCAGCTCTCAACTATCCGCAATCGCGTGGCTTCCATGGGAGAAGATGTCCCGCAGGCAGCGACCGACGGCGAAGGCGTGCTGGTCTGGCATGCCTGGGTCAACGCAGAGAGCTCCTACCGGGAGCTGGATGCGGATGGTCTGGCGCCCGGCTATCGTCTCAACGGCTGGGGCGGCACCTTCGGCGTGGATGCTGACATCTCCCGCAACACGGTCGTCGGTCTCGCTCTGAGCGCCATGTACAATGATCTCAAGTGCACCGGAGCGGATACCATCAGCGGCGATATGGATACCATGTACGCCACGGCCTTCCTGCGCCACATGAGAGGGCGCTGGACGCACACTCTTGCCATCAGTGAAGGGTTGACGGATTTCAAGACGCATCGCACCGTGGCGACCGGCAGCGGGAACTACACGGCGGACGCCGATACGAATGGCTGGGCTGTGGGCGCTCTCTACGAGGCGGGCTATACTGCGCTGTTGCATGAGAAGACGCGCAGTGCGCTGCAGTACATCCTCAACGTCGAGGTGCGCTACAACAACATCGACGGATTTACGGAAAGCGGCAGTGACGCCGGACTGCAGGTGGAGGAGATGGACAACCTGACCGTGACTTTCGGCGCGGGCGCGCGCGTTCAGTCCATGCTCGGCGAGAATCTGGCCAACCGCGGTGTTCTCTTTGAGGCTCGTCTCCTTGCAAAGGCTGATGCGGGAGACCGCCGGGGAGAAGCTGCTACGCGCTTTGCCAACGGTTCCTACCGCACCAGCATGGTGGGCGCTGAAGTCGGCGCGGTGGGTATTGAGGCGGGGGCGGGTCTCACCATCCCCTTCAATGGTCCCCGACCGGGTTCCTTCTTCATTGACGGCAGTCTCGAATTCCGCCAGGGGTGGAGCTCTTTCGACGCCTCCGCAGGATTAAGATTCCGCTTCTGAGAATAAAACTTCCGCTCGACTCCGCATTCCTCTTCGATGCAGGCTTCATCGAAGAGGAGTCGAGTCTGTCCCGTCGTACAGAGTACATTTTCTTGCGCAGAGGGATGGCTCGGTTTATAATGAGCGGCAGATATGATCGAAGTGCCTCGCGAACTCAGGAATGACGCCGGAGAGCCATTGCGCGTGCTGTTTCTGGCGCCGTACGCGCCGGATGCGCCGGATTACGCCACAAAGCCGTATAAGGGTAACGGCGGGTATCCGCAGTACCACCACAGCATCTACCGATTGCTGGAAGAAATCGGGTGTCGGGTTGAATCGAGCTCCAAACCGTACGCGATTCTGCACGCTCGTGGGAACGTGGACTACGTCTTTTCGCTGCTCAACCGCTTTCCCATCGAAAACCCGGAGATTTTTATCTCGTCGTACTGCGAGTTTGCCGGGGTGCCGTACCTGGGAGCTGCGCCGAACATTCGCGCTGTGGCAGAGGATAAGTGGCTGCTGAAACTGTGCTTTCGCGGGCTGGGGCTGCCTGCCGCGCGGGGTATTATGGTGGGGAGGGATGCGTGCTTTCCGACACAGACGCCGGAGGGACTCGCCGACGTTCCCGGCTTTTTCGTCAAGAAGCGTTTTGGCGCTGCCTCCGATTGCATCACAGAAGCGAACATTGCGTCAAATTGGGCTGCGGCTGCCGCGCGAGCAAAGGAAATCATGGCTCTTGGTCACGATGTGCTCATTGAGGAGTTTTGTCCGGGGATTGATTACACGGTCCCGATTCTCGGAGGGACAGAGCCCTTGCTCCTCGGTTTTGTGCGTCCCGGTTCGGACAAGAGAGGGGGTATCATCACCGGCGATCTCAAACTGCACGACCATCTGGGCTATGCCTGGGCGGAGGATGAGATCGCGCCGGAGATCCAGGGGGGCATCCGGGACGATATGCGTGCACTTTGGCGAGCATTCGGACCTATTGATTATTTTCGCATGGACTACCGGATCGATCCTGCGACCGGCAGCCGCAAGCTCATTGAGGTGAACATCTGCTGCTACATCGGAAAATCCGGTCCCTTTGCCATGGGCGCGAAGCGGCTGGGCTTCTCCCATGGCGACCTCATGAAAAGCATTTTGCATTACAGCTACGGACGCCAGATTGGGCGTTGCAAGAATCACGCTTCCCTCATTTGAAACACCGCGCGTTCCCGGGAACGAAAGGCTCTTTCTGTCATGCGTTGAGCGGGGTCGGCGGCATTTCCCCCGAATTTTCTCTAATGAATGCGATTTTTTGATTGCAATACCTCTGCATTTGGTATAGAAAGGTACTGTACAGCTCCAATTTACTCTCGCGATGTGGAAATACCTTACTCTCGTTTCTCTCATACTGGTTGCAGCGGCGGCCTTTGTGTTTTACAAAACGCAGTCGGGGATGTCCGCCTCACAAGGTGAGGTGACAGCCCTTCAGGCGCTTGTTGACGCCGCTGCTGACAAGAACAAAGAAGTCTTCATGGACAGGACGATCGCAGCGTACGCCAAGCTGCGCGGGGCGTGGTTGCAGGAGCATAAGAAGGCGGTGGTGGAGGCAAAGGGAAAGTACGAGCAGCAAGTGGAAGAGGGCAAAAGCGAGGTTGAGCGTCTCAGACGGGAGTTGGAAAGCCTCGGCGGCGAATCTGAGGAAAACAAGAAAAAGCTTGAAGAGGTGCTTCGTAAGCTCGCTTCCAACGAGGACCTGAACAAATCACTGAGTGAAGCACGGGACAGGGACGGCGTTGAGGTGCTGGATATGGATCCGGAGAGCCCGGATTTCCTGGAGAATATCGCTGCGAACCTGCGTACTCTGGAGGCAAAGAAAGTAGAGCTGGCGGAGGAAAACACGCGCGCCGAAGCGGAGATTAACTTGCTTGCCAAGAGGAAAGAAGATGTCGCGGAGCAAATCGCGGAGGCCGAGGCCCTGGCGAAGGAGAGACAGGCTCGCGTCTCCCCTAAGGAGCTTAACTGCTCCGTTGCAGTAGCGGATCCGAGTTGGGACTACGTGATCGTGGATGCGGGGATGAACGACGGCGTCATCATCGGCTCGCACCTGGCGGTGATGCGCGATGGGAAAAAGATATGCGAGCTGGTTGTTACCCTCGTCGAGAAGTCCCGCTCCAGCTGCGATGTGATTTCTCATACACTCAAGACCGGTGAACGGGTGAGGGAAGGCGACAGGGTTGTATCCGTTCGCAGCGAAAACAAGCAATAATTCTCTCCAACCATTTCAGAACCGATATGAAACTTACATCGTATCTTTTGCCTGTGCTCGTGCTGGTGGTCTCCATTATGGGGTACCTCATTGCCAGAGATCAATCCACCACGCTCACGATGCTGGTAGGAGCCCGCAGTGGATTAGGCGCTGGATCGGGTGGCATGGAGCTTCTGAACAGGGATCTCAACACGGAGTCTATCGCCGTCGCGAAGACCCGCTCGACAGCTCTCAAGGACAACGAGACCACAGTTCTCGAATTTGAAAAGGCTCGCGGGGAGATGGAGGATGTGAAGAAAACGGCGGAAGAGACAGCGGCAGAGGTAGAAAAGCTTCGCGGGAATATTGAGGTGGCGGAGAAAGACCGCGGGGTGCTTACTGAGGAGAAGGAGAAGATTCAGAATCTTCTGAGAGCCGTTCCCGGGCTGGAGGATTCGGACCTTGACTCGGCCGTGGAAGATTTGGGCAAGAAGGTTCAGGAGGGGGCTTCCGAGTACGCCTCTCTTCTGGAGGATCGCGAGAAGCATGCCGCCCGTCGTGAGGAGCTGAAGAAAGAGGTTGCTGACAGGGAGACGGAGTTGGAGAGCAAGAACGAGATTAATGAGCGGTTCATGCAGGCATATCGCCGCAATGGCGAGGATTTTGCCATCTCTGCCGTGGATCCGCAATGGCACTTCATTGTATTTCGTGCACCGGCGGACAGCGGTATTTTCCCCGGGGATTCCGACACGCTGATTGTGCAGCGCAACGGTGTGGCAATCACCACTCTGCGCGTGGTCAGCGTGAACAGCGGTCAGGTCGTGGCAGAATATGATGAGCAGAAGCTGCCGAGCGGTGTGGTGCCGGAGGTGGGGGATCGCGTCTTCCGTAAGGCTGTGCAGGGATCCTGATCATTCTGCCGCTTCTCTCCCTCGTGCATGACGCGAGGGAAGTCTCCGCGAGTTCTATGAAAAACCGAGTGAAGAGTTTATTTGCCTTGTCGATCGTCGGCGCCTTGTTCCTCTGTGCTGTGGCGCTTCTGGACGGTTGTCAGCGTTCTGTCCCTCCCGTCCCTCAGTCCAATCGACAGGTGGTGCCTCCCAAGGGCAGCACGGATATTACCAAGCCATGGAATCACCTCAATAAGCTGGAGGGTGACGCTGTGCTCGGTCCGCTCAGCGAGATGCGCCGCTGAGGTTTGTTTTTTCCTTCTGGTCCGCTGTTCGTGTGCCGAGATTCGGATCTGTTATTTTGTTTTAGCTTGATAATAAATATATAACGGTTATGAAAAAACGGGAGCGTGCGGCGGTTGTGGCAGAGGAATTGGAACGTGGAATTCCGAATCCGGAGGTGCCGCTGCAGCATCATGATCCGTTCACGCTTCTGGTGGCGGTGGTGCTTTCTGCGCGCTGCACGGATGCGCGGGTGAATATGGTGACACCGGCGCTTTTTTCCGCGGCTCCCACACCGCAGGCGCTCGCGAAAATGAAGCCCCGGGAGGTGAGAGCCCTCATTGCAACCTGCGGTCTGGCGGATTCCAAGGCGGAGCATCTTGTGGAGCTCTCCCGTATCCTCTGCGAGCAGTACGGCGGTCGCGTTCCCTCTACTTTTGAAGAATTGGAGGCTCTGCCGGGGGTGGGACACAAGACGGCGAGTGTCGTGATGAATCAGGCATTCGGTTTCCCTGCCTTCCCGGTTGATACGCATATTTTTCGCCTTGCGCGACGCTGGGGGTTGAGCGCCGGTAGTACGGTGCAGCACGTGGAGCGTGACCTCAAGAAGATGTTCCCGCGCGAGACCTGGGGCAAGCTGCATTTGCAAATGGTTCTGTGGGGGCGCACGCGGTGTCCTGCTCGCGGTTGCCGTCCTCTATGCCCGATATGCGCGCGCTTGAGTTGAGTTTCCGGGCTTGTCAACGAAGGCCATGCTGTGCTAAACTGTCCGCATGCAAAGGGAAGACCAACGCGCAGCAAATGCCCTGCGCCCCTATCATTTCATGCCGGATGTCGCACCGCTGGCTCTGGCCTCTGTTCTTGTTTCCTCCGGACGCACGCAGGTGATCTGCGCGGTGAGTCAGGATGAGTCGCAGCCGCAGTGGAAGAAGATGCAGGGAATTCCGGGCGGCTGGGTGACGGCGGAGTACAACATGCTCCCCTACTGCACCTCACCGCGCAAGAGAAGGAGCGCAGGCGGCAAGGTGGATGGCCGCTCTGTGGAAATTCAGCGTCTCATCGGGCGCTCGCTGCGCTCCGTGGTGGATATGGAGGCGCTCGGCGAACGAACGCTCTGGATTGATTGCGATGTGCTTTGCGCCGATGGAGGAACACGCACAGCGAGCATCACCGGATCTGCCGTGGCTCTCGCGATTGCCGTGCGGCGTCTCATGCAACAGGGCGTGCTGGCAAGCAACCCTATGCGCCAGCTGGTCGCCGCAATTTCCGTCGGAAAGCTGCAGGGTGAATCCCTGCTTGATTTGTGCTATGAGGAAGATCGGGATGCGGAGGTGGATATGAATGTCGTGATGACGGAGAGAGGGGAGTATGTGGAAGTGCAGGGCAGTGGGGAGGAAGCGGTTTTCACGGCTGCTGAGATGAATGAAATGCTCGGTCTTGCATCGACCGGCATCCGCGAACTCATCGCGGCTCAACGCAGGGTGATTGAAGAAACATGCGGAAGGTCGGGGGATAAAGCATGAATTCCTGAGCTGGCGCGCTTATTGCCGGCAGCGACCGGTCGGGCAGGTTTGCGGAAAGGCGGCAAAGCCGTATCCGTGGCTTTGTCGGCTCGTGCGGCGCCCTTCTGAACCCATGCTCATATCCCGGTTGGGGATTGGTCTCCGGCTATGGCAAGCTGCAGGGAGTCCGACAGTCTGTCGGAGGATTCGCATAACGCCAGCATCTCGGCCTCCGTGAGCCCCCGCCGCCAACGCACCACTCGCGAAAGCAGGCGAAGATGCATCTCCGGGTTTTCCAGCGGTACGATGAGCAGAGTGATGATATGCACTTCCTCCCCGGACCACGCGAACCCACTGCGAGTGTAGGCGGCATAGATCCCCGGGTGGTTGATGCCTTGCACACGCGCATGCGGCACAGCGAGACCCATGCCCAGGCAGGTGGATTCCTGCTGTTCACGCTTCCACGCGTCGTCAAAGATTTCCTGAGCTGTGCCGCAGGTCGGCATTTGTTCAGCAGCCTGCTCCGCCAGATAGCGCAGAGCCTGCTCAATCCCCATCGGTTTGAGCTCGGCAGGATGTACTCTCAGAAGGAGTTGATCCGTTTGTGCATCCATGGTGTGGCCGGTTCGCGTCTCCCTCGGCGGATGGCGCCTTTTCCCGGAGGAAAGCGCTTAGTTGCCCTCTGCCGGTGCAGGAGCAGGCTCCTCCGCAGGCGCGGGCGCCGGGACCTCAGCGGGAACAGTCTCCGCCGGTGCAGGAGCAGGCGTTTCCGATGGCGCAGGCGCCGCAGGTTGAGTCGTCTCGTCTTCGGTCGCGGCTGGAGCGGCGGCTTCCTGAGCGATGTTTGTGCGGCTCTGCTTGTATTGCGCATTCATGAGCACGGCCAATACGAAGGAGAGAAGCATGAAGAGCGTCCCGAATAGTACGGTCCCTTTCTTGAGGACATCCGTGGTTTGCGCACCAAAGGCCTGGTCGGTCATCTGCGCGCCGAAAGCGGCGCCGAGTCCTTCCTGTTTCGGACGCTGCATGAGCACCACCAGCAGCAGCAGGGCGCTCACGATGAGCAGGGCGGCAAATACAATGTAGATAGAGGCTTGCAGGATCATGTCGCGGGGAATTGTAGCTTATCGTTCGTGTTTTGTAAAGAGAAGGATTCGCATGTCAGGCAAACGCAGTGAGAAGTACGGACTGCGAAACTGAGAGGCGGGAAGTTCGGCAAGCGTGCTCGAAGGGGTGCGGAATCGCTGTGGATGGTGGATTCAGGAGCACGAGCAGAGATTGGTTGGAAAACTTTTGGATAAGCGAAGCCGTATTTTCCGCTCCGCGACTAACTTCTTATCTGGCGTCATCCGATGATTTCATTGAGCTCATTGCACACGATGCGCCGCGGGGTGATCGGTTGATCATCCAGCGCGAAACTCATGATCACCACGCGCTCACCGGCCTTAATCAAATGCGCCGCCCCGCCGTTCACGATGATCTCCCCCGTCTTCGGCGGTCCCACCAGGACGTATGTTTCAAACCGATTTCCCGTGGTGATGGAGGCTACCA
The DNA here is from genome assembly GCA_947631275.1 of uncultured Akkermansia sp. Taxonomy (GTDB): domain Bacteria; phylum Verrucomicrobiota; class Verrucomicrobiia; order Verrucomicrobiales; family Akkermansiaceae; genus Akkermansia. The sequence goes on from CANRKR010000009.1 coordinate 16,621, forward strand.
GCACTTTCTCCCCGGGCCACAACCCCGCCGCCTCCACAAGGTCCTGCGGTATCTCAATGCTACCCTCGTAGGCAACGTCCCCGCGAGTTACCTTTGCGCGATGTATTTTGGATTTGAGCTGCGATACGAGCATGGTTCGTTGTTGTCGGGCTTTATCAAACTACTTTTCTTCCAAAAGGTCAAGTAGAATCAAAGCGAACGCGTTCGCGGGCATGAAGCTGAATTTGTCCTCCCCCGGAGGATACGCTTCTGTGAATAAGATGTGAATAACTTGTGAATAAGTCCTCTCCGACGGGGAGGGGACGAGGAATCACTCAGCCCAGGAGAGGACGACCTTGCCGGATTTGCCGGAGCGCATGGCTTCGAAGCCTTCACGGAAGTCGGTGTAGGGGAGGCGATGCGTGATGATCGGGGAGACATCCAAACCGGAGTGCAGCATGGCATCCATTTTCTGCCAGGTGCCGAACATTTCGCGTCCGTAGATGCCCTTCATTTTGAGCCCTTTCCAGACAAAGGTGTTCCAATCGATACCGGATCCGCCGGGTTGGATGCCGAGCAGGGAAATGTTTGCGCCGTAAGCGGAATGCTGGATGATGTCTTTGAGGCAAGCCGGGGCGCCGCTCATTTCAAGGCATACGCCGAAGCCCTCCACAATACCCATATCGCTGCGGGCGGCGTCCAGGCTATCGCCTTGCGCCACATTCACCGTGCGATCCGCTCCCATGATTTTGGCAAGATGGAGACGGTAGTCGCTCAAGTCCGTAATGGTGACGCTTTTCGCACCGGCTTTCTTGCAGACGGCGGCGGCCATGGAGCCGATGAGACCGGCGCCGGTGATGAGCACATCCTCCCCTACGAGGTCCCAGGAAAGGGCGGTGTGCGTCGCATTGCCGAGCGGGTCGAGGATGGAAGCGATTTCCATGGGCAGATCCTTGATTCGAATGACGTTGCTTTTCGGGATGGAAAGATATTCAGCAAAGCAGCCGGGACGATTCACGCCGACCCCTTTTGTATTCGGGCAGAGGTGGAAGTTGCCCTTGCGGCAGTTGTGGCAGTGTCCGCAGACGATGTGACCCTCGCCTGAGACGACTTCGCCGGGTTTGAATTCTGTGACGGCGGACCCAACCTTTTCAATGATGCCGCAAAACTCGTGCCCCACATGCATGCCGACCGGGATGGTTTGTTGAGCCCAGGCGTCCCAATTCCAGATGTGGAGATCAGTGCCGCAGATGGCGGTCTTGTAAATCTTGATAAGGACATCATTGGGACCCACTTCGGGCATAGGGACATCCCTGAGTTCAAGTCCGCAATCGGCCTTTGTTTTGACGAGAGCTTTCATGCGCGGCATCATACGCTGCCCGGTAGAAAAATCAAGTCTAATCTGCTAAAAATGCATGGTGCGGAAACCGGCAAAAAGGCGCCCCGACTTTGAGCCGGGGCGCCTTTTGCATTAAAGAATAGAATGGCAGAGATCAGCCCTTGCTTTTGGCAGCAGCTTCCTTGAGGGTCTTGCCGACCTTGAACTTCACGACCCTGCGGGCAGGGATGGGTACATCCTTGGCAGGATCCTTCGGGTTACGGCCGACTTTGGCCTTCACTTCCTTAACGGCGAAAGTGCCAAAGTTGCGCAGCACGACGCGGTCTCCCGCGCCCAGTGAAGCCGTGACGATATCGACAGCCTTCTGGATAACCTCCAGGACGTCGCTCTGAGTAAGACCGCTGTCAAGCTCGACGCAGATCTTGTTGACCAGTTCTCGTTTGGTGATCGTATTAGCCATAATGGTGTTGCTTTGGTGAATGAAGCTGTGCGTAAGATACACTAAAGAAACGAGTTTGTCACACCAAAAATGCATTCCAGTCAATTTTTTTGTGTCAACAAGCTGTTTTCTGCATGAAAAGACGGAGAATTTTGGATTGACAGACGCTCAGCAAACAGGAGAATGATAGAGAGATGGCGGGCTCCTACAGCTTATCAATGACGAAGGAAGAGGCGTACTCCCTGCAGCGCAGACTTGCCGGCAGTCCGGATTTCCGCGAGGTTTCGCGACCGTACGCGCTCTTTTGCTACGAGGGCGACGGAGCGTCGATCGCCTATTACGAGAAGCGCAAACGCCTGGTGCTTCAGGGACGCAGAGCGGAGGAGCTGGGAAACCTGCTGGGGCTGCCGACGGCGGAGCAGCCGGAGTTGCCGATGAATGCCCCGCTGCAAGAACACCCGGAGGCCAGGCTCCCGCACATCGGGGTGGATGAAAGCGGGAAGGGGGATTATTTTGGTCCGCTCGTCGTAGCGGGGGTGTATGCAGATACCGCCGGCATGCAGCGTCTTGCGGAACTGGGCTGCCGGGACAGCAAACAAATCCACAGCGAAGGGCAGGTGGCGCGCATTGCCGCCGACGTGCGGACTCTCCCCGGCGTGGAGGTGGAATTGCTCTGCATCGGTCCCAGGCGTTACAATGAACTTTACAGTCAGATGAGGAATCTGAATCGCTTGCTGGCATGGGGGCACGCGCGCGTCATCTCCGCCCTGCACGCGAGGGTTCCTTCCTGTGCTCATGCCCTGAGTGATCAATTTGCGTCCAGCGAATGGGTGCTGCGCCGGGCTCTGGCGGCTACGGAATCGAAGATCCAACTGCACCAGCGTCCACGCGCTGAGGAGGACGTCGTCGTCGCTGCCGCCTCTATTATCGCCCGCGCACGCTTTGTGGAGTGGATGAATCAGACAGCCCGGGCAGCGCAATGCGAGCTTCCGCTCGGCTGCGCTCCTCACGTGCTTTCCGCTGCGCGCACCTTTGTGCAAAAGCATGGGAGGGATCGCCTTCCCGACGTTGCAAAAATGCACTTTAAACTCACAGCCCAGCTCTGAATTGACTGCTCCTCCGTCGCCTACCTGCCGGGCCAGGGAATCCCGGCGGCGCTGTAGATGTCATAAAGCTGCTGCTTTGGCTTTTCGGGCCAGCATTTGTTGGAGAGGGGGCTGGCAGGACTGGGGTGCAGGATCGTGCCGAGGACGAAGTTTTTTTCCGGGATGACATCGGCGGCTTTTCGGAGCTGCTCCGTGGCATAGGCGCCTACGCCGATGAGGCAGGAGGGCTGCAGCGCCCGGATGAGGCGCACGAGATGATGCTGACAGGCAGAGTCGATCTGCTCCGCCTGGGCGCGGGGAAGCTGGGTGGGTGGAATGTTCGCCCCGCTCTCGCTCATCCAGATTAACGGGCAGTAGTTTGCCACGTAGGCCTGCGAAAAGAAGTTCTCGGCCGAGCCGTAGAGTTCCTCAAAGAGTCCCCAGAGACGGCGACCGCTCACCTCTGACCGCGGGCAGGAGAACCCCTGCACGGGGCGTTTGGGGTGCATGGCAGGAGGTTGACCGATGGGGGCGGTGATGCCCATCCAGAGGGTGACGGCGGGGATTTCGCCGAAAGGGACGCCGGTCTGCGCCATGCCGAAAGGACCGGGGTTCATGCCGAGGAAGAGCGCCCTCTTGGTGGTGGAGGCAAAGCGGCGGATATAGGTTTCGTGACCGGCCCGGGCATAGACGAGGGGGTTGTAGGTGAAGGCGACCGGAGGGGCAAAGGAGAGTTGCTCCATGGCATCGGATAATTCGTCGGCTGCAGCCAGTACCTCATCTGCGGGACTCATGCGCTCACTCTAACATATTCGGGGGAGAGGTCCAAGCAAATTATCCGCTTGCAACGGCCGATGCGGTCGTGTAGAATGGCGCACGTGAAGGTCATAGCGATTGCGAATCAAAAAGGGGGAGTGGGGAAAACCTCCACCGCAGTGAATTTGGCGGCGGCTCTTGCCGCCCGCGGCAAAGAGATTCTGCTTATCGATGTCGATTCTCAGGCCAATGCCAGCTCGGCGTTGGGCGTTTTTGTCAATGGTGACCAGAGTCTCTACAGTGCGCTGCTCGGGCAAAAGAGCGCCGAGGAGTTGATTCTGCCCACGGGGAGACGCCACCTTTCCATTCTTCCGGCGCATATGGATATGTCCGGCGTGGAGGTGGAACTGACGCAGGACGGGACACACACGCAATGCGTGCAAGCAGCGCTGGCCGGCCTGCGGGAGGAATCGGCCTTTGACTATGTGTTTCTGGATACGCCGCCCTCACTGGGGGTGCTGATGACGGCGTCGCTGTGCGCGGCGGATGAAGTGCTCACGCCGATGCAGTGCGAATACCTGAGCATGGAGGGACTTTCGAAGATTCTCTTCGTCATGGAGCAGATCCGCGGGGGCGGGGTGAACCCGGATCTGAAGCACGAGGGCATCATCATGACCATGTACAACAACACGAATCTGGCTAACCAGGTGATTGATCAGGTGCAGGAAAACCTGCCCAGGCAGCTCTACGAGACGGTCATTCCTCGCTCTGTGCGCGTGGCAGAGGCTCCCAGCTTTGGCAGAACCGTGCTGGAGCATGATCCGGATGGGGCGGCAGCTTGTGCTTACAGGAATGCCGCGAAGGAATTTTTGCGACGTCACCGTTGAGAGATGCTCATCAGCTGGCTTTACCCGCGGTACTGTGAACTTTGCCACAGGCAGGGCGAATCGGATCTGTGTGGGGAGTGCGCAGAGAAGTTGAAACGTGTTCCTCTGCCCATTTGTCTGCATTGCGGAAGCCCGGTGGATGGCGGCGAGCCGGATGCGCATTCATGTGCGCGGTGTCGCGGGCGCAGCCTTGCTTTTGATTTTGCCCGCTCCTGCTGCGCCCGGACAGACCAGTGTCTGCAGCTCATCTATGGGTTGAAGTATCACCGCAGCAACTATTTAGCCAGACCTCTGGCGGGGCTTCTTTCCCGCCTCTGGGATGAAACGCCGGAGCTTGCCGACGAGGAGAATTGGTGTCTTGTCCCTGTGCCCTCTGAGCGTCGGCACCTGATGGGACGAGGTTATAACCAGGCAGAGGAGTTGGCCCGCCTGCTCGGCAAGATGCGCGGACTTCCCATGTGTTCCCCCCTCCGGCGATTGAAAACTGATGCGGAAAGCCAGACTCATCTCTCGGCCGGGGAACGCAAGCGCAATGCGCTGGCTGCGTATGTCTTACGCTCTTCTTTCGCCACGGGGAAGAAAAAGCTTCCCGCGCCGTGCGCCGTGATTGTGGATGACGTTTATACCACCGGCGCTACGGCGCATGCCTGTGCCCGTCTGGTCAAGAAACTGCCCGGGGTGCAGCGCGTGGGAGTGCTCACCGTGATGCGGGCAGGACGCCGCGAGTTTGCCTGAAGACGAACACTCTTTGTCCGATCAGCATTTTCTGGGTTGAAAGCGGCCGCGCGGGTGGAAATCACGGTGAATCTGCACGAGTCGCTTCTGCTCCACATGAGTATAGATCTGCGTGGTGGAGAGGTCTGAGTGCCCAAGCATATCCTGGATGACGCGCAGATCTGCGCCGTTTTCCAGCAGATGTGTGGCAAAAGAGTGGCGCAGGATGTGAGGGAAGACGTTTTCACTGATGCCCGCAGAACTTGCCCTTCGTTTGATAATCTGGCGAATTCTCTCTCGAGTGAGTTTGCCGCCGAGACGCGAGAGAAACAGTACGCGCGGGTCGCGCACACCTTCCCTCAGAAGCATTCCTCTGGCTTGCTGACGGTACACTTTTAATGCTTGCGCGGCCTCCCCCCCCAGCGGCACGTAGCGTGTCTTGTCTCCCTTGCCTGTGATGCGCAAAAAACCGTCCTCCCAGTCAATTTGATCCGGACGCAGGGAAGTGAGTTCGCTGACGCGCAGACCACTCCCATAGAGCATTTCCAGCATCGCGCGGTCTCGTGCGCCGTATGGCAGGTCGTGCGGATTAATGCTTTCCAAAAGCTGCTGCACAGTTGCGGAGGAAAGCGTTTGCGGCAGAGACATGCCCACTCTGCCTGCTGACACCAGAGAGGCGGGATCATCGGGCAGGGCGCCGATCCTCGTGAGGTAGCGCAGAAAAATGCGCAGATGCACCATCATCACACGGCAACTGGAGGAAGCGAGCCCCTCAGCGAGCAGATCATGATGGTAGTCCACGAGGTCAGACGGCTGAAGCTCTTCGAGACGACGCCGATTTTGTTCCATCCAATGGAAAAAACGGGTGAGACTTTGCCGCACAGAGATTCGGTAATTTGTGCTCAGCCCGCGCTCCGCCGCCAGGCAGAGAAGAAAGCGCTCAATCACACCGATTTGTTCCGGGTTGGACATGGCAGGACACCGGAGAAAGACAGGGAAGCATTCATGACATGGCGAGAGCTTCCCGGTTCACAAAATAAACAGCTCCGAGAATGCAGAGGAAAGCCCAGAGGTAGTCCCATTTCCAATGCTCGCCCATGTAGAAGAGCATGAAAGGTACGAACACACCCAGGGTGATCACTTCCTGCATGATTTTGAGCTGAGCCAGAGATAATCCGGCCGATCGTCCGATGTGGTTTGCCGGTATCATGAGGCAGTACTCAAAAAAAGCTAACCCCCAGCTCGCGAGAACGAGTTTCCACAAACTCCTGTCAATTGCCTCGCCCGGCTTACGCAGAAAGCCATACCAGGCGAAAGTCATGACAGTGTTGCTCATCACGAGAAGAACTGCAGTGAAGAATAGACGAGTCACGGAGAAAGAAGGAACCGCTCCCCATGGTACCCGATGCCTCTTTCCGTGTCAATACCCCATCCGTGTGTTGCATGCGACTGTGCATTGCAAAATTAAATGCAGCACGACGCAGGCACGAGGGTTTGCCAAAGAAAATGAAAAAAATGCTTCAAATATCTTGAAAAGTGTGCAGAAGTGTGTTAAAGTGGAAGGAAAAATGGGAAACGGCGAATCGCGCTTCCCGCATAGAAATCAGATAGAATGCTCAGTTCATCTCTTAATCCGGATCGAGCCACGCTTAATTTCCTGAACGCCTACCCCGAGGATGTGCGGGAGGAGGGGGAGCATCTTCAGAAGGACGGGGCTGTGACTCAGATCTTCGGGAATCATCTTTTCATTCAGGGGAGAGTGGAAACGAAGGAGGGGAATTTTCGCACCAGCTTGCGCTTGCAGGGCAATCGTTGGTACGGCTCGTGCAGCTGTGAGGACGAGCGCCTTTCCGGCGTGTGCCTCATCGCTACCATGGTGGAACGCATGTACCGCGGAACCAGCATGCCTGAGAGCCCGAATGAGCTCAACGAGGTGCCGCTAACGGATATTTTGGAGGAAAAATTGGGGCGCGATCTGGATGCGCCGGAGGAAGATTACGTTGCACGGCTGGAGAAGCGCTATCGTCGTTTTTCCATTGAGCAGGAAATCCATGACCACGACCTGGTGCGTCTCAACCCCCGATGGGAAATTTCCGGTTACAATGCGCTGGAGCTCTGGCCCACCCCTCCTCACAACATCCTGGAGTTTTGGAATTACATCGCCTACGCTTTCGCTAAGAAGCGCATCAGCTTCCCCAGCTTTATGAGCGTGGTGACGGATCTTGGCAAGGTGCAGACCAGGATGCGCGAATGGGAACACGAAAAAGAAATAAGCAAGTGGTACGACCGCATTCGCGGCATCAATGAACGCCCGCCGCAACCTCCGCGTCTCGCGCTCCACTTGCGACTCATTTCAACTATCAACGAAGCTCACTTTGAATACCGCCACGCGGAGCACGATGAGTGGATTCCCATCCGCGACAGAGCAGCGCTTGATGAGCTTGCCGAGCAATTCAAACGCGGGATTTACAAGATGGATCCCCAGTCGGATATCCTTCTCAACGTACTCATTGATTATTGTGAACGCGAGGGGAGTGCAGTGCTTGATCTCGATAAGGAGGAAGCATGCCGCACGATGAATCGACTTTTTCACCAGCCGGCGCTCAAGGGATACTTGCTGAACTTGGATGATTGCTACTTTAAGGTAGTTCGTGAGCCTCTGAAATGGATTTGCATTGACGACCCCATTGTGCCGGATTGCTACGGACTGCAGCTTGTGACAGCGGCTGGGGTGCATGTGACCCACTCGGTGCGCCAGTTGCCCGGTTTGGAAGAGCTTTATCAGTCCGACGAAACGGTTTTCCCCGGTCCCCCGCGTTGGCTCGAAGGTACGGAGGTGGATCCGCGATATTCCATCCCAAAATCTGTTATTGACAGTCTGGACGGTGTGGAATTTTTGCGTAAGATCGGCGCCACGCTGCCTCCCAGCATGGAGGAGCGCGTGGTGGATATCGAGATGTTGCCCACTTTCCACATGAAAATTGCCGGCGGGCTCACGAGCGCCGATACGGAGCACGTGCTGCTGGAGGTCACTGCACAGGATAAACCGGGTCGTCGGAAGGAGCGCCTGGGGAAGGATGACTGGGAGGTGGTGCAGCAGGTACGCGTCAAAGATGGCATTCTGCTGCGTTTCATCCGCGATTTCCTTTATCCCATCCCTTCAATTCTTGAAGAAATGGCCTTTACTTACGGTCTCTCACGCCGTAAGGAGGATGGCCCGGAGGAGGTGATGGATTCCTCGGACAAACGGGGTTCCGAATTCAAGAGCGTCTTTGAGGAGATTGATCGCTGGCTGCGCGATGAAGTGTATGCGCCCGGTGAGAATTCACCGGTCAATGTCTTCAAAACCCGCATCACGAAACAATTTCCGGAAAAGTTTGCCGAGTGGGTGAAGAGTATCCCGGAAACGATTCAGGTGAAGCTTGATGATAGCCTGCAATCCTTGCTGGCGGATCCTGTTGCTGCGTCGATCCGTTTTGAGGTGGTGAAGCAGGAAATTGACTGGTTTGACCTGCGCGTCGTTTTCGATGTGGAGGGACTTTCCCTCTCTAAGGAACAGATTCGCGCTCTTGTTGCGGCTCGCGGTGGCTATGTGCGCATGGATGACGGCCGCTGGATGCGCCTCGAAATTAAGCTGAATGAGGACGAACGTGATGCTGTAACCAAGCTGGGCTTGGATCCCTACGACCTCTCCGGCGAGACGCACCGTATGCACGCCTTGCAACTCGCTGATCCTCGCGCGGCAGAAGTCTTTGATCCGAAAGCCTGGGCAAAAATTAAGGAACGTACGGCGGAGATTCAAATTGATGTGCGCCCGGATGTGCCGGACGCTCTGCAGGCGACGCTGCGTCCCTACCAGATTGAAGGGTTCCACTTCCTGGCTTACCTGGCGGTTAACGGGTTCGGCGGTATCCTGGCCGATGACATGGGTCTTGGCAAGACGATACAGTCTATCACCTATGTCCTTTGGTTGCGTGAGGATTTTGCCCGCAGGCATGCCCGTGGCAGGAAGAAAGTGGATATCCCACCGGTGCTCATCGTGTGCCCGAAGTCGGTTCTGGACGTGTGGGCAGGGGAGACGGAGAAGTTCGCCCCCGGTGTGCGCGTGATGGTGATTCGTAACAAGGACCAGGCGGACGTGGAACACATCCTCAAAAATGTGGATATGGTGGTGATCAACTACGCTCAATTGCGCGTATGCGGCGATCAGATCAATTCCATCAAGTGGCTCACGGTTATCCTTGATGAGGGACAGCAGATCAAAAATCCCGACTCGAAAGCCGCAAAAGCTGCGCGGGAGATTATGGCGTACAACCGACTCGTGCTCTCCGGCACTCCCATCGAAAATCGCCTGCTGGACATGTGGTCCCTCATGGCTTTTGCGATGCCGGGCGTGCTGGGCAGCCGCGCCTATTTCAAAAAACGGTTTGACAAGCGAAAGGATGCCCAGAGCCAGAGCCGCCTTGCGGCACGTCTCAAACCCTTCCTGCTGCGCCGGACCAAACAGCAGGTCGCCAAAGATTTGCCGCCGCGCACCGAGGAAGAGATCTATGCGAAAATGGAGGGCATTCAGCTGCAGCTTTATCGTCATGAACTGCGGCGCATCCAGAAAGCCCTGCTGAAAGTGGATTCTGATGAGGAAGTGAAACCCAACTCCTTTGCAATCTTGCAAGGCCTCATGAAGCTGCGCCAGATTTGTTGCCACCCGGGTCTTATCAAGGACAAGAATGGTGAGGCAAAATACAGAAAGGCGGAGAGCGCTAAACTGAATTCGCTCTTCTACCTGCTCAACCAGCTCCGCGATGAAGGACACAAGGTGCTCGTATTCTCCCAGTTCGTGCAGATGCTCGATATCATCCGCGATCGCCTCATGGAGGAGAATTCTCCCTTCCACTATCTCACCGGGCAAATCAGCGATCGCAAGGGAGTGATCGAAAGTTTCCAGACAACGAAGGAGCCGAGCGTGTTTCTGCTTTCGCTGAAAGCCGGTGGCGCCGGTTTGAACCTGACTTCTGCCTCCTACGTCGTACTTTATGACCCGTGGTGGAACCCCGCTGTGGAGAATCAGGCTATCGACCGTACGCACCGTATCGGGCAGAAAAACAAGGTTATTGCCTATCGTTTGTTGACCCGCGATTCTGTGGAGGAGAAGATTCGCGTGCTCCAACACCAGAAAAATATGCTGGTTACTAATGTGTTGGGCGATGAAGGATTTGCCTCTAGCTTGGATATCAAGGATTTGCAATTTATTCTCGCCCATGGCGGGGAGGACGACAGCGATGAAGAGGAACCTATAGAGGACGGCGATGAATAGGCTGAACTCTTGTTGCCTGTGCGCGCTTCTTTTGGTGCTGTTCTGGAGTGGTTGCGGGGAGGAAGAGCATCGGAGCTCCGCTGCCGCTGCCGCGCAACGGGGAATTCTTCTGTTCGGCAATAACGCAGAGCCTCAGAGTCTCGACCCTCACAAGGCAACCGCTGTAGCGGATGGTAAAATTATTTCCTCTCTGTTGGAAGGACTGGTTCGTCCGAGCGCCCGCGAATCAGGGGCGGTGCATCCGGGGATGGCAGAGAGTTGGGAGAGAAACGATGATGCGACTGAGTGGCGTTTCCACCTGCGCGAGGCATTCTGGAGTGATGGACAACCAGTGACATCGTACGATTTCGCGTATGCGTTTCATCGCCTGCTGCATCCCGCTTTTGGCGGGCGTTACGCTGAGATGCTTTATGCTCTTCGTGGCGCTCGTGCGTACAATCGAGGGGAGATTGCCTGGGAGGACGTGCAAGGTGTAAGCACACCGGATGCGCGCACCCTGCTGCTGCGTTTTGAAAATCCCACACCGCACTTGCTGCAGATGCTGTTGCATTACACGTGGTTTCCAGTACCGGCTCATCGCGTGGAGGAACTGGGCGGTATGCTGGATCGGCGCAGTTTATGGACTGATCCTGAAAAATGGGTAGGGAATGGCGCCTACCTTTTACAGGAACGACGCATGAATGACTATCTTGCCGTTGTTCCCAACCCTCACTACTGGCGAGCGAGTGAGGTGCGCAATCGCGGTATTCGCTTCCTTCCCATCGTGAATGGCTACACGGAGACGCGGATGTTTTTCGGGGGAAAGCTGCATATCACCAACAATGTGCCGCCGGAAATGATGGAGATGGCTCGTGCCCGAGCTCCGCGCGAGTTCTGCCGCGACCCCTACTACTGCACCATCTTTTACCGCTTGAATACGACTAGGAAGCCGCTGGACGATGTGCGAGTTCGGCGCGCTCTTTCTCTGGCGATCGATCGAGAGGCTCTCGTGTCGCGCGTGGTACACGGAGCCGGTAAGGCTGCATACGGTTTCACCCCACCTACCGGGGAATACAGTACACTCGAGCAAACCACTGCTGGGATGACACAATCTGAGCGAGAGGCTGAGGCGCGACGACTGCTGGCAGATGCCGGATTTCCCGGCGGCGCGGGGTTCCCAACACTCGAACTTATGACGACATCCCGCGATGTTCAGCGGGTGATGGGCGAGTGTATTCAAGCTATGTGGAAGCGTGTGCTTGGGGTGCAGGTGGAGATTCGCGCCTGCGAATGGACTGCCTACAAGGCGGCACAACAGAATGGAGAGTACGATATTTCTTCCTCCTCATGGAGCGGGGACTACGCTGATCCTGCCACATTCGTTGAACTTTGGCGCAGTGGAGCCGGAAACAACTGTACCGGCTGGGGAAGCTCCGCCTTCGATGCCGCGCTGGATGCAGCCAATGCCTGTTCTTCCAGAGTTGAGCGCATGAGGAAGTTTGCTGAGGCGGAGCAGGAGATGTTGCGGGGGTGCCCGATTATCCCTCTTTACTGGAGCGAACGCACCTATTTGAGGAGTTCGCATGTGACAGGTGGCTGGTACCCGCTGCTGCTGGATCAGCACCCACTGGATGCCGTAGAGCTACGACAGAACCCTTTCGCTGAGCCGTAATGCGATTTCTTATCAAACGTGTATTGCAGGGAGTCTTCGTGGTTTTTGTTCTGGAGACTCTCACATTCTTTCTGGTGCGTGCGTTGCCCGGTAACCCCTTCCTGGGTGAGCGCAAACTACCGGACTACATCCTGGCTCAGCTCAACAGTTTGTACGGATTGGATGCCGGGGCGTGGGAGCAGTACGCTCGCTATTGGAAGGCAATCCTGCTGCATGGAGATTTCGGACCCTCCCTCGTGCGTGAGGGGGTGCAGGTATCGGAAATGATCGCCCAGGCTTTCCCCGCTTCGCTGCTTCTCGGCAGCATTGCTATGCTGCTGGCCATCGTAGTGGGGATTCCCGCCGGCATGCTGGCGGCTTACCATCGCAACCACCTGCCGGATACTCTGCTCATGCTGGGAGCTGTGGCGGGAATTTGCATCCCCTCGTTTGTGCTGGCTCCGCTGCTGGAAATCTCTCTTGGTATGCATGTTCCGGGATTAAGTGTGGCGGGTTGGGATGATTCCCTCTGCGTTGTGCTTCCCGCCATGGCCCTCGGCGCTGTGAATGCAGCGTACGTAGCGCGTCTTACGCGCGGAGGAATGGTGGAGGCGCTCTCTTCCGATTTCGTGCGTACGGCGCGAGCAAAGGGGGCAGGGCCGTCGCGTATTCTCTGGAGGCATGCCCTGCGTAGTGGATTGCTGCCGGTGGTGGCTTACCTTGGCCCTGCTTTTGCTGCTCTTATCACCGGATCTTTTGTGGTGGAGACCTGCTTCCAGGTGCCGGGTCTCGGGCTGCATTTTGTGAATGCCACGACGGACCGGGATTACTTTCTTATCCAGGGATTGGTGCTCTGTTACGGAGTACTCATTGTATTGGCAAATTTGATTGTGGATATTCTTCTCGCCTGGCTTAATCCCCGTATACGATCCGCTGAATGAAGAATTCGAATGCCAGTCACGGCTGCTCTCTATGGCAGGACGCCGCTCGTCGTCTCCTGCGGAATCGCCCTGCTGCTCTTTCGGGCGTTTTTCTGCTTCTGATGGTGGCAGCTTGTTTTATTCTGCCAGTTTTTCCCTGCGTCCCCAATCCCAACACGATCGATCTTAACGCCATTGCTCAGGGGTGCAGCTGGCAGCACTTGCTCGGTACGGATCATTTGGGGAGGGATATGCTGGCGCGTGTGCTTTACGGCGGGCGAATCTCCCTGCTCGTTGGTTTTGCTGCCACGACCGTTTCCCTTTTTCTCGGATTGGGCTACGGTATGGTTTCGGGATATGCGGGCGGACGAGTGGACACATGGATGATGCGAGCGGTGGATGTCCTTTTCGCTTTACCCTTCATCGTGGTGGTAATCGTGTTTTCATTGAGTATTGAGGAACCCTGTCGAGAGTTCACATCATGGGTGGTGCTCCATACCGGGTGGAACAGAGACTCAGTGGCGCCTCTACTGGGTCTTGTGCCTCTCTTCCTTGCCATCGGGGCGCTCGGCTGGCTTACCTTGGCACGCATCGTGCGTACGCAAACACTCGCGCTTCGTGAACAGGAATATGTGCTGGCTGCCCGCTCCCTCGGTCTGGGGCATTGTTCCATCCTCATGCGTCACATCACTCCAAACCTCCTCGGCCCGGTCATTGTTTATACGACTCTCGCCGTACCGGGCATCATGCTCACAGAGTCTACGCTCTCTTTCATCGGTCTGGGAGTGAAAGCGCCTAATTCCTCCTGGGGTACACTGATCAAAGAAGGCGCGGATCGCATGGAAATTGCCCCGCAACTGTTGCTTTACCCCGCCCTTTTCTTCTGCCTCACGCTGCTTGCTCTCAACTTCCTCGGCGATGGTTTGCGCGATGCGCTGGATCCGAGGAGTGCAAAGGATTGATCAGAGCTGCTGCCCGCCATCAAAGGGCGTCACCCCACTGTGGCTCCGGTTGCGGGTCGGAGAGCGAGCAGATATTGCGAATGAGTCGCTGCCATTCCTCCTCTCCCTGAGTGATTTTGATGCTGATGCGCAGGAAGTAGATCGGCACATCCATTTCATCCGGCTTCAGGAAGCGCACGGCATCTTTCTCGGTGGTGACGATGAGGTCAATGGCGCGGTCTGCACAGCGCTGCACAAAGGAATCCATTTCCGACTGGTCGAACCAATGGTGGTCCGGGTAACGACGGCGTATCTCAATTTTGGCAGCTTGCCGTTCAACGAGTCTTTCAAAGCTTTCCGGTCGGGCGATGCCGCTGAGACATGCAACGTATTTGTCACGCAAGAACTCAAGAGGCTTGCGTTCGCCGGTGAAGACGTTTTCCAGATAATCCGGAGCGTGGTCGGTGACGATGATGTCGGCGAGTTTGTTGTAGCGACGAATAAGGGCGATGAGTTCGGTTTGAGGTTCCCCGTTGCTCTTTGTGAGTATGATATAACCTGCTCTAGCTAAGCTTGTTCGTGGTTCCCGCATGGTGCCGCGGGGCAGCAGGGCGCCTGTGCCGAAGGGAGAGCCGCAATCCACAAGAACAATATCAATTTCATGCTTGAGCTTGAGGTACTGCATGCCGTCATCAAGAATCAAGGTGTTGCTCCCCAACTGTTCAATAGCGAATATGCCGGACTTGACGCGATCTTTGTCTACCAGAACGGCTACGCCGTCTAAGTTTCGGGCCAACATAAAGGGCTCGTCTCCGGCATAGAGAGGCGAAAGGTAGCGCGCTTTTCCATCGCTGGCAATTTTCGGCATGTTGCGCACTTTTTTGCCTTGCCCGTTCCTCCACTCCTGTGGTGAGGGAAGATCCGCACTTTTGTATCCACGGGTGAGGATGGCACATTTTCTTCCCCGCGCGGAAAGCGTACGAGCCAGAAGCTCCACCACCGGGGTTTTCCCTGTTCCTCCTGCCGTGATGTTTCCTACACTCACCACAAAGGTGCCCAGGTAATGGACCGTGCGCAGTCTCCTGCGAAACAAAAAGAGCCGCACTTTGACCAGCAGATAAAAAACACACGACGCCGCGCGCAGGAGACAACGTATGACCCATGCCCTGAAGCCATGCGCTCGTCCGAAAATGATATCCGTCCCCCATTCCTCCAACTCTTCCATGCGAGACTTCATACCGTTGAGTATAATATCGTATGATGCAACTGATGTCAAGGCTTCGTTGTCCGGCTGCTCTCGTATTCAGTTTTTTGTGGAAATACAGGATAAGACCAAGCGTTTTATCTCGACAGAGATTGCGCACAGTTTTTTCGAAGATAAATGTGAGTTTTTACGTAGAAATATCATTTAAATGAAAGATGGGGATAATAGGATAACGTACATATGATATACCGCTCAGAGCGGAAATCTCATTCCACCTTACCAAACCTTATGTTAAAAGAGTACATCACAGCGTGGGCTTGCTGCGCTACGGCTTTGTGCATTGCGCAGGAAAGCAATCTTTCGCCCGATTATGCAGAGCAAGCGCATGCCGCAAACATTGCCAATGCCGACACTTCTGCCTGCTCTGCCCGACCGGAGGGGTCTATCTACATGGGCGGTTTCCGCGCGCCGAAAATTGAAACTGTACGTGTGGCAGTCATCGGACTGGGTGAACGAGGTTCCGTACAGACGCTTCATTTTGCCGCCATACCAAACTGCGAACTCGTCGCTGTGTGTGACGTGTACGACGATGCTGTGAAGAGTACCGCCGATCGGATGGAGCAAATGACGGGCAAACGACCGGCAGAATACAGCGGCAGCGCAGATGCGTACAAAAAGATGCTTGATGAGGTGAAGCCTGATGCCGTCATCATCAACACCCCGTGGGAGACTCACGCTCAGATGGCTATTGATGCCATGGAGAGCGGCGCACACGCCTTTGTGGAAGTGCCGCTGGCTATTACTATTAAAGATTTGTGGCGTGTCGTTGATACCTCTGAGCGCACGAAGAAGCACTGCATGATGTTGGAGAATTGTAATTATGGACGCAATGAACTCATGTTTTTGAACATGGTGCGTCAAGGGGTTATCGGGGAATTGCTGCACGGCGAGGCGGCCTACATCCACGAGCTGCGTTCCCAGATGTGGAGCGAGAACCGCGGTTGTGGTTCCTGGCGCACATATCACTACGCGGCGCGCAATGGTAACCTTTACCCAACGCATGGTCTTGGTCCGGTGGCACAATATATGAGCCTCGCACGCGGAGAAGATACCTTTGACCGTATCGTCTCTTTCAGCAGCCCTGCTAAGGGGAGGGCCGCCTACGCGAAAAAGAATTTCCCTGCTGATCACAAGTGGAACAAGCTTAATTTTAAGTGTGGCGATATCAATAATTCTATTATTAAGACGGCCAACGGTCGTACCATCATTGTGCAGTGGGATGAGACCAGCCCTCGTCCATATGACCGCAAGAACATGATTCAAGGTACTGCCGGCACACTGGCGGATTATCCGCTTCGCGTGGCTGGTGAAAAGCTCGGAGTAGGCCCTTCCTCAGTTCCGGAGCAGCAAGGTCAGCCTGGAGCCAGTGAGATCGTGAACTCTGGCAGTTACCACGAGTGGTACGAAGGTTCCGAGGCAGAGCAAGCTCTTTATGCTAAGTACGATCACCCGCTCTACAAGCGCCTTGGCGAGGCCGCTCGTAAGAACGGTGGGCACGGAGGGATGGATTACATCATGCTCTACCGAGTGATTGAGTGCCTGCACAATGGCGAACCAATGGATCAAAATGTGTACGAGGGCGCCCTGTGGTCTGCTGTGGGTCCGCTCTCCGAGAAATCGGTGAATGAAGGTGGCGCTCCCCAGGTGTTCCCTGATTTCACGCGCGGGGATTGGAAGAACACAGCCCCGCTGTCGGTGATTCAGTAAGTCTCCAATCCCTCGTGCTTGTGTCGGCAGGTGCAAGAGGAGAGAAGCATTCTCGAGTTAAAAAGAGGGAGTGAACGAACTGGTCAGTATCGATAGCGGTGATCTTTGGTGTTTACCGAGCTCGGTGCTATGTGCCAGTCGCCAAAAGTGTTGTATCTTTCTTTCCAAGTGTAAAAATAGACGCGTAGGCGCGGTTTTATGATTGGCAGAAGAAAGAAAATATGTTAACTTCCTGAGAGGGTATAATTTTCTCGCAGCGAGGATATGAAATTCGCCTTACATAAGAAGATGTTGCTTGTTGCGGCGCTTATCATTTGTGCCGTAACGCTAAGCAGTTGTAATACAATTGAAGGATTCCTGCGCTACATTACGAGCATTCCGAATAACCTGTTCAATGCGATAGCTCCATGAATCGTTACCGCATGCTTTCTCGTCCGATAATGCTTGGGGTGTGCTTGCTTGGGGGCGTGTCCTGTCAACAGAGCTTACCTCCGGGCGGCAGTGTGGGGGTGAGGAACTACAATGATGCTGTAGTTCATATCGGGCAAGTGGATCCCGCCTACCGGGCATACTTCCGCGAGCAGAATGCGGCGAATTACTCCTTGAGCGACCAGCGTAAGGCGTATTTTGCTGCTGCTCAGACTGCTCGGACCCCGGTGCGAGAGGCAGATTACCGACCGAGTGTTGCCCGCCACCGCAGTTCGGTGCGCGGGAAGAAGGGAGTGGTGACATCGCGCGGAGGAAAAGGACGTACCCGCGTCGTGCGCAAAGTGCCATCCGGGAAGGTCAAGCGGGTAGCTGCCCGTCGCCGCAAGGTATCCGGGAAACGCTGAATCATGAACAAAGAAGCTATGAACGAAGAGGGACGGACTCAATTGCCTGTGGAGGCAAAAATGGACTCGCTGAAAACTCCCGACGCCGCGGCGGAAATTCCACTTGTGCGTGTGGCGGGAGGAGTGCCGGAAGGGATGCCCGGAACCCTGGGTGGCATGGCGATTCTGCTGATGATTATCGGGTTGCTTTGCGAGTTGTATGCCGGCCGCGATGCAGAGGGGAGCTGGCAAAATATGCTGCTGGTGGTCGTGCTTTGCGTACTGGTGAGCGCTCTCATTTTTGGACACATTATGTTGGCAAAGCGAAGTGGCTCCGGAATTATTTCCGGAAGTATGGTTGCCTTTGCCGGGGTACATGCGGTGCTGTTGCCATTACTGTGTATTCTGCCGGAGGTCGTTCTGCGCCCCTGTGTTCCGTTTTTTGGTTTGGTGTATGCTTTGTTGATGCTGTGGTATGGGAGCAACTATGCCAGCTCGGTGCTGGTGGCAGCGTCCTGTGCTCTCGTGTTTACCAGTGTGTTGGCCATTCCATTTTGCTTGCAACTGGGGCCGTTGGCAGCAGGCGTTATTCTTCTGCTGATGGGAGCAGGGTTGCTCTACGCGGCGCTTTGGCTTCATCGCCTGCGTACGCGGCGCCTGGCTCGCATCGCCATTGCTCAAAAACGACAGACGCTCAACCGTGAGGCCCCCAACGTTCAGGGGTCGCACTGAGTTTTGCTTTGTACTGTTCGGTGGCTGTCTGTAACTGCGTAGATGTGAGTTTGGAGAGGGCAAGTGTACCGAATGCCGTGCAACATTTTCCTGCCGCCACAGTGGCGTAGTGCATGCCCTGCAAGATGTCATTCAATTCTGGCGGATTGGTGCGTACGAGATGTGCCAGATAGCCGCAGAGTGCGCCAAGGTAAGTGTCTCCAGCCCCGGTGGGATCGATGGTGCACGGAATATCGCTCGCAGGGAAGGAGAAGACTTGCACGTCATCTTCCCCTTTTCTATGGTGAAAAAGAAGAGAACCGTTGCTGCCTTGCTTCACGATGGCATAACGCGGACCGGCGGACAGGATGTATTCTCCGGCTGCGGTGATGCTACTCTGCCCAGAGAAAGAGAGGGCTTCCTCCTCGTTCATAAGCGCCAGATCGGAGTGATTCAGTAATTGATCGGTCATATCCCGTTCTCGTTCAATCCATGATTTCATGAAATCAGAAGCGATAAAAACCGGGCGAGGTTCCGACGCGAGACATTGCTCCAGCAGACACATTTGCAGGCGCGGGGTCACATTCGCCAGTGCGAGGATTTTCGCGCCTCGAAGTTCCTCATGCAGAGTCGGTTTCCAGTCTGCCTGCACACCTTCTTCCGTGCGCAGCGTCGTGCGCCGATTCATGTCCGTTTCGTAGCGACCGGTCCAGGAAAAAGTCCTGCCAGGGCGCTTTGCAACCCAACGAAAATCTATGCCATTGCGCATCTCGAACTCATCCTTCCAAAACATCGGAAAGTCATCGCCGACTACGCCGAGCAATACGGTATCGGCCGTGAACAGCCGTGCTGCTAAGGCGGCGTACAAGCCTGAACCGCCCGGTACGCAGTCGACTCGTCCCTTCGGGGTGACGAGTGTATCAATGGCTATGGTGCCGTAGATGAGCAGGTGCGGTCTCATAGGGCAGGGGGGACCTTCATCATGTCGCGCAGGGTTGCTTCATCAATGATTGGTACACCTAGCTTCACAGCTTTTTCTCGTTTGCTTCCGCCGCCCTTGCCAACCACCAGGTAACTCGTCTTTTTCGTCACGGATCCGGTGGCTTTTCCGCCGGCTGCCACAATGAGACGCTCCATCTCGTCGCGCGGGATGCTCAGGCTGCCCGTAAGCACAAAGGTTTTTCCCCCCAGTATTCCTTCCGTCGTGCCACGTTTCTCCACGTAGCAGGTGGATGCAGGGTTGATACCCAACTCCCGCAGCCGCTTCAGCACATGTTGCCCTGCTGAGGATTTAAAGTACGCCTGCAGCTTACGGCAGGAGACGGAACCGATGGGATTTACGAGATGCAGCTTATTCGGCCCGTCTTTTTGCAGTTCGATATAACCTCGTTCCTCGTAAGATTCAGCGAGGCGTCGGATGATTTGAAGGAGTTCTTCGCGTTGCTGTTCCAGTTGTATAGTGTCTCCTTTTCGATTGTTTTGTGCTTTAGGATTAAGTGAATTATACTGTTCGATAGCATCTTCTGTCTGCACGAGGGCGCACAGGAATTCGGAGTTTGCGAGGGTCTTCAAATCTGGGTGAAAAATGGAAACATCATGCGCTTTTACGGCGCCGATGGAAGGGATGCCGAAAGCAGTAAGCCAGCGCTCCAGCGGCATCTGCCGTGCGTGCCCCAGTGCATCCAGAGCCTTGGTGGCGTTCTTTTCTCCGAATCGTCGTGGCTCTGTTGGCGTGCCGAGGTTTAACGCGCCGAGTTGCTCCTTTGTGAGATGGAAAAGATCCAACGGTGTACGGATTAGTCCTCCCCTGACAAGAGCTTCTGCGACGACTCCGCCGAGGTTTTCGATATCCAGCGCGGTGCGGGAGCAGAAATAAGTGGTGCGCGTAACTGCTTGAGCAGGACAGGTGAAATTCGTGCATCGCCAAGCGACCTGGCCCTCCTCCCGGGTGATAGGAGCTCCGCAGCTAGGGCACGCACCGCGCACGGCTTCCGGAAGGTTGTAGGGTGTCGTTTCTGCGGGACGTTTTGATTCAATCACCTTCACCACGGAGGGTATGATTTCTCCCGCTTTTTCGATAAGTACTGTATCGCCGATGCGGATATCCTTGCGCGCGATTTCATCTTGATTGTGCAGGGTGGCGCGGGAGACTGTGGAGCCGGAGATGAGTACCGGCTCCAACTCTGCCACGGGGGTGAGCACGCCAGTTCGCCCCACCTGCACGGTGATGCCCAGCAGTTTGGTTTCCTTCTGCTCTGGTAGGTATTTGAAAGCTGCCGCCCAACGTGGTGCGCGTGCGGTGGAGCCCAGTTGCATGCGCTCAGCAAAAGAATTCAGTTTGATAACCGCACCATCCGTGCCGAAGCCGAGTTTTCGACGTAGGGTATCCATCTCACTCACGCTCCGACGCAGTTCTTCCAGGCTATGCGCATGCAGGATCGGTTTGTTGTACGGGATGCCCATGGCGCTCAGCAGGTGTTCGTAGTCATCCATGCATTGCAGCGGTTTGCCCTCATACGCTCCCAGCCCGTGTGCCAGAAAGCGCAGCGGTCTGCGAGCGACTTCCTCCGCGTCCAGCAATTTAATGGTGCCGGCAGTAGCGTTGCGCGGGTTAGCAAAGGCGGGCAGTCCGTCTGCGTCCCTCTGAGCGTTGAGCACATCAAACTCCGCCGAGGGCATGAAAATTTCTCCGCGAACCTCCAATATTGCGGGTGCACCATCCGGCAGCTTTTGTGGTACGCTTTGGATTGTTCGGACATTCGATGTGATGTCGTCGCCTATCCTCCCGTCTCCTCGTGTGGCGGCATATTGTAGTTTCCCACTGCGGTAGAAAAGAGTCACCGCGCAGCCGTCAATTTTTGGTTCAATGACCACGTGCGGGGTCGGGGTATCTAATGCTGCTTGCAGGCGCTTGTACAGGTCAATGAGAGCCTGGTCGGATACTGTATCAGCCGTCGTTCTCTGCTCGAAGATGTCGTCAATGCTCAGCATGGGCTCCGAGTGTATAATCTTCGCGAAGCCCTCCGAAAGATCGTTGCCTACACGCTGCGTTGGGGACTCAGGAGTGATAAATTCCGGATGCTCTGCCTCAATTTTTTCCAGCTCGCGGTAGAGTCGGTCATATTCCGCATCGGTGATTTCCGGCTCAGCTTTGGCGTAGTACAGTTCATTGTTGCGGTATACAATGCGGCAGAGTTCATTATATCGCTTTCGTTCCTCTTCTGCTTTCGTTTGTTTCCCTGCGTAGTCAAATAAATCATCCATGCCCGTACCCCCATTGTACCAAATCCTCAATCTATTTCAAGCCGCTTTCAGCCGGGAATGGGATAAAGGTTTCTTAGAAGCATTTACTATGAGTTGTTAAGATCGAGGGTAAGGCTTAGTCTATTCAAAAATTTCCCTAATGAATAGTCATACATGCTTCGAAATCCTGCGGTCGTATCAGAATCCCGAGAGCTATGTTCATCAAGCTTTATGCTTATTACTTTCTTAAGATAAACAACTTGATAATACCGTTCGCCCTGCTGCCGGGAACCGTACTCTACTTGTCTCTCATTATTATGTCCGCCCTCTTCCTACTGATCGGAACATCGGCGCCAGCGGGCAGCAAGTTGGGAGCAGAGCATGAGCTGCACTTGGTGGAATACCATGAGAGGGAGAAGGAGATTGTTGTCTAGCGCGCCGAAAATGGCGAGCATCATGGGAGCCCCCACGGCGAGGCTTTTCTTCGAACCGCAAAAAAGGGCAGTGATAGTGTCGGATTTATTAAAACGCGCTAGCTTGCAGCAGAGCCAGATGGAGATTTGGATGGTAATAAGTAGGAGCAGGGAGGCGCCGATGAGTCCGAGCAGGTGATAGGCATCCAGCTTCTGCCAATAGCCCTGCGCTGTGGCGCCGGAGAAGGAGGTGTACACTACGAGCCAGATGGTGAGACGGTCATTATGCGCAATGAGGGTGCGGTGTGCAGAAGCCCATGCTTTCAGCTTGTTCTGAACCAGTTGACCCAGAGCGAAGGGAAGCAAAATTTGGTAGCTGATGGTGAGTACAGCGTCCATACCCACATGAACGCCGCATGCGTTGTCCACAGAAAAGAGAACGCCAACGAGCAAGGGGGTCAGGAATACCCCGAGCAAGCTGGAAACTGAAGCGGAACAGACCGCGGCAGGCACATTCCCTCCCGCAACAGCGGTGAAGGCGATGCTGCTCTGCACCGTTGAAGGCAGACAGGCTACGTACAGCAGCCCGGCGAAGAGTCCGGCGCCGACCATTGACTCAAGCATCGGGGCAAGAAGACTCACAATGAGAGGAAAAAATACGAAGGTGAAAAATGCCACTAACCCTTGCAAGCGCCAGTGCAGAAGACCTTCAATCACCGAGCGACGCGACAATTTCACACCGTACAGAAAAAACAGCAGCACGATTGCGACCTGAGTGAGACACTCGAAGCCAGCTGCTGCGACGCCACGGCAGGGCAAAAACAGACCCAGCAGGATACTGACCACGATGCCGCCGGTGAAAACATCTGGCAGCAGGGTATGGAGGCGCGAAAGCATACTGACGGGAAAATTACTTGCGCGGCGGGAATTCGTACGTGACGCGACCACTGCCGGTGTTGAGCACAAGGTAGGCCTCAAATTTCTTCCCACTCTTTCGGCTCACAAAGTCTTTGATCAGCGGACTCTTGCCTTTTGCCAGCAGCTGGGTGACAATGGAGGCGTTCAGCTTCACCCCGCACATAGTAGCAGCAATGACTAGCGGACGTTGATTTTTTCCGCACGTGAGACCCTGCACATGCCACCCGTCCTCTGCTTCCAGCAACTCGTGCTCGCCTTTACCTTTCACCTGCACAACGCCGTGGCTCTTGGCTTGTGAAAGATCGGCTTGAACCGGAGATTGACGCTCACCGGATGCGTCGACATTCCTTTTCCTTGAGTATGAGACGGATGCTTTCTTCTCACGTGGAGGGAATTCAAAACCAAGACCGCCGCGTGTCTCATCCAGCACGAGGTAGGCGTCGAAGGGTTTGTGGGTGCGCAGGGAAACAAACCCAGTGATAAGTTCACTCTTACCTTCTTTGAGAATGTTCAGCAGTTGTTCGCGACTCAGGTCGACACCAAGAATATTCTTTCCGACGCTGAATCCTTTTTTCTTGCCTCCCTTGCGTGTGAACTCAGGAATGCTCCACTGCTTTTCACTTTCGAAGAGCTCAAGCGCTCCACTGTCTTTCACTGGTACCCTGCCGAGACTTGTTTGCTCTGTGCTTTCGGCTTGAGTCGCCGGTTTTTCATCTTCGAAAAAGAACTCAGTGTGCCATGTCTTCTTCCCTTCCGACGGTGGCAACAGACGAATCCCTGCCCGGAAACCCTTCCCGAATTTGGAGCGGAAACCATCCATCGGAGGCAGTTCCTTCCTGCTGATGAGCTGTGCCATCTGCTCGTCATCCAAACTCAGACCAGCATACGTGCGGCGCAGCCGGAAGCTGCACTTCTTGCAGGCAACGCCATCCACGCTGCCAGAAAGCTCTTTCGCATCGCAAACCGGACAGGTGATAGGCAGATTAGATTTTACCCCGTCGCTCATGTAGTCGCGAACTGCCTTCACGATATCCGATGTGTAGCCGCGGATGTCGCGCATGAATTGCGCGCGTGGTAGTTTGCCTGTCTCCATTTGTTTGAGACGATACTCCCAATCTCCTGTCAATTCCGGACTGGAAAGCGCTCCGAGACCTATGCGATTGAGCAAATCAATGAGATCCATCCCGCGTCGCGTAGCAACCAAATCCTTTCCATCGCGTACAATGTATTCCTGCGTCAGCAGCCCCTCAATGATGGAAGCGCGAGTGGCAGGTGTGCCGAGTCCGCGCTCCTTCATGGCAGAGGCGAGTTCGTCATCGTCCACAAGCTTGCCGGCATTCTCCATCGCCGTGAGCAACGTGGCTTCGGTATAGGCTGCCGGAGGCTTGGTCTGCTCCTCGTGCACTTCGGCGTCTTCTGTCTCCGCTTTTTCTCCGGATTCCACGCAACAGAGTTCGTCCTTTTTCTCAGCGCTGTAGAGCAGAGCTCGCCAGCCTGCCTGCAGCTGCACGCGACCATGGGTGATGAATACATCCTCCCCAGCGGAGGAGCGAATGGTACTCAGACGTTCCGTATCTTCGAATTCCGCATTCGGCATAAAAACACCCAGAAAGCGTTGCACCACAAGATTGAAGATGCGTGCAGCATCTCCGTTCAGGCTGACGAGGCGTCCGGTGGGGATGATGGCAAAGTGGTCACTCACTTTACTGCTATCGAAAATGCGCTTGTTGGGGCGGACTCGGTTGTTATCCAGGATATCCTGAGCAAACCCAGCGTATTCTGTAAGCCCCTTCGCAAGGGTGCGCAGCGTATCCATCGCCACACGCGGATAGTCATTCGGCAGGAATTTGGAATCCGTACGCGGATAAGTGAGGACCTTGTGGCGTTCGTAGAGTTCCTGAGCCAGCTGCAGGGTGCGACTCGCAGAAAATCCGAAGCGGTTGCTTGCCTCCTTCTGCAGAGAGGTCAGATCAAAAAGCAAAGGGGGAGGAACGGACACTGGTTTCTTCTTCTCCTGTACAGCGGCTTCTTTTCCCTTGCAGCGGGCGACGATGGCTGATGCGCGCTCAGCATCCCAAATGCGCTCCCGTGTGAGCTGCGGATTCTTCTCGTCTTTCTTCCACTTTGGGTCAACCCACTTACCGCTGTATTTCCCATCCTTTACCTTGAATTCCGCGTGCACTTCGTAGTAGGTTTCCGGTTCAAATGCTAGCGCTTTTTTCTGCCGCTCTGCGAGAATGGCCAATGTCGGAGTCTGTACCCGCCCCGTGGGGGTCACGTGAAATCCCCCGCCCGCGGATTGCAACACGGTGAGCGCCCGGGTGCTGTTCAGTCCCACCAGCCAATCTGACTCCGAACGGCAGAGTGCCGCATCAGCCAGTGATTGCATTTCCGCATCCCCTTTGAGCTGTCCCCACGCCTCAAGAATGGCTTCATCCGTCATGCTTTGCATCCACAGTCGCAGCAGCGGCTTGCGGATGCGTCCGTAACGAACGATGTTGCGAAAGATGAGTTCGCCTTCCCGCCCGGCATCGCAAGCATTCACCAGCGAATCCACTTCCTTGCTGCGTGCAAGTTTCAGTATCCGTCGTAAACGATCTGCCGATTTGGCGATGGGTTCCAGCTCCATCTCCTCTGGCATAACCGGCAAGTATTCCATCTTCCACGGCAGGCTCTTGCCGTCCTTGGTTTGCGGTTTTTTCTGCTCCAGCAGGTGCCCCACTGCCGAGGTGACGATCAATTTGTCGTTGGAAAAACCTCCGCTTGCTTCATCTTTCCGAAGCTTGCCGTATTTCTTCCCCAGCACGCGCGCTAAGTCTGCGGCGACGCTCGGTTTCTCTGCGATGATCAGCTGCTTACTCATGTTCTTCCAAGGGGATGCCCTTTGCTCTTTCCAGAGAAGACCTATCCTGCCCTTTTGTCAAGATACTTCTGCGTCATGAAGAGAGGACTTTCCGGAACAGCAAAACGAACCGCTCGTAGTTGAGCGGTTCGTTTTGAAACGCGTAGTGTGATGCGAAGAATTACTCCTGAGTCGGAGCCGGTGCAGGCGGAGGGCAATCATCCTTCAGTTCGGGCTCGCCGCAGCAAGGAGGAGGGGGTGGAGTGCAGCAGGGACAGCCGTGGTGGCGTGGTCCGTGCATGGCGGGTCCATGCCCATGGTGGCGAGGGCCGCGGTGCTTGGCAAATTCTTCCTTCATGGCGCTTTTTTCTTGGTCGTCAAGCTGACCGTCCTTATTCGCGTCGAACTTCTCAAGCATTTTTTTCTCGAATTCTGCTTTGCGTGCCTCGAAGGCGGCCTTCATAGCAGCTTTTTCCTGCTCGTCGAGCTGACCATCTTTGTTAGCGTCAAATTTGGCCATGATATGCTTGAAGTGCGGGTTACGGCAGGGAGGAGCCGGTTGGGGATCCGGAGTCGGTGCCGGAGCAGTGGCTGCTTCCTGAGCCATGATTGACCCAGAAGCGATTATTAGTGTAAGTAGGAGTGATTTCATGTTAATCTGTGTCTTGGTTTTCAGGAGGGGAAAACACTTCCTCTCTCCACAATAAAGGAACGAAATATCTTTCTCGCTTTCTACGGACGTCCGGATTTTTTGCTTCCTGTAGACAATTTTTTTATTAAAGCAGGGAGAGAATAGCCTCGGCTGCCTGAGCAGCAGAACCTCCCTGTTTTGAGAGACAGGCTACGGCCTTTTGCATCTCATGCAGCGTCTTTTCTCGCTGTTCAGGAATCATAAGTTTTTCAAGTTCTCGGATGCAGCGCTGTGGGGAGAATTCGTGCTGAATGAGTTCAGTGGTCACTGGCGCATCGGCTAAAATATTCACGATGCCGATGAAACGGATGGTAAGTAACAGGCGCCCGAGCAAATAGGTTCCCCACGTTACCTTATAGACCAGCACGAAAGGCAGGGAGTGAAGCGCGGCTTCAAGTGTAGCGGTGCCGGAGGTGACCAGGGCCACCTCGGCACGATCCATGAGTTCATGGTAGGTGCCGATGCCGATAGGCGGAAGCTCAGTGTCGGAGAATCCCATCCGTGTGGCAATTTTTCGCATTTGTGCCTCTATACGCAGACTGCTGGCAGATACCTCAAAACGCCAGTCAGAGTGCTTTTCCCTCGCCATGCGGATGAGCCGCAGGAAAATCGGAAAATGCTTTTCGATTTCACGGGAGCGTGAGCCGGGGAAGAGCCCGATGAGATTTGTCTCTCGTTTGTTGCTCCTTTTAGTGGCGGCGATGTCATCCGCCAGAGGGTGCCCCACGAATTCCGTACGCAGGCCGGCGTCCTCAAAGTGCTTTTTCTCGAAAGGGAACGTGCAGAGCATGAGATCCAAATCCCGTGCGAGTTTCGGCAGGCGACTCTTATGCCAGGCCCACACCATCGGCGCGATGAACCACGCAATTTTGATGCCGAGGCAGCGTTTGCGCACGCGTTCTGCAAGGCGTTGGTTGAAGCCGGGATAGTCGATGAGAATGAGCAGATCCGGCTTGTCTGCAGCGATGCGCTCCTCCATTGCCTTGAGTTCGCGTAGGAAGAAGCGAGCGTGGCGCAGCACCTCCACCACACCGATGACAGCCGCCTGCTCAGCCCAATCGCGCACTCCTTCTGCCACGGCATGCATTCTGGTGCCTCCCAAACCGCAGAATTCAATATCCGGCCGCCGCGCAAGGAGCTCCCGCATGAGCAGCGCCCCCTGTTTGTCACCGCTCTTTTCCCCCGCTATGACATAGACTTTCATGGCTTTTCTCAGCGTGGCAGAGGAAAAACAAAGGGAACCGACTTAGGTGAAAAAGGAGGGGGAAGTTAATTCTCCCCCGGAGAGTCCTCTTTGGCGGTTGCTTCAAGTTTCTGGCGGAGTTTTTCCGGCAGCTTGACCTGAATGTGTATGTCGCGTAGTTGGTTCGGCTCCGCTGGAGCAGGGGAATCGCTCATGAGATCTGCCCCTCGGTTGTTCTTTGGGAAGGCTATGACTTCGCGAATCGATGAGCAGCCGCCGAGCAACATCACCACGCGGTCCAGTCCCAGCGCCAAACCTCCGTGAGGCGGAGCTCCAAAGGAAAAGGCGGAAAGCAGGTGTCCGAACTGCTCCCGAATGGTCGCTTCATCCAGCCCCAGAGAGCGGAAGGTGGCATCCTGCAAATCGCGCTCGTGGATACGGATGGATCCGCCACCCAGCTCGTTGCCGTTGAGGATAATGTCGTACGCCTCGGCACACAGATCCGTTGAGATTTCTCCCCGTAACACCTTCTCCACATCCTCCGGCACAGGGCGCGTAAAGGGGTGGTGGATAGCGCAGAAACGTTGTGTTTCCGCATCCCATCCGAAGAGGGGGAAACGAGTGACCCAGAAGAGGTCCACATCCGTATTGCCCTCGAGCAGTTCCATGTATTCCGCGCATTCCAGGCGCACGCGACCAAGAATCGTGCAGCTTTGCTCCCACGGACCTGCAGCGAAGAAAATGCAGTCGCCATCCTCGATATTTAGACGTTTCTTCAGGGCGTTGATTTCGTCGTCCGAGAGACGCTTTGTAATGGGGCTCTTCCAGCCATCGCGGTCATTGACATCGCGCACCTTGATGTAGGCAAGCCCTTTTGCTCCGGCTTCCACGGCGGTTTGGGTAAGGGAATCTACCTGCCCGACGGACGGAGAAAAGCCTTTGGCGTTAATAGCTTTCACTACGCCGCTTTCCGCCACCGCAGAAGCAAAGACGCGGAAGTCGCTCTTGGCAAAGATGTCTGAACAGTCAGTAAGCTGCATGCCGAAGCGTCGATCCGGTTTGTCAGAACCGAATTGATCCATGGCGTCGTGCCATGTAACGCGGGGAAAGGGAATGGAGATTTCGCGACCGATGGCTTCACGGAAGACGCGTTGCAGCATTTCTTCCACCCATGCGTAAATGTTTTCCGGGGTGATGAAGGAAGCCTCAATATCGATTTGCGTGAACTCCGGTTGACGGTCCGCGCGCAAATCCTCGTCGCGGAAGCAACGAGCCACTTGGAAATACTTTTCCAAACCCGCCACCATGAGCAGCTGCTTGTACTGCTGTGGCGCTTGTGGCAACGCATAAAACGTACCTGGACTCAGTCGACTCGGCACGAGGAAGTCACGTGCTCCCTCCGGCGTACTTTTGGAGAGGATGGGGGTCTCAATTTCCAGAAATCCCTGCTCATCAAGGTAGTCACGCATGGTCTTGGTGATGCGGTGACGCAGCATCATGTTGCGCTGCATCTCCGGACGTCGCAGATCCAGGAAACGGTACTTGAGGCGCAGATCTTCGTTTGCCACGTGACGATCCAGTTGGAAAGGCAACACTGCTGCGCGGTTCAACACTTTCATCCCGTCCGCTTCTACCTCAATTTCTCCCGTCGCTAAATCCGGGTTTGTGGCATCTATTTCATCCGTCTTCAGCCTCTCCACCACCCTGCCTTCCACGCAGATGACGCTTTCCACACGTAATGCCTCTGCTTGCTTCACCAGTTCCGTATCCACTTCCGGGTGAAAAACAACCTGAGTTTTGCCCTCGCGATCCCGCAGGTCGATAAAGATCACGCCCCCGTGGTCACGCACAGTATCGACCCATCCGACGAGCGAGACGCGCTCACCGATGTGGGATGGACGAAGTTCATTGCAGGTGTGAGTTCTGTACGCGTTCATGATAAAAAGTGTGCGCGCAAGTTTAGCGCAGTGATGCAAAAAGTCAAGAAGAAGTGCTCTGCTTCAGGGCAAACGCATTAGAAAATTGGATTCATTTTTGGAAAGGAGGCAGGACGTTCATTTATGCTCTAATTCGTTGC
>CANRKR010000010.1 GCA_947631275.1 uncultured Akkermansia sp.
CAACTACGTAGGTCGCGGTCTCGTGATTTCCCACTCTGTGGCAGAAGGTGACAGCTCCGAACTCGTTGCCCTCAAGACGAACTACGACATCGGCAAAAAGCAGCAACAGTGGAGCGTCGATAACACCATCTCCTACCGCATGGTGAGCTCCGGGCACACCATGTACGGACCTGCCCCCTATGCGGATTTGGCGGCATTCGGGGTTACCCCTCGCAATGTGGAGAACGAGTTTGCCGTGGCGACGGCTCTCAAGTACAGCGGCAAGTACGGCGCTGTCTCTCTGGGTCACGACTTTGTACACGGCGGTCTTCTGGGCGCTTTTGCCAAGCACTTCCGCCAGCAGAGCGCCTCTTGCGTGAATGAGGTGTTCTTGGATATGGTGTACACCCCGACGGCCTGGTTTGAGGTGGGCAATTCAGTGCGGTTGAGCTTCCAGGGTGTGCAGGGCTGGTGGTTTGAGCCGCACATGACCTTCAAGGCGCCCATCATCGGCACGGCGGAGGACGTCAAAGTGGCGGGGCTGCTGACCTTTGCCATGAGCGCCACGGCTAACTACTTCGACCCGGGGCACCACGCCAATGCCAATGGTGCGCAAGCCTTCTGGATTCAACTTTCCACCCCGTGGTTCATCACAAAGCAACTCATCCTCACCCCAAGCGTGAGCTTCAACTGGTTGGGTGCGGGAGCGCAAAAGGCTGCCAAGACTTCCTCTCTCCGCCAAGCAACGGAGGGTCTCCTGCATAAAGACGGCTCTACCCTAGTGCCCTACCGGAACTTTGGCGTAGTGGCCGGCGTGAAATGCACGTACACTTTCTAAACGAGAATCGGTCTTCTCAGCAGATGTGAAAAAAGGAGTGGGACAGATGAAAACCCACCGGAAAATTTTTCCCACTCCTCTCATCTGTTAAAATTTCCCAAAACAGAAAACCGTTCCGCTTGATCATACAAGCTGAACGGTTTTTTCATCGGAATATCCCACCTCTTTCGTTGAACCCATTTCCCCCATGAACAATCTGACCCTCCACGGTCAAGAAAACATTGTCGCGCCGGCGTTTTATTTGCCGAACCGACTAAGTGTGCAGGCTTGTAAAGCTCTCAACTACCTGCTGCAAGGACGTCTTGTGTATATCACCGACGCAGCTTTCCCACCACTGCCGGAGATCGAGAATTACCTTCTGGGCAAGAAATTGTTGCCAGAGCGATTTGACTTTCGCAATGGGACGCCCCAGGCGGCACGTGAGCTGCTGCGGTATTACTTCAAAAAAGGGAAAAGTGTGGTTTTCATGCCGGGTCAACTTGCAAAAGTACGAGGATGTCTGGCGGATGTGCCCGAGCTCTTCTTGGAGTATGCTCAGAGGATGTGTTTGCCGATTTCTCCGCTCTTTCTCGGTTTCTACGGAGAGAGTATCGATACCCTCTACCGCGACGTCAAGGAGAACGGCTGCTGCGAGGAATTCTACGTACTGCCTCAATTACCGGTCGGCGCCCACATGGCGGAACGTCTCCTCTCTGTCTGGATGGAGAAGAGCAGTGAGGTTTTTTCCTCGCGTCCTCTCCTGAATGGTTCGCTCACCGCGCATCTCGTACATGCGCTCAGAAAGCACGGTGCAGTGGAAATGATTGATGGCCTGAACGGGAAGTCTCTGCCCTACTACAAAATTCTCGGGGTAGCCATGACCGTGGCGGCGAGGTTGCGCAAGCGAGGAGAACAACGTATCGGCGTCATTCTTCCACCTGGACCGGGCGGCACAATTGCCCTGCTCGCCTGCATGCTGGCGGGGATAACGCCGGTGATCATCAATTACGCGAGTTCCGACGCCTCCTTCCAAAGTACGGTGCAACAAGCCGAGTTGAAGAGCTTCATCACCGCGCGACAATTCATGGAAAAGCTGCCGAGTTTCTCATGGCCGGCAACCAACCAGCTCATCCTTGTGGAGGAGTTGCTCGCAAGCCTGCCCAAGTTGCAGCTTATCGGAAATGTCATGCTGGCACGCTTCGCACCGGCAGGCTTTCTGTGCAAAAAGACGCGCGCCGCAGAACGGTATGGGGAGGATGAAGCAGCCATGCTCTTCACGGCAGGCTCCACCGGCGAACCGAAGGGGGTAGCGCTCACTCATCGTATGGTGCTTTCCAATATCGCGCAGAGCTGCTGCCGCCTCGTGCTGGATCATGAACGAGTGCTAGGCTCCCTGCCGCTTTTCCACAGCTTTGGCTTCACGATCGCTTTCATCCTGCCGCTGATGAAGGGACGTCCCATCTGCACCTACCCGAACCCTACGGATGCACGCACGCTCTGCCAACTCATCGAAAGATATGAGCTGACTATGCTCTGCGCCACCCCCACCTTTGCTCGAGCCATGCTACGCAGAGCCAATCCGTACACCTTCGCTACCGTTCGCTATTTCATCGTGGGGGCTGAGCGTCTGCCGGTCGAGTTGGAAAAGGAGTACATAACGCATACAGGAATACAACTCCTTGAAGGTTATGGACTAACAGAGGCTTCTCCCGTATGTACGGTAAATCTTCCCGATGAACCACGCATACCGGGATCCGCTTTCAGCATTCCCGGTACCACACCGCGCAGTATCGGCTGTCTGCTGCCTGGCATCACCGTGCGCATCACTGATGCGGAAAACGATAACAAAATTCTTCCTCTCACTGAACGCGGCATGGTTTGGCTGAAAGGTCCCAATATATTCCGAGGCTACGTCAGACGTCCGGAACTCAATGCCTCTGTTTTCAGAGATGGTTGGTTCAAAACCGGTGATATCGGTCGCATGGATCTCAACGGATTCATCACTCTGGACGGACGCCTCTCGCGCTTCTCTAAAGTCGGCGGCGAAATGGTGCCGCATGAGGCAGTAGAAGAATTAATCACCCACATTCTTAAGCTCAATACCGATAAGTTGAGCATTGCTGTCACCGGGATACTGGATGCTCAGAAAGGAGAAGCCATTGCCCTGCTCACCGCCCTGCCAGACCACGTATCTCCTCAGGCGCAACGTGAACTTATCAGCAAGTTGCGCACCGAATTCCCTCTTCACGGCATACCCAATCTCTGGGCGCCGCGTTACGTGGTTCCCGTTGCAGAAATCCCTATACTTTCTTCCGGAAAGCAGGATCTCGGCCTCTGTCGCCGCATGGCTCTTGAATATCTCGAGGGCGGGCTATCTTAATTCCCTCTTTTGTCAAAACCTCACATGGGCACGGATGGATCATTTCTTCATTTTCACGCTCTCATCCCGTTTTTGATTGCCTCTCCTCCCATCTTACAAAAAAATGATTAGCGACTGTGAATAACTCGCAATCCCGCACCACTGCGGGGGTTTGGCGGTTTTTCTCTACTCTGGATTTCAATAAAATTTACTTCTTTTTGCATTTTAGTCTTGCGTTGAGGCTTAAATCACGTACAATGAGCCTTGCCCCCTTATCCTACTCTGGGATCGGGGAGCTCAACCAACAAAACAAGTAAGATAATATGAAGACCATCTCTGTTCTCGCTCTTACGGCTGTTGCAGTTCTTGCTAGCTGCCAGCAGCAGCAGCAGCAGCAGGCCCCTGAGGCTCCCGCTCCTGCTCCCGCTCCTGTCCAAGTGACCAAGTAAGGGCTCCCGAGAGGAAGGGCGCCCACGGCTCTCTTCCTCGCGACCATTTACAAGCGCGCCGGAATTTTTGTTCCGGCGCGCTTTCTTTGTGCAACCTCCGCGTTATGCAAGCCGGGAGAACTTTCCTCGGGAAATGAAATGATATGAAAATCTGAGACCCGGAACACTGCTGCAGGAAGGCAGGAAATATCGAAGTAGGAAGGGCAGCAGGAATGAACAAAATGGGAGAGATGAGAAAGAGGGACTAGCTTTCCCTGCTCAGTCAGCACCCACAGCCGAACGCATAAAAACTCCCTTTATCAAACAACAAAGTGAAGGTATGAACACAATCACGCCTGCCTGAAAAATTTCAAACCAACCGCTCACTTGCAATTCTGAAGTCTGGCTTGCCCTTACCTCGTAATTTTGGACGGTTTGCTAATCACGCGACATATATTGGTCGTTGGGAAAGCCTATGTAAAAAAAATGAGTTTTTTTGAGAATAGAGTTGACATATGAAGTGCATTGGAGTGTACTATGTGTATTGTCAAGTGCACTCTAAGACATGACAGTGACTGGAAAAGTGCCCTTTACAGGGAATGTGACGCATAAACTGGATCCGAAGAGTCGGGTGGCAGTACCTGCGAATTGGCGCGCGACACAAGAGGGAGTGCTGGTGATGATTGAGGCGCATAATGAAGGACGTCCTGTGCTGAAATGCTACACACAAGAAAGCTTTGCAGAAAAAATTGAGGCAATTCGGGAGTATGCGCGGGA
This sequence comes from uncultured Akkermansia sp., assembly GCA_947631275.1. Taxonomy (GTDB): domain Bacteria; phylum Verrucomicrobiota; class Verrucomicrobiia; order Verrucomicrobiales; family Akkermansiaceae; genus Akkermansia. The sequence continues at coordinate 4,361 of CANRKR010000010.1, forward strand.
ACATGGAGTAAACCCGGGCGAGTTGGATCAGTATGTTGGCAAAATCACAGGCTGCAGCTTTGAAGCTGAGGTGAGCAGTCAGGGAAAACTCCTTATTCCAAAGCCCCAAAGAGAGCGTATGAATTTGTCGGACAGCGCCACTATTGTGGGGCGGGGTACATATTTTGAGATATGGTCACCGCTGGATTTTGAGGCTATCCACTCGGCCGAGGCGATGAGCAGGCTCCAGCTTGATCGGTTGTTCCATATCCTCTCATGACCTCCTTTTCACCAGAATGCTGGGTTGCGCAGCACGCACCGAACCCCGGGGTTAGTTACGCAGTCACACTATGGCGGGTGGATGCTGTTCCAGTGGATCAATTTGACCGCTGGAACAGGGAGTGCCTTGGTTTGCGCAAGGCTCTGCGGGAGGCAGCGGAAAGCGGCAACACCAAGCAAGCGCAGTTAATCGCTGATAAGCTCAACTCGCTTAATACCAATTTCTCAAACCATATTCTTTCTTTGCGCGCGCGCGCGGGCAGGGAACTCACGGGGGGAAATGACCTGCGAGCAGTGCTACAGGCAGACAAGGGAGTGCTGGGTTTCGAACTCGGAAACGCTGCGGTTTGGGTGCTGCTGCAGCTGACGGATGAGCGCGGAGTAGAACAACACATCGAAAACTGGCGTACTGAAGCACCGGAAGCTCTTGGTGATGTCGAGAGCATCCTGCAATCATGCTCGGCCCAGCAGGCAGACCAGTGGCAGCAAGACCACCGTGCGAAGGGACAAAAAGTTTTTGCTTCAGAAGAGGCTGCTCAAGCAACCCTTTTTCGCCACACCACAGTGCTGGGACGTGAAGCGACGGATGCCCTGCTGCCTACCGAAGGCAAAGTAATCCTGGATGCCACGCTGGGAGGCGGCGGCCACAGCGAACTGCTATTGCAATGCGGGGCAATTGTGTGGGGAATTGATCGTGACCCAACCGCTTGCGCAGCAGCCCGTAAAAGATTGGAGGCGTACGGCAGCCATATGCATGTGCTGACAGGTTGTTTCGGGGATGCGAGAGAGTTACTGCACAACGAGGGTGTAGGAAGCGTTGACGGCATTGTGGCAGACCTGGGAATTTCCTCCCCCCAAGTTGACACACCTCAGCGCGGTTTCTCCTTCCTTACCGAAGGTCCTTTGGATATGCGCATGGATCCTCAATCACCGCGCTGCGCGGCGGACATCATCAACGACGCAACCGAAACAGAAATCGCTGATATCCTGCACCTCTATGGAGAAGAACGCGCTGCTCGTGCCATTGCTCACCGCATCGTGCAACAGCGTGCCATCTCCCCCATTACCACCACCACACGCCTGGCTGATATCATTTGCTCGGTGCTGCCGCGCCGTAGCAAACAACACCCTGCCACCCGAAGCTTTCAGGCTTTACGTATCGCCGTGAATGATGAACTTGGGCAGCTCGAAATCTTGCTTAAGGAAGGTTTTTCGCTGTTGCGTAGTGGAGGACGCTTTGCCGTGATCACATTTCATAGTCTCGAGGATCGAACCGTAAAACGCTTCTTCGAGCGCGTTTCCAAACCGGAGTTGGACCGTCCAGAGTGGCCGGGACCACGCCCGAATCCGGATTATGCGGCTCGAGTCATCACGCGCAAACCGATCACCCCCGGCGCAGAGGAGCTCAGCAGCAACCCCCGTTCCCGCAGCGCTAAACTGCGCGTACTGGAAAAGATTTAATCAACCTCACCTTCATCATGCTTTATGTACACTCTTGACCCTCTCAACACTCGTTACTCAGGGCGCATTAGTTTTGGGCTGCTGGCATGGATGGTCGCATCTGCCATCATCGCCGCAAGCGCTGGCGTCTCCTATGCTGTACTGAAGAACAGTCAGGTGGCAGAGCACACGGAGCTTGAAAAAATTAACCGTGAAATTGCCATCTGCCGACTCAATACAAACCAATACCGCGCCAAAGCTGATGCACTCACTAATCGTTGGGCCATGCGCGATCGTCTGAATCAGGACGGTTCTTCCCTGCGCGACATCACCCACGATCAAGTCGAACTGGCTCGCAGCACGCGTGAAACCGCCTCCATAAACGCCACCGCTTCGCGGTAACGTTCTTCTCGCTCCCTTCCACATGAAAACGAAGATCCCCTTTGCAAACCGATGCGTCTGGCTTTGTGCCGTGGTGCTGGGGGTCTCGTGCACGATCGCCCACCGGCTCGTTGAGCTACAAGTGGTCGACTCCGGAAACCGTGGACGCATCGCTGCCGATGAACTCATCGAAAAGGAAATTATTCCTGCGCAGCGCGGCATCATCATGGATCGAAATGAGGAGATCCTCACCAACAACATCCAAAATGCTGAACTCATCGCCAATCGCTACCATCTGCGTGAACTTACCGCCGTAGTGGACGGCTTGGCGTACAACCAAGTGAGCCACAGCGCCGCCTGGGGACAAGCCAAGACTTCTTCCGACCGCCGCAAGCTTCTCAGTGCAAAACGCAACGAACTTCTCGACAACGCACGCCGACGAATGACTCCGGAAGAAAAGGCTGCACTACGCCGTCAAATGGGCACCATCGACCCAAAGATCAACCGTATGTTGGAATACGATCCGGAGGTGTGCAACTACTACTACAAGCTGCACGACCAACTTGTCGCGGAGTTGCTCTACCCGTACCTCTGCCGCATCGCCCAAACCGACGAGAAGAACGGTAAAAAAGGACGAAACATGACACGGGAGGACATCATTGAGCGCATCGCCCAAACCGAAACCGAGGAATACAATCGCCAGGCCGAAAAAACGGGGCAACAAAAAAAATCCTTCCGCAACAACATTATCCTCGCCAAGGGATTTAATCTGGACCAGGCGGAGCGCATCAAAGAAACGTTGAATCGTGCGCACGTGCATGGCATTGTGGTGCAGCAAAATCCACACCGCTCCTATGTGATGCCGGAAATGCTCTGCCACGTGCTGGGGTACGTGGATCACGAGAACCGGGGCGTGAGTGGCGTAGAGCAGTACTTCCAAAGCTATCTGGCCGGGGTGGACGGCATGCGTGAATACCGCCACAATGCCCGCGGCCAGGTGCTCCCGAATGAAGATGACCGTTACATGGCGCCCAAAGACGGACTGAACTTGCGTCTTACCATCGACATGCGCCTGCAGGCAATCTGCGAGCAGGAGCTCGACCGCGGCATGCAGCACTATCGCGCCAGGCGGGGATGCATGATTGTGGTGCATCCCAAGACAGGCGATATCCTGGCCATGGTGAGCCGTCCATCTTTCAATCTGAACACAAAGGATCTCATCACTCCCGATGGTTCATTCAAGCGCGGCACGGTAAAGGATAAGAAAGGCACACCGATCACAGGCGATTTCAACTTCGCCTGCCAAACACGCTATGAACCAGGCTCCACCTTCAAGGTGATCGGCACCACCACGGCGATCGATCGACACATTATGACCATCGACACACCGGTGAACTGCTCGCCATTCAGCGTCGGTTTCGGCAGCAAACCTATCAACGATGGTCGCTTCAACTACGGTACACTCACCGTAGGCCAGATTCTCAAAAAATCAAGCAACCCGGGCGCGGCACGCGTTGCGCTCACAGTGAAGTGGCAAAACTACCGCGAATACCTCTCTCGCTATGGGCTGAACGCACCTGTTGGGATTGACCTTCCAAGCGGAGGGGCCTGTTTGCTGGCAGATGGTTCCAACATAGTGAACTATTCCCGCATCGCTTACGGATACTCAGTCTCCGTTTCTCCGCTGCACATGGCTATGGTCTATGCCACCATCGCTAACGGTGGTGTACGCATGAAGCCTCGGCTCATTGACAAAATCATTGCAGCGGATGGCTCGGTGTATGATGAATGCGAGCCGCGGGAAGTGCAGCGGGTCATGTCTCCGGAATCCGCGCGTATTATCCGCGGTGCTCTGGAAAGCGTCACTCAAGCCTCCGGTCCGGCTGGGCGCGGTACTGCCACGGCAGCCGCTATCCCCGGATTCCGCATCGGCGGCAAAACAGGCACGGCAAAGAAAGTAAAAGAATCCGGCGGGTATTACGAAGGACTCTACACCGTTTCATTTGCGGGTGTGCTGCCGATAGATGATCCCCAACTTGTCGTGATGACGGTGATTGATGAGCCACATCCTACGGATTGCAACGCGGGCGGAGGCACTGTCGCAGCTCCAATCTTTCGAGCGGCCGCCGAACGCTTCATCAGCGTGCTGAATTTACAACCCTCCGATCCCCTCGCTTACGAGCGTTATCGTAACGACAAGGACCGAACAGTCCAGGCATCCCCACCTTCTCCTCGTAAAAAACCATGATGAACCCCAAACAACTTTTCTCCCTTCTGCCGGAGACGACAATCACCGGAGCACTTCGCCGCGGCATCGGGCAAGTGGTTGACGATGATCGCAAGGTCACCCCGGGAAGTTGTTTTATTGCCGTGCGCGGCAGTCGGGTTGACGGTCACAAGCTGATCCCGCGCGCAATCCACGCCGGAGCCGTCGCAATCGTAGCGGAGGAGCCTTGCCCCACTTCTGCGCAGAAGAAAAACATCCTCTGGGTGCAGGTGCCGGACACGCGCCGCGCCTGCGGAATTCTTATGGGAGCCTGGCAAGGATTTCCTAGTCAGAGACTTATTGTGATCGGTGTCACCGGAACGAATGGTAAGACAACTATTTCTTACCTCCTGCACCACATCCTGCGCTGCACTTGGCAGAAAGCCGGTCTCATCGGCACGATTCTTTACGATGATGGAGCGTGCCGCATCACTTCCCACAACACGACGCCGGGCAGTGCCGAGCTTCAGAAAATGCTCGCCGATATGACACGCAATAATTGTCGAGCTGTGGCGATGGAGGTCTCATCCCATGCTTTAGAACAAGAACGTACCGCCGGTGTGCAATTCCGTGTCGGAATCTTCACCAACCTCACCCCTGAGCATCTGGACTATCACGGCGATATGGAACACTACTACCAGGCAAAAAAGCGTCTCTTCAGCGCCATGGCAGAAAGTGGTTCTCGCCACGGCATAGCCGTCATTAACATTGATGATCCGTACGGACGTCGATTGGCCGAAGAGATGGCGCCGCTGATGAAGGTGCGCACCTTCGGCTCTGCGCCAGATGCGGAGTTTCGATTCACTCCGAAGACTCTCACCACCTCCGGCAGCAGTTACGAACTCGCCTACCGAGAGAAAACCTACCTCGTCCGCATTCCGCTCATCGGCGCTTACAACATCTCCAACAGCCTGGCAGCTCTCGTAGGCTCTGTCTCTGCGGGTATCAACCTGCGGGACGCTATCAATGCAATTTCAAATGCTCCGCAGGTACCTGGACGTTTGGAGCTCGTGAGTTCATTCAACCGCATCCGCTGCTTTGTGGATTACGCTCATACCCCGGATGCTCTGGAAAATGTCTGCCATACGATGCGAAAACTGTGCCGTTCCGGACGCTTGATTGTCGTCTTCGGCTGTGGTGGAGATCGTGACCGAACCAAGCGTCCACTGATGGGGCAGGCCGCGGCTCGATACGCTGACCTGTGTATTGTGACGAGCGACAACCCTCGCACGGAGAATCCTGAGAGTATCATTGACGAAATCATGCCGGGCATCCCGGAATCCATGCGCCATCGCATTACCCTGCGTGCTGAGGCGATTGAGAAAGCTCTCGATTATGCACGCGCTGGAGATGTTGTTCTCATCGCCGGGAAGGGTCACGAAGATTATCAAATCATTGGCACCAAAAAATTCCGTTTTTCAGATGCCGAAGCGGTGCGTCGTTACACCGAGCGCAAGGAAAGAGAGCTCATCGCCGCGAAAACTACCGAAAAGAAGAGATGATGCAGATCACCACAGAGCAGCTCATGCAGGCTACAGGTGCTGAGCTTGTGACCTCCGGGAGTCGTGTTGTCACCTCCGGTATCTGCACTGATACACGCCATATCACCCCGGATTGCGTCTTCTTCGCATTGAGCGGAGAGAATTTCGACGCTAATTGCTTCGCTGCAGAAGCCTCACAATCCGCCGCAGCGGTCATAGTAAGCCGCATCGAGGGAACGTACCACCCTGCTTGCACCGTGCTGCGCGTGACAGCCCCCCTGCTCGCACTTCAAAAGCTGGCTCAATGGTGGCGTGGAGAGCTTGCGGATCTGCGCGTGGTCGGCGTCACGGGCTCCAGCGGCAAAACAAGCACAAAGGATATGGTGCGCTCAATTCTCGAGCAGCATTTTAAGGAAGTAACGGCAACATGCGGGAATTTGAACAACCACATCGGCGTGCCCTTGAGTATTTTGAGCACCGAGAAAACCTGCGACGCCGCCGTATGGGAGATGGGAATGAATCACGCTGGGGAACTCGCTCCCCTATGTGCTCTCACCCAGCCGCAAGTCGGCATCATCACCCATATCGGCTCCGCCCACATCGGTCTACTCGGTTCACGGGATGCCATCGCACAAGAAAAATGCACACTCGCACGCGCTCTGCCCACCGATGGTTGCATGATTTTCCCCTCTTCGGATGACTACTCGAATTATATCTCCTCGCAAACAAAAGCGTACGCTCTGCCGGTCGGTGGCAAGTCGTGTGCCGTGCGGGCAGAGGATGTGAGATGCAACCCGGAAGGGTGCGATTATAAACTCATCATCGCAGATCTGGGAGAAATTCCCGTGCATCTGCCTGTTCCCGGGGAGCACATGGTGAATAACAGTTTACTCGCCGCCGCCGCAGGCTGGAAACTCGGCTGCGCCCTTGCCGAAATTGCCACGGGCCTCGGCAAGATTGCCCTCACGAAGGGACGCCTCTCCTGCCGCTCTGTACAAGGCATACTCATCGTGGATGATACTTACAACGCAAACCCAGAAAGCATGACTGCAGCTTTGCACACCGTGGCGAGCATGCCCATTAAGGGGAAACATTACGCTGTGCTGGGTAAGATGGGCGAGTTGGGGGACACCGGGATTGCTGCACACGCGGAGATAGGAAAATGTGCAGCGAATGCAGGCTATGCAGGTATCGTGATGTGCGGTGAGTCCTGTGCCGAACTCTCCGCACTGGCAAGCGCAGCGCAGAGTCGCGGAATGCGATACGTAAAACGCACCGATACATCACAGCAGGCCGCTGAGGTACTGCATGCAATCGTGCAGGAAGGTGACGCAATTCTATTCAAAGGTTCTCGCTCAACGGGCATTGAGCGCGTGATCAATGATTTTCTCAAGCAAGACTGACGAACGATGCTGAATTACTTTTTCAAAACCAGCGAGGATGCCATGTATGCGGCGGCGTTGCTGCTTCCGCTCGTTCTGGTGCTGGCGCTCGGACCATGGATCATCCGTAAGCTGAGGGAGATAAAAGCAGGGCAACCGCTTCGTGAAGCACATGGCAATGTGCATGCACCCGATCACGCAAACAAGGTTGGCACACCGACTATGGGGGGCGTACTTCTTATCGGCGCACTGCTTACCTATTCCCTGCTATTCCTACCACTCAACGATCCACGCGTGCAGTGTGTGCTGCTCGTCACCTTCGTCACGGCCTTTCTCGGTTTTTTAGATGACTATGCGAAAATAAAAAAACACAACAGCGACGGAGTCAACGGTTGGTTCAAAATAGCCCTGCAAACTACCTCTGCTGCGTTCTGCGCTGTCTACCTCTATTTAGTGGATGCGTCTGCCTGCAACGTAATGATACCTTTCTATGGTTGGATCAGTACAGGATGGCTCTTTATTCCTCTGGCAATTCTCACCATTATCGCCACCTCCAATGCCGTCAATTTGACTGATGGTTTGGATGGATTGGCAAGCGGCTGCATGCTACCTGCCGCATTATTCATGTTCCTCATAAGCTCCTATCCATGTCTATGGAACGGGAATCTCGCCTATTTTTCTATAGCGCTTATCGGGGTTTGCGCGGGCTTTTTATGGTACAACTGTCACCCGGCGAAGGTATTTATGGGTGACACCGGTTCACTGGCACTGGGCGGCGCATTAGGAACTCTTGCCGTGTGTTTAGGCATGGAATTCTTCCTCATTATCGTGGCCGGAGTATTTGTGGCAGAGGCGGCGTCCGTGGTGCTCCAGGTAATGTGGTTCAAAATTACAAGACGTATCTACGGCGAAGGGCGGCGATTCTTCCGCATGGCACCGCTCCACCACCACTTTGAAAAAGGAGGCATGAGCGAAACACAGGTGTGTGTTCGCTTTTGGCTAGTCTCCTGGTTCCTTTTCATTCTCTCCCTCATCCTTCTCCTCTGATTTTCACTCATGAATTTACTTCATAAAAAAGTGGCGGTGCTCGGCTGCGGACGCAGCGGGGTAGCGGCGGCGCGTTTGGCGACAGCACACGGCGCAGCGCGGGTGTGTATTTTTGATTCCAACCCAGCCGCCGTCTGCTCCGATAGCTCGCTCGATTTTTTGCCTGGCGCGGGGGAAAAAGAGGCTCGAGAATTTGCGGCGGATTTGGTAGTAATTTCCCCGGGTATTGAAGCAAATGCTCCATGGTCACTGGCGTTCACTTGTGCCGGGGCACCCATCATCGGCGAAGTAGAACTCGCCTTCCGCTACTACCACGGACGAGTCATCGCTATCACCGGCACGAATGGGAAGACCACGACTACTGCCCTTGTTGAGCACATCCTCACCGCGGCGGGAAAGTCTGCAAAAGCCTGCGGAAACTACGGTTACCCATTCTGCGAGGTGGCGTTGGCAAGCCCGCAGCCGGAGTTCGCCGTGCTGGAGATTTCCTCCTTCCAGTTGGAAACTGTCGCAAGTTTCAAGCCGGAGGTCGCCGTTTGGTTGAATTTCTCACCCGACCACATGGATCGCTACAAAACTGTGGAAGACTACTACCACGCCAAACTGCGCATCTTCGAAAATATGGGGAAGGATCAAACGGCCATCATCCGAGTGGGAGAACAGCTTCCAACCATAAAGCCAAATGTGATTGAATTTTCAGCTTACGCCGGCAGCGGGACTCTGCGTTTTGAGGATGGTTGCATCATGCAGCTCGCTAACACTGTGGTGGACTTGAATGGCACGGCTCTCCAGCAGGCGCACAATGCGGAAAACGCCATGGCTGCTATTCTGGCCTGCCGCGCCGTGGGACTGAACGATACCCAAATCGTACCTTCTCTGCTAAACTTCGAACCTCCCCGCCACCGCTGCGAATTGGTGGCAGAGAAGGAAGGTGTACTCTGGCTCAATGATTCCAAGAGTACTAACCTGCACTCCACCGAAGCTGCAATCCGTTCCCAGACGCGTCCGATCATCCTGCTCATCGGAGGCAAAGACAAAGGGCTGGACTATACGTCCATGCTGCCATTAATGCATGGTAAGGTATATCTTTGCATCGTCTTCGGTCAGATCGCAGAACAGTTGGAAAATACTTTCAGGACCGGCATAGAAACGCTGCGTGTGGAAACTGTGCCCCAGGCTGTGCACGCAGCCGCGGAGCATGCGCGAATCGGCGACGTCGTTCTCTTCTCGCCCGGAACATCTTCTTTCGACCAATTCACGAGTTACGCCGAGCGTGGCGATTGCTTCTGCGATGCCGTGCGGAGCCTCACCTCTTCATCAACTAACAACTAGCGCCAACCAATTCAAACCATTCTATTCTCCCGACAACTATGAAAAATACCGACAACTTCCGTAACTCCCCCCTCGATCGTGCTAAGCCCAAGCGTCACCTGTTCCACTCGCTCCTCAAACGTCATCACAGTGATACAGGACTCGTGGAAGACCGCACCAGCAGCGTCACCATCGTCCGCATCATTGGGGGGCTTCTCATGCTACATCTCATCATCATCGGCGGAGTGCTGCTGCGCGGACATATCACGCGTTCGAATTCCGATCATTCCCCCCAAGTCGGCATGACGCCACCACCGCCGACACAAAATACTCCGGTGTTGCCACCGCCCGCCACCGCCGTGGCCGCGGTTTCCCCGGCACCGCCAGCTCCAACACTGCCGGCCGCCCCCGCGGCTTCCCGGGCAACAACACCCGCCGCGCCACTCGCCGCCCCACTTGCGGCAACGGCACCCGTCGCACCTCAGACCGACACTTCCGGAGCCGCAGGTCAGAATCACATCACCACCGCCACACAGGATGACGCTGCAGAAGAAGTGAATGAGGATCCCGCTGTGGTGAAGGTTTCAACGGTTATGCCGGTGCGCCATCGGGTGGATCGTGGGGATACCTGGCAGAGTATTGCTCAACAGTACGGCGTGAGCACGGCAGCCCTACAGGCAGCTAACCCAAAAGCACCGGCAACCGCACCCACACAAAGCAGTACTCTTGTGATCCCCGTTGCCTCCGGCGACACGACCAATTCCACAGCACCGCATCCGGCGCCACAAACTAATCTGAATGCAGCAACAACTGCTGCATCCGCGACGCATTCTGCTTCCAGTACTGCGGTCTACACGGTGCAGCAAGGAGAAACACTCTCACGCATTGCTCGCAAGACGAAGGTACCCCTCAAAGAAATCCTCCGCCTTAACGGGATCAAGGACGCCAACCGCATTCAACCAGGAATGCAGCTGAAGTTGCGCTGATCAGTCGGCACGCAAGATATTCCCACGTCCATGTCCCCGCGGCTGAGCATCCTCTGCATCTGGCTGAGTTTCATCGTTCTGCTCGTACTAGGCATCATGATGGTGGCCAGCACAGGGCTGAGCGCCTACGTACCACAAGGGGAGAATCCGGCACAATTTCTTATCAAACAGTGCATTTTTGGGTTTGTGGGACTTTTAGGCGCGCTGGCCGTGAGCGCCGTAAATTACCGGTCTCTGCGTCGTTGGGTGTATGTATTCTGGGGCATCTGCGTATTTCTGCTGATTCTATGCTACGTGCCGCATATCGGCATGGAAATCAATGGAGAGAAACGTTGGATCAATCTCGGTTTCATGACCTTCCAGCCCAGTGAGATTGCAAAGATATGCATGATGATTACCCTAGCGGATTGGTACACCACCCATCGCGAAATGCCGGGAACTTTCTGGCGCGGGTTTATCCTGCCCGGAGCCATCCTCTTCGGCATCCCTCTCGTACTCATTCTCGCGGAGAAGGACATGGGAACTGCCGCGGCGCTCGCCGTTTCGGGGGCATGCGTCATGTACGTCGCCGGAGTGCGCCATTGGCTGCTCTTCACTGCCCTACTTGTCGGCATGGTGCTCATGCTGGATATGGCAACGGCCAACGAGAACCGATTAGAACGCATCTACGCATGGTTTGACCCCCAGGCTTTCAGTCAAGGTGTCGGGCGCCAGCAGTGGATTTCCATCCTCGCCTTCGCGCGCGGGGGCATCACCGGTGTCGGTCTCGGCGATGGCATCGAAAAATTCGGTAACCTTCCCTTTGCGCACACCGACTTTATCTTTGCTGAGATCGGTGAAGAGTGGGGACTGGTGGGCACGTTGGGCGTATTGCTGCTCTTCACGATGCTTACTATCTTTGGCATCATGCTGGCGCTGCAAACGCAGGAGACCTTTGGGCGTCTCCTTGCCACGGGGCTTGTCTGCACCATTTTCTGGCCTGCTGTTCTGAACATGGCAGTCGTCACCTCCCTGTTGCCAAACTCTGGTCTGCCCCTGCCTTTCATCAGTTATGGTGGCACCAGCCTCGTCTTCACCATTCTCTCCATCGGTCTGCTCACAAGCATTCAGCGCCACACCCCGTCGGTGAAGCAGTTGTATTGGCCTGAAGGCGTCTCCCGCGAACCTCTCTCCTGACCATCCCTCATGTCCGCTCCTGCAAAATCTCTGCGTATCATCATCGCCTGCGGTGGAACCGGTGGCCACCTTTTCCCCGGCATCGCCGTCGCACAGGAACTGCGTTCTCTTGGTCATCGGCCTTTGCTGCTCATCTCCCGCAAACAGGTGGACGCTGCAGGATCCGGTAGATACCCGGATCTCGAATTCCGCTCCGTATCCGCGATTGCCAAACCACCCACTTTCTCTCCGCGTATGCCTCTTTTCCTCTGGCGTTTCGCGTGCACACTCCTGAGCAGTATCTGCCTCGTGTGGCGAGAGAAAGCAGACGCCGTACTTGGCATGGGAGGATTCACCTCCCTCGCACCGGTGCTGGCAGGTTATCTGCTGCGCCGCCGCACGTATGTGCACGACTCCAACTCCATTCCCGGCCGGGCCAATCGACTCACAGCGCACTTCTGCACGACCGTACTGCTTGGGTTGAAGGAAGCGGCGAATCACCTACCGGGACGTCCATGCCGCACGATTGGCACACCAGTGAGGGAAGAGTTGCTTGAATCCCAACCATCGCCGCAAGAGGCTCGAACTGCCCTCTCCCTGCCTCTTGACAAGCCTCTCCTTCTCGTTATCGGCGGCTCCCAGGGAGCTCAACAATTAAACACCACCATGGTGGAAGCGGCCAAAGCCTCACCACAGGTGCAGATGCTCATCATTGCCGGTGAAGCTGATCGCGCTCGTGTGGAAAATCTGACTACCGGTGTGGAGAATGTACGCGTGGTGGGCTTCTGCTCGGAGATGCCGACAGTCTATGCAGCGGCAGATGCCGTGGTAGCACGCAGTGGGGCATCCACTCTCACTGAGCTTTCTGTGCTTGGTAAAGCCTGTCTGCTGGTGCCTTACCCTTACGCTGCCGATAATCACCAATACTACAACGCGCGCATTGTAGCGGAAGCAGGAGCAGGAGTGCTCTGCGAGCAAAAGGATCTCACACCGGAGTGCGTGAAAAATTTCGTGACTCATATCCTTCTCAATCCGAAAGCTCTCGGGGCTATGCAGGCTGCGATGCGTTCCCTTGCCAAACCAAATGCCGCGCATGCAATCGCTGCCATTGTGTCAGGCATAGAAAAAGCATGACCACTTTTACCAACCTCACCGGAGCTGCAGAAATCGGCGCCAACTGCTATCTTATCAGTCGGGGCAACACTCATCTCGTGTTGGATGTCGGTATGCATCCTAAAAGGATTGGCAACGAAGCCAAGCCTCAACTCGGGCTCCTCGACACCCACGCCCCGCAGAGCGTCTTTATTACCCACGCACACCTGGACCACATCGGCGTGCTCCCTGTGCTGCAGGATCTTTTTCCCGCAGCAGAGGTGAATATGACCGAAGCTACGGCAGAAGTAGGCGGTGCAATGTTGCACAACTCGGTCAATGTAATGAGCGCGCAGCGATTGTTCGACGGTATAACGGAATACCCGTTCTTCACCCACGGAGAACTGGAGCGCGCGAAAAACCAATGGCAGAAGCGAGCCTACGAACAGCCTTTTCTCACGGCAGAGGGAGAGGCGCTGGCCACGTTCTACGATGCCGGCCATATCCTCGGTTCGTGCGGCGTACTCCTGGAAATGAGGGACGGTCTGCGTATCTTCTACACCGGAGACGTCCAATTCGAAGATCAAAGTCTCATCCCCGGAGCTTCCTTCCCGGAGGATGGGGTCGATGTGCTGATTATGGAATGCACACATGGCGCCACGCAGCGAACGGAAGGCTACACGAGACAGAGGGAACTGGCGCGTCTCGGACGCTGCATCCGCGAAGTTCTCACATCAGGTGGAGCCGTCCTCATTCCCGTATTTGCCCTAGGAAAGAGTCAGGAAATTCTCTACGAACTGGGACGCCTGCGAGCAACGGGAAAAATTCCCTCCGTGCCCATCTATTTCGGCGGCTTAGGGGCAAAGGTGACCCATCTGTACGATCGTCTTGCCGATTCGACAACACGCTTGCACCCCGGGTTACGCCTTTTTGATGAGGTCGAAACTTGCGGCTTCCAAGGTCGTGAACTCCCTTCTGTCTCCCCGGGCAATATCTACTTGGTCTCCAGCGGGATGATGAGTCCCCACACTTCTTCCAACGTACTCGCCACCCAATTTCTCCCGCAGCCCCACCATGCCATTATGTTCGTCGGCTATAGCGACCCGGATTCCCCGGCAGCCAGGATAAAATCTGCTAAACCGGGAGAACAAATACGCCTCGGTCCTCAGCCGAATGTCGGACAAGCCTACCCTCGCAACTGCCGTGTAGAATCCTTTGATTTCTCCGGACACGCCTCCCGAGATGCACTGATCTCCTACGCCCGACGTCTTAACCCACGCCATATTGTGCTGGTTCACGGTGATCCCGAAGCGAGGAATCAGATGTCCATGATGCTTGGCCACGCCATACCATCCACGCGCATTTCTGTTCCCATGCCGGGAGAGGAGCTTACCCTGGACTAAGGTCATCTTTTTGAGTAGAATCGTGGAATGATGGCGATCATCATCCTGATGGCTCTAAAGCAGCCTTCTCGTTCGCCAAATTCGCGCGCAAGCGCGGGAACTTCCCAAATCGTACGTCGCGCGTCGTAAATCGTACATAGGCAAATGCATTTCTAATGCGTTTGCCCGGGGGTATGATATTGCATACACTGAATCCTTGTGATAGAATCACGCCTGCCATGGCGGTCGATGTGAGCTTTGAAGGAGCAGAAAATATACCGGAATCCCCCCGTCTGATTCTGGTCAACAGACTGCACCTGCCCACCCTGCGCGCACTGGAGTCCGCTCTCGGCGGCGAAGAAAAGGTAGCCTGGCTCATCGAAGATTCCTTACGTCCGACCCCTGAAATCACGGATTACGTATCCCGCCGCCGAGGTGGTGGTATTCTCTTCTCTCTGGCACGACAGAAAAAAGACGGGCTGCGCGCGCAAATTAAAGCGAAGCTTGCCGCTGGCTGCCATGTCGTGCTGTTGCCGGGGCGTCCCAATCAACCACCAGCCTACATATCGAATGTACCGCTCGCGTTGCTGAACTACCTTCTTGAGGACGTGCAAGGCGAGATCGTTCCGGTGTACGAGGGCCTTTACTCGCTGAGCAACGGCAATTGGGATGCTCTCGTCACTGCCCCCCCCTTCTCCCGAGCCGTTCTCCGCATCCTGCCACCCCTCCGTCCGGGAGCCGCTACAGCGCGTTCCATTGTTACGGTTTGGGAAATCGCCGCGGCGGAACAGGTCGCGGGTATGGAGAAGCAAAACGCGTCCGACACCCTGGCTGGCGCTTTACTGCGCAGCCTGCTCACCCACCCACGTTCGGTGATTATTGACGGAGTGAATGAGCAGAGTATGAGCTACAGGCGCTTGCTATCTCTGGCGGTGCCCCTGGCGCGGCGTCTGCGGCGCCACAACATCACACGCCGCCTCGGCATCATCCTGCCTCCGGGGCGCCTCTCTTTCATTTCAAATACAGCTTGCATTCTCGCGGGCATTACCCCGGTAAATATTGATTTTACCTACCCTCCTTCTGTCCTTCGCCGCATGGTCGAGCAAGCGCACGTGACACGCTTCCTTTCCGGTCACAGCTTCGTGGAAAATCTTGAAAACTTCGCTTGGCCGCCGTCGCGCGATATGCTCTATATTGATGAGCTGCTGCCGACAAACAGCGGCGCCCTGCAAACGGCGCAGGATTTTCTCATCGCTTTTCTCGGCAGGAAGAATATTGAAAATTGGATTCAAACACCGGAACAAAATCCGGCACAGGAAGCTGTTGTTCTATTCAACAGCTACAGCGATGGCACCAACTTGCGTGGCGTGAGCATGAGTCACCAGGCCATCCTCACAGGATACCGCCTCACGCGGGAACGTATGAGGAACGACAAAGAGGAAAGAGTCCTCAGTTGCCTTCCCTTCCATCACAACTCGGGGTTCTTGCTGGGTTTTCTTTATCCTCTTCTCAGTGGAGCAGACCTGATCACCTACCCGGATCCAAAGGCAGGCAGGCGGCTCTGCGAACTCTCCATGAGCTATAAGCCAGCCCGCGCTGTCATTCGCCCGGAACAAATCCGGCCTCTCCTCGCCGCCTGCCGAGGGGAGGAACTTTCTTTCACCGGGCAGTTACTGGTAGCGGGGCATATTTCCGCGGACGATGCTCGGCAAGCGTACGCGACACACAAGATCCACCTCTGCGAATGCTACATGCCGCTGCATGCCGCGATGCTGGCTGCCTGCTCGTTGCCACCGCAGGGTGATGCACCGAGAACTCCGGATGTCCTGCGAATTCGCCTCGGTTCCCCGGGCACGACAGGACAGCCTGTCGCCGGACTTGCAATACGCATAGGCTCCCCGGATTCCGATATCTCGCTGCAAAGGGATGAAACGCCGGGTCTCATCTATGTGAAAGGGCCTGCCTGCTGCGCCTGCTCTTCAGCGGAAGCAACCTCGCCGGTCTCTCCCTCACTGCCCTGGATATGCACCGACGACATCGGCTTCCTGAGGGAAGATGGTCAGCTCGTCGTTCTGGGCTCTCGCGAGAATTTTTCTATGGTTGGCGGAGAACTTATTTCACACCGCGAAACCGAGCAGCTACTTGCTTCCCTGCTACGCATTCCCATGAAATTTGACGAACCGCCGAAGTTTGTCATCGTTGCTCTGAACCGCGAAAACAACCTGCGCGAAGATGTCCTGGTCCTGCTCTCCACATTGCATAAGACGGTGGGACCGCACGATGTCATCACGCTGCGCTACACGTTCATCAACGCTCGTTACTCCAAAAATATGGCGCCGCAGCATATCGTCCCACTGCGCGCGATTCCCACCCTTCCCGACGGTGCGGTCAATTATCCGTTGTGTCGCCTTCTCGCAGCGCGAGCGCTCGGCGTAAGGCAAGCGGCATAACGTGGCTTCACCATCAGTCCTTTGCAAGGGAAACGAGCGCCTCGTGCATCAGCTGTGCCACCTTGCGTCCGCTCAGCAGCATGCCGCCAAAGATGGGCCCCATGCGGAAACTGCCGCTCACACCATTCGCGGCCATACCGGAAACAAAAAGTCCTGGATATATCTCCTTTGTGTTCTCGATCGTCATGCGTTCGCCTTCGGCGGCATCCATGCTCATCTCTCCAATGACCCCACCAGTCTCTGTCAGCAAGCGCACCCCGTTTTTGCGGGCCACGGTCTTTGCGATTTCACAATCGTGTCCGGTTGCATCCAGCACCACTCGAGCCGCAAAAGTCAGGGGATCCACATGCAGCCCCTCGCGCAGTACGGGGGTCCAGTTTACTACCACACCGCCGACGCGTCCCTGTTTATACACAACATCCTCCACCGAAAAGCAGTTGAAGATGGTCGCCCCGGCCTCCGTGGCACGGTAAATCAAACCAGCTGTAGCGTGTACGGAGTCCAGAATATACGTCCCTTTTTCATGCTTGCGGTAGCGGAGTTGCAGCTCCTCGATGATGGGAAGCGCCTCCTCCTGCACCACGATATCGTTGAACATCATTGCTCCTCCCCACATCCCGCCGCCGGGGGCGAGTTTGCGATCCAGCAACAACACACGATGCCCGGCTTTTGCCAGGTAATAGGCTGCCACAATGCCAGAAGGCCCTCCCCCCACTACAGCAGCATCCAGCTCCAGGCTCTTTTCCAATTTTCCAAAATACGATTGAATAATTCCCCGCGAAATGAGAGTTTCCATGCCTTTCATGGTAACCCTTACAGAAGCTGATGTCAAGCTTGACAGCGCCCCCCATATCGCGCATAATGGCGCGCGTCATGCTCACGCTTTTCGACACTTGCACACGCCGTTCCCTCACTGTGGAAGCACGAGATGGCAAAACCCTGCGATTTTACTGTTGCGGACCCACGGTGTATGCGGCAGCGCATATCGGAAACTTTCGCACTTTCGTGGCGCAGGATGTCTTCCGCCGTGTCGTGGAATTGGGAGGGTTGCGCACCAAGCATGTTCGCAACATCACAGATGTGGATGACAAAACCATTCGCAACTCCCGGGCACAGGGCATTCCGCTGAGGGAATACACAGATAAATGGACAAAGAAGTTCCACGACGACTGCCGCGCGCTCAACTGCCTGCCGCCGCACGTGGAACCGAGTGCCGTGGAACACATCCCAGATCAGATCGAACTTGTAGAAAAACTCATTGAGAAGGGGCACGCCTACCTCAGCGATGACGGCTCCGTGTATTTCCGCATCTCTTCTTACGCCGATTACGGCAAGCTCGCTCACCTCGATAACCAAACACTTAACCTTGGCAAAACCGCCCAAACCCGCGCTGACACCGATGAATATGAAAAGGACAGCGTGGCAGATTTTGTGCTCTGGAAAGCTCGTCGCCCTGAGGACGGAGAAAACTATTGGGAATCCCCGTGGGGTCAGGGTCGTCCTGGTTGGCACCTCGAGTGTTCCGCTATGAGCCATAAATACCTCGGCGACGACTTTGATCTGCATTCCGGCGGCGTGGACCTCATTTTTCCGCACCATGAAAACGAAATCGCTCAGAGCCGTTGCGGCTGCGGCGGAAACTTTGCCCGCCAGTGGTTCCACATCACTCACCTGCTGGTGAATGGCGCCAAAATGAGTAAGAGCCTCGGCAACATGTACACGCTGGATGATCTGGCTGCTCTGGGACACTCCCCGGCGGCGCTTCGCTATGTGCTGGCGGGAGCCTACTACCGCCGCCCGCTAAACTTTACTCTCGGCGGCATGAAAGATGCTGCCGTGGCACTCAAAAAGCTGCGACGATTTGACGATGCACTGGCGGTCCGTGCCTCTTCGACGAAAGAGCCGAAACCAACCTACCGCGACCTGGTGAAAAAACCGCCGGTGCTTGGTCCCTTTGCCTCTGCCTGGGAGAGCCTTCAGGATGACCTGAATACGCCCGAGGCGCTGGGGCGCGTCTTCAGCGCACTGCACGCCATCAAACCTGCCGAGCTGACGCCGGAGGAAGCCGCTGCTATCCGACGTGCCTTCCGTTTCATCACCGAGGCGCTCGGATTGATTTTGCCGGAGGTGCAGACCGACGAAGCGGAACAGGCTCCGGAGGAAGTGCGCGCCATTGCCGAGGAACGCTGGATCGCGCGCCAGGCCAGAGATTGGGCGAAAGCGGATGCCCTGCGCGCGCGTCTCGCCGAGCTCGGCTGGGGCATGAAGGATGGCAAGGACAGCTATCAACTTAACAAACTCTGACCCCACAACACCCCTACTATGGCACAGCAGGATCTCACCCTCCTTGGCAAGCACAGTGAGTTCTTCTCCTCCCCGGATGAAGCGAAGCTTGAGACTTTCCCAAACCGATCCCCTCAGCGAGTCTATACCGTCATGCTGGAGACGGAGGAATTTTCCTCCCTTTGCCCCGTAACCGGTCAGCCGGATTCTTGTCATCTCACAATTTCCTACTGTCCAGCGGAGAGGGTGATCGAAACGAAAAGTCTTAAGTACTACCTCGTTTCTTTTCGTAATTACCCCGCCTTCAATGAGCAGGTTATCAATCGCATCCTCGATGACCTCGTAGCGGCAGCCTCCCCGCGCTGGATGCGCGTGGTGGGATGCTTCGGCGCGCGCGGCGGCATACGGCTCACCACTACTGTCGAACATTGCCCGGAAAACCGTCCTGCCTGATTCTTCGACACCCTCTCTTCCCGACATGAAATGCCTCGTTCTCCTCTCCGGCGGTGTAGATTCCACCACAGCGCTGCATTGGGCATCCAGGAAGCATGAGGTGGTCGGCGCGCTCAGCTTTGACTACGGCAGCAACCACGCCGCGCAGGAACTTGTCTGTGCCCGTTATCAGGCGAATACACTAGGCATCCCTTTCCACAGCATCGATCTGCGTTCTCTCACTCCATACCTCACCAGCGCGCTTCTTTCCGGGGCGGGTGCCGTTCCGACCGCAGACTACTCCGAGCGGAACATGAAGCAAACGGTCGTCCCCTTTCGCAATGGCATTTTCCTGGCCATCGCCGCCGGCGTGGCGGAGAGTGCCGGCGCCGAAGGCATCGTCATCGCTGCGCACACAGGAGATCACGCTATCTATCCAGACTGCCGTGAATCCTTCATGCAAGCCATGCAGCAAGCCATCGCGCAAGGCACATACGCCGAGCTTTGCCTACTCCGCCCTTTCATTTCGATGAGCAAAGGCGAAATCGTGACGTTGGGCGCGAAATTGGGTGTGGATTTTGCACACACATATTCCTGCTACTGCGGCGGAGAAACACATTGTGGACTCTGCGCCACCTGCCGCGAGCGGAAAGAGGCCTTCCGCACCGCTGGCATCCAGGATCCCACCCCCTACCTCGCTTAGCATCCATGCCTGCCCTCTACCTCAAAACCTACGGCTGCCAGATGAACGAACGGGACTCGGAACAGGTCGCCGCCGATTTCCTCGCAGCCGGGTACTCGCTCGCATCCTCTCCTGAGCAAGCGGATGTGGTGCTCATAAATACTTGTTCCGTGCGAGAAAAGGCTGAGCTGAAAGCCCTCGGAAAAATGGGGATGATCATGGCTTCCTCCGGAGCACAATTTCACACAGTTTACGGTATCATGGGCTGCATGAGCCAGAGCCTCGGACGTGAGCTCTTCCGCGAGCTGCCTCGACTGGATGTCGTCATCGGCACCCAACGCTACCACCGTGTGCTGCCTCTCTGTGATTCTCTTCTCAAAGAGCGTCTTTCTTCTCCCATTGTCAAACCCATGCGCCGCGGAGCTCAACTCTGTGAAACGGATCCTGCCCCGCGCTCACAAGACCTTATTCGCGACCATCTCCCTCCCCACGGCAGCTGCTCAGCTTTCGTCTCCATTATGCAGGGGTGCGACATGCACTGCTCCTACTGCATCGTTCCCTCCACCCGCGGGGAAGAACGATCCCGTCCCATGAAGGATATCCTTACCGAAGTGCGGAGCCTGGTAGAACAAAACGGCGTCAAGGAAGTGACGCTCCTCGGACAAATTGTGAACCGCTACGGACGCGAGGAACCGCTTGTGGAGGGGCGCAGCGCCTTCGTGCGCCTACTGGAGGCTGTGCATGAAATCTCTGGTCTGGAACGCATTCGCTTCACTTCGCCACATCCCATTGGTTTCCGTGAGGATCTCGTTCGAGCTTACACCTACCTGCCGAAACTCTGCAGCCACATCCATTTCCCCATGCAGAGCGGAAGCGACCGCATCCTCCGTCTCATGCGCCGCCCCTACAAGCAAGCCAAGTACCTCGAACTCTGCCACGCCATGCGTGCCGCTCGCCCGGATCTCGCCATCACCACGGATATCATCGTGGGTTTCCCCGGTGAGACGGAGGAGGACTACCTGCTCACCCGCAATGCCGTGGAGGAGGTGCAGTTCGACAACGCATTTATCTTCCAATATTCCCCCCGCCGCGGCACCCCGGCAGCAGAGATGCCGAATCAAATTTGCCTGCGAGAAAAAGAGGCGCGTAACCACGACCTGCTTGAGCTCGTCAACCGCATCGCCACCGCTCGCAACGCCGCCTTAGTCGGCTCCACTCAGCTCGTTCTCGTGGAAGGCCCCAGCAAAACCAACCCTGACCGCTTACAGGGTCGTTCCCCCCAGAACAAACCTATCGTCATCACTTCCGGCTCTCCCATCGTCGGCTCTATCGTCCCCGTCCGCATTGAAGAATCTACCGGTTTCACTCTCTACGGTACCGCTATCTGATTCTTTTGGAAATCCCATCTGCCGGGGAGGACAGTTGTTCCTGTTCGACGTTCAACGCCCTTCGCGACTTGTTTCGAATATAGGATGCTTCGCAGTGCCAAGAATCGGGAAACATGCGAACGTCGCCATTCCCCACACCGTACCCTTTTTCCCTAGTGGTTAGCGCGCACGTTTTGAGCTTGACTTAGCGTGAGCACAGACCCAGAATGAGGAGCGTGAAATCCCTTTTTTTGATTCCATCTGCGCTGGTTTTTTGCGTCGTTTGTTCCGCTCAGCAGACGGATCAGGCTCCCGTCCCTCCGGTTCCTCCGATCACACCATCCGAGTCAGAGGAACAGCCGGACGTTCGTGCGGCAGAACCGGAACAACCGACACCTGTCGAAACTAAGGCTGAGCAACCGGCCGAACAAGTGCCAACACCTGCTGAACCGAAGGAGGAACCGGTTCCTCAAGTGAATCCCGATCCCTCACAAAACGCAGAGGGAGAGACGAAGAATGGACTGAATGCCGAAACGCCGACGGGGGAGAAATCGTCGGCAGAGAAGAAACAGGAAAATCCGGTGAAAGTAACAGCTGCATACCGCGGTATCGTAAAAATTGAAGTCGCCAAGCGACTGCCGGACTACAAAATCCCATGGCAAGCGGGGCAGTTCGGGCGCGGTAGCGGCACGGGCTTCATGGTAGCGCCCGGCGTGTTCATGACGAATGCCCATGTGGTGGCGGATGCTGAGCGAATTTATGTATCGCCATATGCGGATGCGCGCAAGATACCGGCGAAGGTTAAATACGTGGCGCACGATGCGGATTTGGCGCTGGTAGAGGTGGAAGACAGCAGCGCCTTCGCGGATGTGCCCTATCTGGAATTCAGCAAGAGCATGCCGCACCTGGAGGACGAAGTACGCGCCATCGGCTACCCCATCGGCGGAAACCGACTTTCGGTAACGCGTGGCATCATTTCACGCATCGACACCATACCGTACGCACATCCCCAGAATGACTCGCACCTCATCGTGCAGATCGATGCTGCCATCAACCCCGGCAACAGTGGAGGCCCCGTGCTGATGGGTGACAAGGTGGTGGGTGTGGCTTTTCAGGGACTGATGCAGGCAAACTCCACGGGCTATATGATACCGCTGCCGGTGATCAACCGCTTTTTGCAGGATGTGAAGGATGGACGCTACGACCGTTACGTTGAAATAGGAGCAGAGTTCTTCCCGATGGAAAACCCGGCAATGCGCAAGCATTTTGGTTTGCCGGATGATGCCATGGGGGCGCTGGTGGGCGAGGTTGTGCGCGGCAGCAGCTGCGACGGAAAGTTAAAGATCGGGGATGTGGTACTGGCGGTGGACGGTCACCCGGTGGATAGCTCCGGCATGATTGAGCTTGACGGCGAGCGCGTGAAGTTGGAGGAACTGGCCGAACGCGCCTTCAACGGCGATTCCATCACTTTCTCCATCCTGCGTGCCGGCACACCCGCAGAGGTGAATGTCACTCTTCAGCCACTTCCCGCAGCTGCCGGCATCACCGGAAACGCGTACGATGAGCTGCCGCGCTATGTGCAGTTCGCCGGGATGATCTTCCAACCCCTGCAGCGCAATGTCATCGCTGCCCACGACCTCAATCCCGTGAATTTCATCGTGGAAATGGAAGATTTCCTGCAGCGTGGCGGCTGGCGAGAGAAAGAGGATATCGTGGTGCTCACGACTGTGCTGGCAGATGAGCTCAATGCGAGGTTCGATGACTATGGTTCGCGCGTGGTGACAAAAGTGAACGGTCACCCGGTGAAGGGATTAAGCCATCTCTACAGCCTGCTCTATCCTGCTGCCGAGGAGGAACGACCGGAGTTCACCGTGATTGAGTTCAAGGATGCGCCGCGGCCCTTCGTAGTAGAGAACGCCGCCTTGCAGGCAGGGCATGCCCGTATCTCTGCCGGCTATAATATCCCACAGCCCTCGCGCCTGTGAGTTCTTTTTCTTAAATTGTCTGCTTCTCCCCGAAATCAACCGATGAAAACTTCCCCTTGCATCCTGTCAACAGCCCTCGTCTCAGCTCTCTTTTTCTCCCTGAGCGCCTGCAAACCAACCCCTCGCACTGCCAACAAACAACCAAAAACCGACCAGGGGCAAACCGCTCCTTCCTCTGCTCAATCGACAATGTCCGGGTCGGGTGCCGCAGGGCAACTCTCCTCCGTGAAACAGCCTCTTGCCGCCCAGGACGTGGGTCTGCTCTACGTTGATTCCGTCCGCCAGGGCTTCGACATACTGCGCCCCTGGGAGAAAGGAAAAACGAACCGCTCCCACGCCATGGGGGTCTATCTAGGCAACGGGCGCGTGCTGACGGCGGATGAAGTGGCAAAGGACGCCACCTATATTGAACTGAGCCTGCCGGACGAGACACGGCGAGTGCCCGCGAAAACTCTCAAGCGAGATGAGGCGTTGGGACTGGCTATGCTGGGAGTGCAGCATGAAAAAGACGCCGATATCTTTGATAAAGTGAAGGCACACGAGCTCGGCGCTCCGCTCTCCCCGGGCAGCGAGGCGACCCTGCGTACTCTGATCAACAGAATCATCCCCGTGCAGGTTCCCATGGTGGTGGAGAGTGTGGATGACAGCGGCCTGTTGCCCCGGTTGAGCATGCGCGTACGTGGTGGCACATTGCCCCAGGGCACGCGGCAAGGACTACCCGTGCTGCGGGATGGACGCGTGGCAGGCCTCGTAATGGAGCGCGATTCGGAAGATCAGACGGTAAGCGTGCTGAATGCTGAGTTGCTGCGGCGTTTCCTGATGGGGCGAGAGGAGGAAACGATCGTGCCCGTGCTCGGCATTCGCTTTTCGCTGTTGGATGACCCTGCGTTTCGCCGCTATCTCCGTTTGTCGCCGGACACAGGGGGATTGTATGTGAGTAAAGTTTTGCCTCTCGGGGCGGCGGAAGCTGCCGGCCTGAAGGAGGGTGATGTTGTCGTCTCAATCGCCGGCATTCCCATTGATGCTCTCGGTCGTTGTAAGCACCCGGTCTACGGTCTCATCTCGGCTGACACGATGCTGCGCAGCCTCAAACCCAATGGAGAAACGCTCAAGCTGGGTATAAGTCGCGGGGGAGAACCGAACGAGGTCATTGTCAAACTCAATCGCGATGCCGTAGAAAAAGGCCCTGTCCCCGAGGAAAAGGAGGGCATTGCCCCGCGTTATATTCTCTGGGGAGGGTTGCTCTTCCAGCCTTTCACCTCCACCTACGCCGAGGCGCTCCGCCGCCGCGGCAATGGGCTGCCACTTCCCTTCCTGCGCCTGCTGGATCGAGAGAAAGAGCTGATTAAAGAAAAACGCCGGGATGTTGTGGCCCTGACACTCATTATTCCAACTCCCGCCACGTTGGGCTATGAAAATCTCGGCTTCTGCATCGTGGAAAAGGTGAATGGCAAACCTGTGCGGAGTTTTTCCCAATTCGCCGATTTGCTGGATGAGCCCACAGCCGACGGCATCGTCGAGCTTTCCATCACTCGCGCACCCTACTCGATCTACATTGATCGACGCGCCGCCGAAGCCAGCAATGACACCATCCGTCGCCGAGCCATCCCCCGTCTCCGCCGTCTGGAGGAACAGAAGAGTGAGTGAGGAAAAGCCTCGCCATGTCTCTTCGCCCTCTCATTTCTCTGGCACGTAAACGCGAGGAACGCGGGCAGAGATGGACGTGATAACGTTGCTCGGAATAGTTTTGGCTCGGGCCGTCAGTTCCTGCCAGGGCACATTGGAACCCATGATTTCCGCAATATCCCCGGGTTCCACCTTGTCCAGGTGAGTGACATCCACCATAATCTGATCCATGGTCACTCGACCAAGCACAGGGCAGTAGGAGCCGTTGAGGTAAACGCGCGCTCCGGTGTTGGAAAGATAGTGCAGGTAGCCATCCCCAAAGCCGATGCCGATGGTTGCCACGCGCGTGGGAGCGGTGGTGATGTAGGTGTGGTTGTAGGAAACGCCATGATTGTCCGGCAAGGTGCGCACGAGAGTGACTCGACTGTAGAGGGTGAGTGTGTTGCGCAGTTCTTTGTTGTAAGGAGACGGCATGGGAGAATAGCCGTAGAGCACACGTCCGAGACGCACCATATTGGTACATGGAACATTGTAATTGAAGACCGCCGAGCTGCTGCACAGGTGGCGATAGTCGAAACTCATCTTCTCGGAAAGCTGTCCCACAGCTCGCTCAAAGGAAGCGATCTGGCGGTGGGTGAAGGAAATGTCCTCACTCGCCGCTGAGAGGTGAGAAAACACTCCCTCAATGTGCAGCATTTCGCAGTGCGGCAGCACCTCAATGAGCTCCTCAATTCCCTGCGGCAGGAGTCCGGCGCGTCCCATACCGGTGTCGATGCTCAGATGCAGGTGCACTTTTTTGTTGTACAGGCGTCCCAGAGAATTGAAATGCTTTGCTTCTTCCGGGCTCGATAAAGCCGCTCGCCAATCATTCTGCACGATGGCATCCCGCTCTGCCGGAAAACAGGGGCCGATGATAAAGGGGCAAGTCTTGCACCCCGCTGCCTGCACCCGTGCCGCTTCGGCAATTGTCGCCACTCCAAAGAAGGGAATGTCTTCTTCATCAAGGGCGCGCGCCACGCCTTCCAACCCGTGACCGTACGCTTCCGCCTTCACAATAGGCATGCGCATATGGTTGGGCAGCGCCCGCTGCACCACGCGCAGATTGTGCTTCATGGCGTCGGTATCCACCTCTGCCCACACACGATACAATTTCGGCGATGTCATGCACGCATTCTACACGCCCAAGCGCACAAAATCAAGCCCTGCCGAAAGTACACGCGTTTCGGATACAGGCGCCCCGTGCCCTGTCCGTTCGCCGTTCTGCACAGGCTTGACAGACATGGTAAAATGAGAGCATGGTACAGGCTTATTTAGAGAAGACAACGGAGATTCGATGGTCAAAGCTCACGCCGGGGAAAGCACGCAAGGAAATTCCTCTGGCGCTGGAAATGGCACGGGCGGCGATTGAAAAGATATGCGAAGTGGAAGAGCCGACCTATGAAAACACATTCGGCGCGCTCGATAAGAGCGACGAAGCGCTGAACATGGGGTGGCAGAGACTGAGCCACCTGCGCAACGTGTGCGACACGCCGGAGTTGCGGGAGGTGCTGGCAGAGCTGATGCCGCAGGTGGTAACGTATTCTGTGGAGATACTCCTCAATGAGCGTCTTTATTCGGTGCTCAAGCGCGCGGCGGCGCAAGACTGGGTTTGTGAGCTTTCTGCTGTGCAAAAGCGTTACGTGGAGGAAACCCTCGCAGCCTTCAAGGAAAACGGGGCAGAGTTGGGAAAAGAGCAGAAAAAGCGCATCGGAGAAATCACCACGCGCCTTGCAGAGCTTTCGCGCACTTTCGGTGAACGCGTGCTGGATTCTACAAATGCCTGGGAGCATATCGTGCGCGACGAAGCAGAGTTGGACGGGCTGCCGGAATCCGCCCGGGAAGCCGCCCGCTGCGATGCTCTGGCTAAAGGCTATGGCACTGAGGAGGAGCCGGTCTGGCGGTTTACTCTGCAGTTCACCTCGACGCGACCGGTGCTGACCTACGCGCATAGCGAGGCGCTACGCCGCGAGGTGTGGGCGGGTCTGCAAACGCGCGGCGCTGGCAAGTACGATACTCAGGATCTGATTCGCGAGATGCTGGAATTGCGGGCGGAAAAGGCGCATCTGCTCGGCTTCGGGAGCTACGCGGATTACGTGACTTCCCGGCGCATGGCGGGCAGTGGCAAGCGAGCGTTGGAATTTATCAATCAGCTGCACGACGAAGTGCACGCGGCGTACATAGAAGAGCAAGAGTCCGTGCGCGTCTTTGCAGAGCGAGCTGCCGCCAAAACGATTGACCGCATGCTGCCGTGGGATGTCGCCTATCGCACCGAGCAGCTGCGCCGCGAGAAATATGACTTTGACGCCGAGCAACTGCGTTCCTATTTTCCCATGCAGCGCGTGCTGCGCGGGATGTTTTCCATCTACGAGGAGCTCTACGGCATTCGCATTACGGAGCGCCCCACGCATTTTCGAACGCCGGGAGACCACAAGAAGGCGTCGGCAAATTCCGTGGAGGTGTGGCACCCCGAGGTGATGTTCTTCGAGATCCACGATGAGCAAAGCGGGGAACATCTGGCCTCCTTCTATGCGGATTGGTACCCGCGTGAAAGCAAACGGGGTGGGGCATGGATGGATTGCCTCATCTGTGGGCGTCCGCCGGTGGATGGCAATCCGAGATGCCCACATATCGCGCTGATGTGCGGCAATCTGAGTCGGCCGGTGGGAGACAAGCCAGCCCTGCTGAACCATGAGGAAGTTGTGACTATTTTTCACGAGTTCGGACACCTGCTGCACCAGGCACTCAGTGAGGTGGAGATTTCATCTCTTGCGGGGTGCAATGTGGCGTGGGATTTTGTGGAGTTGCCCAGTCAGATCAATGAAAACTGGACCTGGCAGAGCGAGGCGCTGGATCGCATCGCGCAGCACTATGAGACCGGCTCCCCACTCCCGCCGGAAATGAAAAAAAAGATGCTGGAAGCGCGTAATTTCGGCAGTGCAACGGCGTTCATGCGCCAGCTATCTTTCGGCAAGCTCGACCTGGAGCTGCATCAGCACACTGCACGTTACGCCGGGCGCGATATCGAGGAGATTGACCGCGAGATTCTCTCCACCTACCGCGTGCCGCTCGCGCGAGAAGGCAACAGCATGCTGCGCGCCTTCACGCATATTTTTGACGGCGGGTATGAGGCCGGGTATTATTCCTACAAATGGGCTGAGATGCTGGAGGCGGATGCCTTCACCCGTTTCCTCAACGAGGGCATCTTCAACCCGAAAACCGGGCGAGATTTTCGCCGTTGCATTCTTTCCCGCGGCAACAGCGAGCCCCCCGCCAGACTCTTCCGTGATTTCATGGGGCGTGACCCCGATACGAAAGCCATGCTCATCCGCGCAGGGATCAAATGACGCAGCAAGATGCCGACGCCGAACTTCCGTAATTCGGACCCCTTCGGAGACGGTTGCCCGGGGGAATTGCCGCTTGACTCCGCAGCGTGTGCATGTTAGTCTGGCATCCATGATGGGATGGTGTCGAATGACGATTCCAGCGCTTGCGCTGTTCCTCCTCGCAGGTTGCTCAAACTGGTGGCATATCGGGCAAAAACAGCAGCAGGAGAAAAATTCCTCGAAAGTTCCGCCGCCTCTCTACCTCGGCACGGTGCAACAGGTCTACGCAGCTCAGAAATTTGTCCTTCTGCGCATCATCGGACCCATGCCTTCCCCGGGGGCAACCCTCATCTCCCATCCGGCGGATGGCTCCAATTCGCGCATCGCCAATCTGCAAGTTTCGGAGGACAGTTCACCGCGCAACGGGATACTTGCAGCGGACGTGCGATCCGGTGTTGCCGTCGCCGGAGATCGCGTTTTCCTTTACCGCAATATCTCCTCCGCTCCCTCCGACAAGGCCACTCCTTCCGTCAACACGCCGACGGAAAATTCGCCGCGCTATGTGCCGCCCTCTCCCGGAGTGAATTCCACTCCCGCATCGGAATCTCCGCAGCAGCTTCCACCCTCTTCCGAAGCAGCGGAAACAGGGCAGTCCACCGGCGCCTCGGCTCAGGAGGAACCAGCCCTTCAGTCGCGGGGATCCGACTCCAGATCCCCGGCTCCCCTTCCCGACCTTCCACAGGAGGTTCCCTCCTACATCCGGGATATCCCCGACGATGTCACCGGTTGGGATTGATTACGTAAAGACGAGACAGCGTACGAATCGCGCAACTTCGCGCCAATACTGTAACTTTGCACGCCAGCAGGTGAATTTCCTACGCCGCGCTTCATACCTCGTCCTTCGCGCTTGTGATTGTCGTTGCCAAAAGGGGAGGAATGTGGTAGAGTGAGGGCGTTATGGATCGAGAGAATCAGGAAACAGGGCATACACACACGATATCGGTGCTGGTGGAGAACAAATTCGGGGTGCTATCGCGGGTGGCGGGTTTGTTTTCAGGACGGGGCTACAACATCCATTCGCTGAACGTGGCTCCATGTGAGAATCCGCGTTTTTCAAGGATGAGCATCGATGTGAACGAGCACAGTGAAAAGCTGGATCAGGTCATCAAACAGCTTTCAAAACTGGTGAACGTGGTGGAGGTGATCGATTTTCGCGAGCAGCCGACGATATATCGCGAGATCGTTCTGATGCGGGTGATGTTCGGCACGAAGAGGCAGGAAATATTGGAGCTGTGCAACATATTTGGCGCAAAAGTATTAGATGCAACGCGGGATGCGATGACGATTGAGATTTCCGGCGGTGAATTCCGATTGAAGAGATTTTTGAATCTGATGCAGGATTACGATGTGCAGATGATGCAGAGATCCGGCAAGATCGCGGTGGTGAAACCGAAGGACTGAACCAAAAAACTGAACAATGAAAGCAGTACTGATATTTCCCGGACAGGGCGCGCAGAAGGTGGGGATGGGGAAGGATCTGATGGAGGCATCGGCAACGGCGCGCGAGATGATGCAAACGGCGGATGAAGCGCTGGGGTTCTCGCTGACGAACATTATGTTCAACGGACCGGATGAGCAACTGACGCGCACCTGTTACTGCCAACCGGCGTTGTTTTTGCACGGTCTGGTGATTCACCGTTTGCTGCGTGAGAGGGTGCAGATTGAACCCGTGGCGGCAGCTGGGTTGAGCCTGGGGGAATTTACGGCTCATGCGGCGGTTGGGACGATGACGCTGGAAGACGGGCTGAAGCTCGTGCAGAAGCGCGGGGCGCTCATGGAGGAAGCGTGCGCCGCAGCGCCGGGTGCGATGGCGGCCCTCATCGGCGGCAGCGACGAAGCAGCGCAGGAACTCGCAGCGGCCTGCGGGGTGGACGTGGCGAATTACAACTGCCCGGGTCAGGTGGTCGTATCCGGCGTTGTGGAGGGGGTGGACCAGGTGGTGGCGCGCGCGAAGGAAGCGGGCTTCAAACTTGCGAAAAAACTCAATGTGGCAGGGGCGTACCACAGTCGACTGATGCAGAGTGCTAAGGACAAACTCATCCCGGAACTTGCCGCAACGCCGATGCAGATGTCGAGTGTGCCGGTGTACAGCAATTTTGCGGCGCGGGCCGTGCAGAGTGTGCAGGATATCCGCGAGGTGCTGGCCTCCCAGGTGTGCAGTTCGGTGCGCTGGGCAGCCTGCATGAAGGAGCTTACCGATCGCGGGGAGCGGTTATTCATCGAGATGGGACCCGGCAAGACGCTTGCCGGTATGATGGCGCGCATTTGCAAGGAAGCGCGTGTGATTTCCATCGAGGACGCGGCATCGCTGGAACAGGCGGTGGCAGAGTTAAGCGCCGTGTGAGTCCGTTCCTGCGCGCCGCGAAGAAGGTTCTTTGATCGGCTCTTTTCCTGTTTCACCACCATGCAAGCGCGGGTCACAAGTTTTTGCTTTTCCCTGCTGCGGAGTGGGGTGATGCTGGCGATCCCGGCGCTTTGTGGCGCACAGGAGACAGTCTCCTCTGCACCGCCTCCGCCGACGGCGAATTTAAGCCTGCCGGATGACATGAGCGCGGTGCCGGTGGACGAGGAGGAGGATGTTGTGGAAACGGTGAAACTGGGCGGCGAGGATCGTGTGCCGGCTCAGCAGGAAGGGGTGCAGCAGCAGGACACCAGCACGCCGGAATGGGGGGATGGTCAATCGCCGATGAACGTGCCGCCCGTGCCGGGGACGCAGATGGATGTGACCACCGCCCCGGACGGGGAGCAGGGAGCCGCGGCGATACCGACCACCCAGCAGACGAACAACGGCGAGGGTGAGAAGGATCCCTCGCGCGTGGCATACTCGACGACCCGTAAGAACGCTCGCACGATGTCGCTGGCCATCCCGGCGCCGCGGGGGATGATCACAGACCGAGAAGGGAACATCTACGCGTGCTCAGAGGTAGCATGGCAGCCGGCCATTGATTACCGCACGCTCATCAACGCGGAGGAGAAGGAAATCGTGCGCGTGGGACGGGAGGTCATGAAGAAGTTTGAAGAGGCGGGATTTAAGGTGAGCGAGAAGACGGATGAACAGCTGCTGAGCCACTACAAAGATCGCCGCTGGCTGGCGCTGCCGATCGGTCCCCCCGTGCGGGAGGAAAAGCTTACGGAGGGGCTTCGCAAGAAAGTGGAAAAAATTGAGCACGGGCGACTCATGAGCTTGTACCTGCGGGTATATCCGGCAAAAGAAAGCGCCTGCCATATTCTGGGCTACACGGGATCCCCGGCCAAACTGCCCACCGGACCCATCAACCACAACGACCCTATTTTCGAGCGACGGGAAGGACGCTTCGGGCTGGAAAAAATCTTCAATCAGCAGCTCAGTGGGCGACCAGGCCTCTGGCGGTTGATGTTCGATGAGCAAGGCAACAAAATGCTCGATGAGTTGCAGGTGCATCCATCCCCCGGGCATACCCTGGTCACCACGTTGAACATGAAGTGGCAGAAAGCTGCGGAAAAGACGCTGCGCGAAAACACGCTGGGTCGTGGGGCTTTTGTGATGGTAGATGTGCAGACGGGTGAGGTGCTGGTGCTGGCCTCGGTGCCGAATTACGATCCGAACGTTTTCATCCCGTCCATCTCGCAGAAGGACTACGACGCGCTGAGGATGGACAAGAGTACGCCGTTGGTGTCGCGCGCATTCGCGGGGGTGTACCCTCCGGCATCGACCTTCAAAACCATCACGGTGGCAGCAGCGCTGCGCTACCGCGTGATCAACGAGCACACGGTGATCCACTGCCCGCAGAGCATCATGATCGGCAACCACCGCTTCCGCAACCACAGCTCCTTTGCCGGCAATCTCAACTGCGTGGGAGCCATCGTGCTCTCCAACAACCCTTTCATGTACCAGGTGGCGGCCACGCGGGAGCCGCGCATCGGCGCCGCACGCCTCTGCGAGACCGCCCGACGCTTCGGCTACGGCAGTACATCCGGACTCCCTCTGGCGGATAAGGCGGGAAATGTGCCGGATGACGCCTGGATGTACCGCAACTACGGGCGCGGGTTTATGGCAGGGGATGCGGCGAATATGGCAATCGGCCAGGGAGCTCTTCTGGCGACGCCGCTGCAGGTGGCGCATGCGATTTCCGGCATCGCTAACGGCTCCTACCTGCCCAAGCTGCAACTCATCCGCCAGGTGCTGGATCCGGAGGGGAATGTGGTGTACCAATTCACGCCGGCGGTGCAGAACAATCTCACGGACATGTCTGCTGCACTCGCCGTGGTGCGCAAGGGGATGCGGGCAGTGGTGGACGGCGGAACCGGACGCCGCGCGGCCCTCAGCTGGATATCCAGCGCCGGCAAAACGGGAACGGCGCAATGGGGACGCCCGTCGGATGATTGCCGACTCGCCTGGTTCGCTGG
The DNA here is from genome assembly GCA_947631275.1 of uncultured Akkermansia sp. GTDB lineage: Bacteria > Verrucomicrobiota > Verrucomicrobiia > Verrucomicrobiales > Akkermansiaceae > Akkermansia. The sequence goes on from CANRKR010000010.1 coordinate 37,175, forward strand.
ATTTCTGCCGGCGGATAAGCCGCGCTATGCCTACGCCGCGCTTTACGAAGGAAGGCCGCACCAGAGGATCTCCGGAGGACACATGGCGGCGGCCATTGTGCGCAATTTTTTCAACGAGATCCGCCCGAGTCTTGAGGAGGAGCTGAAGCAGGAAGCGCAAAAGGTCAATCTCACAGAAAAAGAGGACGATCTCTCTGCAGACGATGAGGCCGAGGCAGAGCAGGAAGCCGTGCGCATTGAAGCCGAAAAGCGCGAGGAAGAAGTTCGCCGACGCCACAGTCAATCCGGCTGGGATGACGGGAGAGACAGACACTGAGGAAATACCAGGCAAAAAATTCGGTGAGCGGAGCAGTTGCCGAATTTCCGTCCGTGCTTCGTTTGTGGCATCACGCCACGTGAAGCGCACACGCTTTAGTCTTGAATGAAAGGATTCCCTGGGCTACCATGAGACCCGTCATGGCGCCGTTCCGTAAAATGACCCCGATGCGCAAACTCTTCTACTTCCTTTTGGTGGCGGGATTTGTCACGGCGGGACTGTATTTTTATCCGACGGCAAGGACGGCAGCAGGGACATCGGCGCAGAAAGGAGTATTCAAACGCTCGCCGCAGCAGCCGCTGCTCGATGGGTTGATTCTCCTGCGGGCGAAAGAACTTGTGGAAGCGCCGGTGGTGGATGGTTTTCAGTGGCCCTGCGGGGCGCCGAATGGGGCGATGTTTTACGATGCGCAACCCTTTGGCGCCATGAACCCCAAACGCCACGGATACCACACGGGCGAGGATCTCAACGGCATCGGCGGGCAAAACACCGACCTCGGACTGCCGGTGTATGCTGCGGCGCGCGGACTGGTCGTCTACAGCGGAGAACCCTCGCCGGAATGGGGGAATGTCGTGGTTCTCGCGCATAAGATGCCGGATGGTACCATCATGCAGACGCTCTATGCCCACTTGCAGGATCGGGAAGCGCGTGTGGGGCAGCATGTCTGCCGCGGGCAGAAAATCGGCAGCATCGGCACGGCTGGCGGACGCTACGCCGCGCACCTGCATTTTGAGGCAATCCCGTCCCTTTGCATAGAGGCCGGCATGCCGGGCTATCACCCCAGGGGAGTCATGAACCGCATCGACCCCGCAGAACTCATCCGGCAGCACCCCGCGCCGCCCATACCGGATCCCTACCTCGAAATCAGACGCCTGCGTTTTCGCGAAGCCGCCCAGCAGCAGCAAACCGGCTCCTCTTCCTGAAATTCATTTCCTCTCCTCCCATGCACAGCAATCGCATCATCGCCCTGCTCTTCATCGCCATCCTGCTTGTCGCGGGAATCACCGGACTTTACCGCGGCGCCAGAGAGAAAACGCCTCCGACCGCGCCGACGGTGACTGCCCCCCCTCCTGAGGAGACCTTGCAGCAGCAAACTCCCGCCACGCACACCCAGCAGCCTTCCTCGGTCGAGCCGGCAGATGCCGCGCCCGCCTCCACGACCGGTCCGACTCCCGGGGCTTCTGTTGCCCGGGGGACTTCGCAGCCGCGCCCTCATTCGCCGGAAGCCGCCGCAGCCCAGCGCGTGGCTCAGGCGTTGCAGCTGCCGGAGGAGCAGCGCAAAGCCGAGCTGCAAAAGCTTGTGCAGGAAGGAACGCTCTCCCGGGAAGCCGCTGATCAGCTCGACGCCTGGCAGGGCAGCGGAAAGGAGTCTGGTGTGGCAGTGGAAGAGGTCGGCACCGCCCCGGTAAGCGAGGACGGCAGCAAGCAGACCCGCTACCGTCTCACTTCGCCCGAGGCGCAGAAAAGCGTCCTCCTCACCGTATCCACTCCGGCTCAGGGCGGCGCCCCCGGCGTGCGGCACGTGCAGCAGGCGCCGGCGGACAAAACGCAGACCGATGCGCAGAGCGATGCCATCAGCGTGGTGGAGGCTCTCGTGGAATCCCTGCGCAGGGGAGATATGGCAACCGCGCGCCGTCTCACTGCCGGTGGCGAAGTATCGGATGCCACCCTGGCCGGGCTGTGCATCATGTTTGAGGACGGTGATTTCAACCTGCGCAAGCAGCTGCCCATGCGCAATATGTTCAGCAACGAACAGAACAGCGGCTTCCTCGTGTACCTCTCCCCGCAGGATGGAAAAGGACGCACGCGGCACATAGGCGTGGAACTCGCGCGCGACGAGGTTCGCGGATGGGTGGTGCGCGCCGTTGCGCCGGATGATCTGCTGAACCGCTATGAGGAGAGCGGCGCGGCGGAGAGCGGAGTCTTCTTTCCCCTCGTGAAAAACCCGCACGGCGGAGACTCGCTCGTTCTCTACTTCGGGTTCGATGACGCCAACCTCAGCCCCCGCTCCGAGCGTCAGCTCAAGATCGTGGCAGAGACCCTGCTCACCGGCAAGGGACAAATCACCATCTCCGGGCACACGGATGATGTCGGCTCGGCGGACTACAACCGCGACCTCTCCGCCCGCCGTGCCGAGGCCGTTCGCGCCGCCCTGGTGGCGTACGGCGTGGCGTCGGAGCGCATTGTCACCCACGCGATGGGCAAATCCCAACCGCGGCGTTATTTCCGCACGGACGACACACGGGAAACCATCCGCACCATTCGCAGTGAAAACCGCCGTGCCGAGATTTACCTCGACTTCTGAGAATAGACCGCTGTGCCCCCTCTCTCTCCAGGATCTTCCTCGCCGCCGAACTTCGCCGCCGAGCTGAATGAGCAGCAGCTCGCCGCCGTGAGCACGGGGGCGCGCCATGCGCTCGTCATCGCCGGGGCAGGGAGCGGCAAGACGCGCACCCTCACCTACCGCGTGGCGTGGCTGCTCAGACGGGGCGTGCCGGGCTGGCGCATTCTGTTGCTCACCTTCACAAACAAGGCCGCGCGGGAGATGCTGGAGCGCGTGCAGTCCCTCGTGGGGGAAGAGGCGAGGCACATCATGGGCGGCACCTTCCACTCCGTGGCCAATCGCATCCTGCGGCGTCATGCCGAGCTCATCGGTTTCCGATCCGGCTTCTCCATCCTCGACACGGATGACCAGAAGAGTCTCATGCGCAGTATCGTCAAGCAGCATGTCGGCAAGCGGAGCAAGACCGATCCCTTCCCGAAGGCGGATTCCCTGCTCTCCCTGCACAGTCTCGCCACCAACACCGGGCGCGCCCTGCACGATGTCCTCCTGCAGGAGAGTCCGCAGAACCGTCGCCATGAAGAGACCCTCCAGAAAATCTTTACGGATTACGCGCAGAGGAAACGGGATGCCAACGCGATGGATTTCGATGATCTGCTGGTGAATCTGCAGAGACTGCTGGAGGAGCATGAGGAGGTGCGCCTCATGATGCAGGAGCGCTTCCTGCATGTGCTGGTGGATGAGTACCAGGATACGAACCCGCTGCAGGATCGGCTCATTTCCCTGTTATGCGGCGGATCTCGCACGAGCCTCATGGTGGTGGGGGATGATGCGCAGAGCATCTATTCCTGGCGCGGGGCGCGCGTGGAGCATATCCTCGAATTCCCGGATCGCTTCCCCGACACCGTGCTCTACAAGATTGAGACGAACTACCGGAGTGTCGCGCCCATCCTCGCCATCTCCGACGCCGCTATCGCGCAGAATGAGCATCGATTTTCCAAAACTCTGCGCCCCGCGCGGCGGGAGGAGGCGCGTCTCCCCCTCGTCGTGCCCGCGCCGGATAATCGGACAGAGGCGCAATATGTCGCCCTCTCCATCGAGAAGCTCATCGCCTCCGGCATGCGCCCCTGCGACATCGCCGTACTCTACCGCGCGCACTTCCACAGCCTCGACACGCAGATCGAGCTCACCCGCCGCCATATCCCGTACCGCATCACCAGCGGGCTGCGTTTCTTCGAGCAGGCGCACATCAAGGATGCCGTGGCCTACCTGCGCCTGCTGAGCAACCCTGCCGATGAGTCGTCCTTCCTGCGGATGGTCGCCAGGCTGCCGCGTGTGGGGGATGCAAGCGCCGCCAGACTGCTGCAGGCCTGGAGAACCGCCTGGTTGGCGTACGCCGCCGGGCACGCGGATTATTCTTCCGCCCCCATCCCCTTCTCTGAAATCATGAGCGCGGTGCATCCGCCCGCGGCGGCGAAACCGCAATGGGACTCCTTCCTCGCGACTCTGGAGAGCTTGCGCCCTGCGGATCACGAGCTGTCGCCCTCCGAGATGATCGTGCGCGTGACCGGGGATCTGGAGCCTTTCCTTGCTGCTCAGTATGAGAATGCCGAGGATCGCATTCAGGATCTCGAGCAGCTTGCGCGTTCCATGGAGGACGTGCCGGATCTCGATGACTTCCTTTCGCGCGTCGCCCTGCTCAGTGAAACCGACCGCGCCGCCGGTGCCACCGACGGCGAAAACTGCGTCACCCTGAGCACCATCCACCAAGCCAAGGGGCTGGAGTGGCGCGCCGTTTTCCTCATTTTCCTCGGCGAGGGGCTTTTCCCGCACCACCGCAGCATTGCCGGCGGCGACCCCCGCGAGATGGAGGAAGAGACGCGCCTCTTCTACGTCGCGCTCACCCGGGCGCAGGATCTCCTCTTCCTGAGCTACCCGCGCTACAACGGACACAGCTACGACAGCCCCTACTGCCCTCCCTCGCGCTTCCTCACCTCCCTCCCCCCGGAGCTCTACGACGTCGGCGAAGCGTGATTCTTCTGCGATTCACAGGTTTTCCAACGCCTCAAGCAGCCTGGTGTGGATGCCGCCGAAACCGCCGTTGCTCATCACGAGCAGCACATCCCCGGATTGCGCGTGGGCGACGACATGCTGCACGATTTCTTCGATGGAAGCGCCGAGGTGGCAGTCCGTGCCGGAGGCCAGTATCTGCTCCGTGAGCGTCTGCTCATTCAACCGTTCTTCCGGTTTGAGCTTTTTGAAATTCTCCACCGGCGCGAGCGCCACGAAATCCGCCTTGCTGAGCGCCGTCGCTATTTCTTGCTGAAAAACATTGCGTATCATCGTGTTGCTGCGCGGATCGAAGAGCACCCAGAGGCGGCTCTGCGGGAAACGCTGGCGCAGCGCATCGATTGCCTGAGCCACAGCCGTGGGGTGGTGCGCAAAATCATCCACCACCGTCACACCCTTCGCCACGCCCCGCACCTCCTGGCGTCGCGCCACCCCCTCGAAGCGCGAGAGCGAGCGGCGAATCTGCTCCGGCGTGAGACCGGCTTTCAGCGCGGCGCAGGCAGCCATCGCCGCGTTGCGAACGTTGAAAACGCCGACCATGGGGATGCCGTAGGGTTCGCCCTGCAGGGAGAAGCTGCACCCTTCCGGTTTCAGCTCAACCTGTTCGATGCGAATATCGGCATCCTCCCCCAGCCCCACGCTCACCATCTTCACCCAGGACCCGAGTTCCTCCTCCCCCAGCCGCCGCACCTCCCGGCAGTTCGGGCAGTCCGCATTCATGAACACCACGCCGTCGCGCGGCACCGTGCGCAGCAGGCGTCGGAAGGATAGCTTGATCTCGTCCACATTGTTGTAGATGTCCGCATGGTCCATTTCAATGTTGTTGATGATCACCACATGCGGCAGGTAGTGCAGGAACTTGGAACGCTTGTCGAAGAACGCCGTGTCGTACTCATCCCCTTCCAGCACGCAGTAGTCGGAATCCGTGAACCTTCCGCCGCGACCGAGGTTGCGCGCAATCCCGCCGATCATGAAGCTCGGTTCCAGCCCGGCATCCTCCATCAGCCAGGTGAGCATCGATGTCGTTGTCGTTTTCCCGTGCGTCCCCGTCACCACAAAATTCTTCTTTCCCCACAGAAAAAATTCCTTCATCGCCTCCGGCAGACTCATGTAGCGCAATCCACGTTCCAGCACAGCTTCCACCTCCTCATTCCCGCGACTCATCGCATTGCCGATGACCACTAAATCCACATTTTCGGGGATGTTCTCTCCCCGGTAGCCCTTGTTTACCCTTATTCCTTCTTCCTCCAGAAACGTTGACATCGGCGGATACACATTCGCATCCGAACCCGTCACCTCATATCCTCGTCGCGCCATCGCCGTTGCCACAGCTCCCATCGCTGTTCCGCAAATGCCCGAAAAATGAATGTGCTTCATCACGCGTAGGGTATACTACACCCCCGCTATTTGCAAGAAAATTGTAGGACAAATCACGGGCGCGTTTTTCAATTCGCACTTGTTGTGCCTGTGCGTCTGTGATAGGATGAGGACATGGCAACGGATAAACATATCACCATGAAAACGAGCAAGGGCGATATCCGGTTGACCGTCTTTGCTTCCAAAACGCCGATGACGGCGGCAAGTTTCCTGAATCTGGCATCCCGCGGGTTCTACGATGGGCTGACCTTCCATCGGGTGATTGCCGACTTCATGATTCAGGGCGGCGACCCGGAGGGAACGGGGCGCGGAGGCCCCGGCTATCAGTTTGACGACGAATGCATACCGACCCTGCAATTCACCAGACCGGGACTGCTGGCCATGGCAAATGCCGGAAAGACCTGGACCGGTCAGGGCACAAATGGCTCGCAGTTCTTCATCACCCATGTCCCTACCGAATGGCTCAACGGCAAACACACCATCTTCGGCGAGGTTGTCGATGAAGAAGATCAATCCGTGGTGAACGCCATTGCTCAGGGGGACAAGATTCTCGGCATCGAGATCCACGATGATTGCGCCGATCTCTTTGCAGAGCAGGCGGACAATATCAGCCGCTGGAATGCCAGGTTGAGCGGCAAGTGATACATGGAATTAGCCGTCAGCGACCTGCGCATCGAGTTCGGTTCGCGCGTACTTTTTGACGGGCTCTCCTTTGTGGTGGAGCGCGGGGAGCGCATCGCCTTCGCAGGCAAAAATGGCGCCGGCAAGTCCACCCTCATGAAGTGCATCGTGGGGCAGCAGGAGCCGAACCGCGGGAGCATCCTCATGCCGAAGCACACGCGCGTGGGCTACCTGCCGCAGGAAGGCATCCATATCTCCGGCTCCCCCTTGTTGGAGGAGCTGCTCGGGAGCGTGGGGGATGTCGCGACGATGAGGGCGGAGGTGGAAGAGCTCTCCGAAGAGCTGCAAAATACCGCCGCAGACGTCGCGCGCCACGCGGAACTCATCGAGGAAATAGGGCGGCTGGAGCTGCTGCTGCTCGACAGGGGAGCCGATGCTCTCAAGCCGCGGGCGGAGACAATCCTGCGGGGGCTGGGCTTTTCAGCGGCAGATTTCGGACGCGACTGCGGTGAATTCTCCGGCGGGTGGCAGATGCGTCTGGCGCTGGCAAAGCTGCTGCTGCAGGAGCCGGAGGTGCTGCTGCTCGACGAGCCGACCAACCATCTGGATC
>CANRKR010000011.1 GCA_947631275.1 uncultured Akkermansia sp.
TCTATAACATTGACTACCTATTCTTAAAAACACGCCAAATCTTTTTCTTACGCCTCCAGCGAAATTGACCGAGACCCGAAAAAAGAGAACTCGCCGCTAATCATTCATGTTCTGGAGTATAGACGACAACAGGGCCGGTGTGCATACCCTGAACACTGCGCAACTTTCGCACGCAGGCGATGAATATATCGGCCGCCGCATCCGTCTCTGCCGCGCTGCAAAAACGATTCCACGAAAGTCGGAGTGTCTCGCGCGCCTCAGTGTCGCTCAGTCCCATCGCACGCAGCACGTGACTGGCCTCCGGCTCGAAACTCGTACAGGCTGACCCCGCAGAGCAAAGCAGTCCTTCAACCTCCAGCAGCAACCGCAGAGCCTCTGATGAGCAACCGGGAACACGCAAGCTCACCACATGTGGCACGCGCGGCGCTTCTGCCCCCTGCTCCACCGGTTCAAGCCCGGCAGAACGAAGGTGGCTCAAAAAGCGCTCGCGAAGCCCGGCATAAAAGCGCGGTCGGTTTTTCAGAGCTTCCACCGCCAGTCCAGCAGCAACGCCAAAACCTATGATACCCGGCACATTCTCCGTGCCAGCGCGACGTCCCGATTCCTGAGATCCGCCGAGCATGAGAGGACGGAATGCCGCTCCGCGGCGCACATACAGCGCGCCGATACCCTTCGGTCCATGCAACTTATGCGCAGAAACGGACGCGAAATCCACCCCCTCCCAATCGTGCAGGGAAAACGGAATTTTCCCGGCAGCCTGCACGGCATCCAAATGCACCCGCGCCCCGGCGCGGAGCGCAGCGTCGCTGAGTTTCTCTACGGGCTGAATAACACCAGTCTCGTGGTTCACAAAAGCAAAACTTGCGCCATCATGCCCCTGCAGCAGCTTGCTCCACGCGGCGACATCCACGATCCCGCTCGACAACACCGGACACAGCTCAGCGCCTTCCTGCTGCGCCATGCGCATGGTAGCTGGGTGCTCCGTAGCCGTGGTGATAAAGGAAGAAAACTGCGCAAGGGCGCTGTGAGTCGCCTCTGTGGCGCCAGAAGTGAAGAGAATCTCATCCGCATGCACTCCGAGCAAAGCTGCCACGGTCTCCCTTGCCTCCTCCATAGCAGCCCGCACTCGTCTGGCCTGCGGGTAAGAGGCGGAGGGGTTGTAAAACTCTTCCTCCAGGTATGGACGCATCGCCTCAAGCACCTCGGGAGCGAGACGCGTCGTAGCGTTGTTATCCCAGTATATCATTTCCGCTCCTGAGCGCGCGCAATGCATTCGAAAACCGACTGGGGCACGCACGCCGCCACCCATCTCTCCCAACCCGGCGTGCCAACAAACCCGCGCACCAGCGTGGAGGAAATCTCCTCCAATTCACTCGGCGGCACCATGAGCACCGTCTGGATGCCCGGCTCCATCCGATGATTCATGCGCGCAAGAACTTTCTCGTACTCAAAATCTGATGTATTGCGCAAACCGCGCAGGAGGTGCGTCGCTCTCGCCTCGCAAGCGAAATCCACCAGGAAGCCGTGATTCACTACGGCCACACGCACTTTACCCGGCAGCCCCTGCACCATTCCCCGCAGCAAATCCTCGCGTTCTTCCGCCTCAAGGAAAGGCGTCTTTTCCGGGTTCACGGCGAGTACCACCACAAGCTCATCGAAAAGCTCTGCCCCCTGCCGAATAAGCCACATGTGTCCCAGGGTGGGCGGATCAAAACTGCCAGCGTAAATTCCGATGCGGGACATGGCAAAGCTGAATTAGTTTTCCAGAAGAACAAACCCGCGCGACAAGGGGCTTCAACCAACCCACCCCCGTCGCACGGGTTCTGTCGGGAAAGGCGGGAGTGGGATTTGAACCCACGAATGGCGGTTTTGCAAACCGCTGCCTTGGGCCACTTGGCTATCCCGCCGCGATTCGTGTGCAGGCAATTTACCGCAGCGTCCCTCCTTCGTCAAGCACAATCTTCTCCCAAAATACCCGCCGCTACGATTTTTCTTCTGATTTTGGGTTTGAATTCTGCGCAAGAACAGGTAGAATGGAACTCGCTATGAATTACGAGGTTTTTGACACACCGCAGGAGGCCGCTAAAAAATTGGCGGCAGAAGTAGCTCAGCTCATTCGCTCGCGCGCTGCCGAAGGCAAGGGCGTCGTGTTCGGACTTGCCACGGGGGCGACTCCGCTGCCGTTCTACGCAGAGCTGATCCGTCTGCACAAAGAAGAAGGGCTGTCCTTTGCCAATGTGACGAGCTTCAACCTGGATGAGTACACCGGGCTGCCGCACGAGCACAAAGAGTCTTACTGGTACTTCATGCACCACAACCTCTTTGACCACATTGACATCAAGCCGGAGAACGTGAACCTGCCCTGCGGCACGCTGGCGCCGGATGAGATACCCGCCCACTGCGCCGCTTATGAGGCCAAGATCAAGGCGTGCGGCGGGCTGGATTTGCAAATTCTCGGCATCGGACGCACCGGTCACATCGGCTTCAATGAGCCGGGATCGGACGACAAAACCATCACCCGCCAGGTGACGCTGGACGATCTTACCAAGACCGACGCCGCGCCGGCGTTCGGCGGCTTCGACAATGTGCCCAAGACCGCTATCACCATGGGTGTCGCCACCATCATGGGCGCCAAAAAGGTGCGCCTGATGGCGTGGGGGGAGAAGAAGGCGTCCATTGTGAAGAAAGCCATTCAGGGGCCGGTGACGGCGGATGTGGCGGCTTCCTTCCTGCAGAAGCATCCGGACGCTGTGTTTTTCCTGGACAAGCCGGCGGCTTCCGAACTGTAAAACGCACCGGAAAGAAATTCTCGCGGGGCGGGTGGCAATGAGGTCACTCGCCCCGTTTTTCAACAGCGAGACCTTCTCGCCGCATCCCTGCAAAGAGTCTAAAAAAACACTCCATGAAAATTCAGCAAATCAGAAACGCCACGCTCATCATCACCTATGGCAACACCAGGTTCTTGATCGATCCCTGGCTGATGCCGAAGGAATCCATGCCCGGCTTTGATTCGGCAATCCACCCGGAGACTCGTCAACCGCGCTGTGAGCTACCACTCAGCGTAGAAGAAATTGTCAACGTGGACGCTGTGATTCTGACGCATTGGCACCCGGATCACATTGATGAGATCGCCCTCGGAGCGATGAGAAAAGATATCCCCTTTTTCGTGCAGAATGAGACAGACGGGCAAATTATCACTCAGCATGGATTCACGAATGTGGGCATCCTCTCGGAAAAAGGGACGGAATTCAACACAATCAAGCTCATTAAGACGGGAACCCAGCACGGCGAACGAGCCATCATCAAGCCCATCTGCGACAGCATCGGCATGCCGTACGATGCCATGGGAATCGTCTTCACTGCCGATGGGGAGAAGCCTCTCTACATCGCCGGAGATACCATCTGGTGCCGAGAAGTCATGGAAGCGCTGGACACACACCATCCGGAAGTCATCGTCATCAACGCTTGCGGAGCGCGAGTGGCAAGCGGAGATCGTCTCATCATGGACCTCGCTGACGTGCGGGCTATCGCCGCCTACGCACCAAATTCTCTCATCATCGCCAGCCACATGGATGCCGTGAGTCACCTCAGCGTGACGCGCGATGATATTCGTGCGCTGCGTTTGAAAAATGTGCTCATTCCGGAGGATGGCGAGATCATCACGCCATGAGACCGGACAGGCGTTTCACTTGCAGCGCCCTTCCCCACCCATGCGAGCAGCAGAGCACATCTACGTCCACATTCCCTTTTGCCACAGGATCTGCCCGTACTGCTCCTTCTACAAGCACACGCCGGGAGCAACAGACATGCGGGGCTTTGTGGCAGCGGTGGTGACTGAAGCAAAACTACGCCTGCCGAAAGGGGCTGCCCCGCAGACGCTCTATTTCGGCGGGGGAACGCCCAGCATGCTTTCGCCGACGCACCTGCAGATGCTGGTGGATGGTATGCGGGAGCGCCTGGATTTTTCCGACCTGCGCGAGTGGAGCTTCGAGGCAAACCCCGCTACTTTCACCGCCGCCAAGGTGCGGCAATGGCGTGCACTGGGCATCGATCGCGTCTCACTGGGAGCGCAAAGTTTTGACGCCCTCGTTCTCCGAAATCTCGGTCGCGAGCATAACCCGGCAGACATCGCCGAGAGCGTGCGCATGCTGAGGGAAGAGGGAGGCATGCGGGTAAACATCGATCTCATGTTCTGCCTTCCGGGACTGAGTCAACGGGACTGGCAGCGCACTCTGGAACAAGCTATCGCGCTGCACCCGGAGCACATCTCTACCTACAGCCTTACCCTTGAACCGGGCACTCCCTTCTCCGCAAACTATGCCCCACCGAACGAGGAAGATGAAGTAGCATCCTACACCCTGGCACACGAGCTGCTCACCGCAGCAGGCTACCGGCACTACGAAATTTCCAATTACGCACTTGGAGAGAGCGAAAGGTCTCTGCACAACCTCTCCTGCTGGCGCGGAGAGCAATATGTGGGACTGGGTCCCGGCGCATGCGGCACGCTGGAAAGTATCCGTTACAAGAATGCGCCGGACACAAACCGCTACATCACCGCCCTGAGCTGCGGCGAGCTCCCAGAGGGCAATCAGGAAGACATCACTCCGACGATGCGCCGCACAGAGCGCATCGCCCTCGGACTGAGAACCGACGAAGGCATCCCCACCGGTCTCCTCAGGGAGAATGACAGGAAGGAACTCCTCCCGCACCTTGTGCAAGAAGGACTTGCTACTATCGATTCCGAGAGAGACTGCCTCTGCCTGACGTCGTCCGGCTTCCTGCTGGCAGATGAGATTGCCTTGCAGTTGATTTAAGAAAGAAACAGGGTAGGAGGATAGAACAAATTTGTAAAAAAGCAGCGTATGGAGACAGATGGTGTTTGACCACCGGGAGAGAGCGTGTTAGAATGCGAGGAACGACCGACGGCAGCATAGCGTCCCTACGGAGCAGCATCATGAAATTCAGACATCCCAAAATGATTGATCTTACCGAACAAGTGCCGTTTGGTAAGAAATTGCCGGATTGGCTGGTGGAATGGGGAGAGAAAAAATTAGGTTTACACGCGCTCAACGTAGCCCATGAACACATTGAGAATGATTGGGAATCAGGCAGCAAAGAAAATTTCTTTCTTCTCGCCTGCCGCTACCTGAATCTGCTCTACGAGTTGGAAGGGGTGGAAAACATACCGCGCGAAGGGCCGTGCGTCATTGTCTCAAATCACCCGCATGGTATGTCAGACGGTCTCATGTTCGGGGATGTGGTGCTCCGGGTTCGCGATGACATCCGCATCGTGGTCAATGAATTCCTTCACTGCGTGCGTGGAATGAGACCATACGAAATCACGGTGGACGTGTACGGCGGAGAGGCGGCAAAGCGAGCAAACATGGCGGGCATGCGCGAAATTTTGCGCTGGCTGAAGGACGGACATTGCATTCTCGTCTTTCCCAGTGGATCAGCCGCCACTTTTTCACCGAAGGATGGTCGCGTCATCGATGACCCCTGGCAGGAGAATATCGCTGCCATCATTCGCAAAACCAATGCCACCGTGGTGCCCATGAACATATCAGGACGTACGAGCACCTTCTTCCAAGTGGTGAGTGTGCTGGCACGCGGATTGCGTCCGAACTTTTTGCCGCGTGAAATCCTGCGTGATGGACGCACCCTGCACCGCATCCGCCTCGGCAAGCCCGTACTCCCGGTAGCGTTTGAGGGCCGGAGCGATGCCCAGCTGTCCGACTATTTGCGACTGCGTAGCATGCTGTTGCGTTACAACGAACCGGAGAGCCTGATGACCCAGGCAAAAGCATCCCCCATCCTTTTATCCAGCAAAACAGAGCCCATCGCGCCGCCTGAGGATGCTGAGACTCTCAGTTCTGAAATTGCCTCGCTGCCGGAGGAATGTCTCTGCTACAAGGGAGAAAACAACCCCTTCTGCGTATACGCCGCCACGGCAGAGCGCATCCCGCACATGATGAAACAAATCGGACGCGAAAGAGAACGCACTTTCCGCGCCGTAGGTGAGGGAACCGGTAAGGCCAGTGACACAGACCGTTATGACCTGCACTATGTTCATCTCATCATGTGGGACAGTCGGGAACGACGGCTTGCCGGCGCTTACCGCATCGGTAGAAGTGATCTCCTCCTTGAACAACAAGGGGTACGGGGAATCTATAACTCCGCCTTCTTCCGCTTCAGTTCAAAGTTCTGCAAAATGATTTCCCGCGGGTTAGAGATGGGACGCGCCTTCATCACCCCAGAATACCAACGCCAACCCGCCTCCCTGGACACCCTCTGGATGGGCATCGGTCGCTACCTCAATAAGCACCCCCACTACCGCTATCTCTACGGCACCGTGAGCATATCCCGCGACTACAGCTTTGCCTCCCGCTCACTCATCCTTTCCTTCTTGCGCGAGAACTGCATGCACCGCGAAATAATGCAGGAGGTGAAAGCCTGCTTTCCTCCGAAGGGTGTGGGGCTGAGATCCGAGGATCAGCGATTGCTTGCCTCCGCACTACCGGATGTGCGCGCTCTCTCCTCCATGGTGAGTGAAATTGAGGGAAACGGTATGGGTATTCCCGTACTGCTCAAGCAATATCTTCGATTGGGCGGGCGCATGGTTTCTTTTGGTATCGACAACGATTTTGGTGGCGTGCTGGATTGCCTGGTCGTGGTGGAACTTGACAAAACGCCGGAACGCATCCGACAGCGCTACAAGGGGAAAGATTATATGTCCGCCGAACAGATCCCATGCGAATCTTAAGCAACCATCCTCCCAGAGCAAACCGAACCGCAGCTCACATTTCAGGCTTGTGGTGGGCAGTATGCCTGCTCTTCCTCCTGCCGCAGGGCGGTCACGGAGCAGAAGGACGCGCCGATTTCATTCCGTTGCCGGATAGCGTGCTGATCCCGAAAGATGACCCAGCATCGGGCACGGCTAAAATGGCTATCCAAGCCCTTTCCGGAAGCTCCGGCTTTCGGCTACCTGATTCCCTGGTTATTCACAATGAAGGCGGTAATGTCGTATACGATCAGGAAAAAGGCACAATCAACTACACCGGTGATGGGAAAAAGCTACTCTACGTGCGCACGGGGGAAGGTCATGAAATCTACGCTTCTGAAGTGCGGATCAAGATGGATGAAACTGTCGCTGAATTCGTCGGTCCCCTCGTTATCTACTACGGCGATACTCTCACATACGCTGAGAGCGGCTCCTACGACTGGCAGATTGGATACGCACGTGCCAACAAGATCCGCGCTAAAGTTCAGGGCATGCTTGTTCGTGGTTCAGCCGCTGAATACAAGAAAGATTCCAAGGGGCGAACCTACATGGTGATCCACGATGGCTACCTTTCCTCGGAAGACGTGCGAGTGCCTCAGATGTGGGTAGGAACCGGTGAGCTCACCGTGTATCCCGGCGATTATGGCCGCGTCTCGCGCCTGAGCATCGCAACCGCACACCACGAGATGCGGGTACCTATTCTCGGCTGGCTTCCCATAACCCATTCTCTCAACCCGGAGGAAGGATACATGCCCATGCCGGGGGCGAAATCCATTTGGGGTATCTACCTGTGTAACCGCTATGGTTTTCTGCTGGGCAACCGGCGAACTGACGGCGCCGTACCTACCGCTGATTACCTTGCCACCGCCCTGCTGGACTACCGAGTACGGCGCGGCGTAGCAGGCGGGGTGGAATTAAGAAATCTCAAAGATCGCCATCGGTACGGTGATGCACGGGGTCTCTCCATTTATTTCGCTGCAGATAAACACCCGAATATCAACCCGGTTCGGCAGGCCCGGAAACAAACTAAACATAACCGCTATCGACTTTCCTTAAGCACAATACATAAGCTTTCCCAATCGAAAAAGGATACCTCGCACGGCGCCGTATGGTCAATGGGAGTGGACATCAATGCGCTGGGCGATGGGTACATGCTGCAGGACTTCTTTGAGGATGAGGCACGGGTCAACAACAGACCCGATAACAACGTTCGTCTGGTACGCAGGGACAAGCGGAGCCAGACTATGTTCTTCGCGCGTTTCGCACCAAATAACTACTACAGCACGGATGAGAGGGCAGAAATTTCGTACTACCGCACAAGAACGGCTATCGGGAAAAGTTCCATCACGTACGAGACGCGAAACAGTGCCGGTGTCATGCACCAGTTTCTCACCTGTGACCAGCGCATGACCTACCAGCAACGCCTCCGCACTCTGCGCGATGAAGATGTTCGCAATTACTACCTGCGCTTGCTCAATGACGGTCATTATGCTCGCCTGAACAGCACACATGAGCTGACCACCTCCGTGAAGGTGCTGCGTTTCCTTAACATCACGCCCAAGGTGGGCGGCGGCTTTGCCGGATACTACGGGGTGGATGAAGTGGGAGCGGATAACCGCTTTTTCGGCTATGTGGGCTGCGACTTCGACATCAAATTCTATCGTCATTTTCCCAGTGTCCGCATCCCCCTCCTGGGCATCAACGGCCTCTACCACGTCTTTCACCCTTACGCCGGCGTGTCACACGGCACCATCTCCTCCTCCAATCCCCTGGTGCCCGAGGTGGATACCTGGTCCACACGTCTGGGGGGCAGCACCGTGAACCCGATGCCGCTGGACCTGATGGAGTTTACCGGGATTGACGGATGGGGAAGGTGGACCGTGTGGCGTCTGGGGGTTCGCAACACCCTGAGCACCGTATACGACGGCGAGACTCGCTCCTTCCTTAATTGGAATCTCTTTCTGGATTACAACATTGACAACCCCAACACCGAGAGCATCTTCTCCAACCTGTATTCGATCGTCGAGCTGGATATGACCAGACAGTGCCGATTAGTCTTGGAAACTCAGACTCCTACCGTCAAGGAAGGTGATGGTTTCTATCAATACAACACCTCCCTTCAATGGATGGTTTCCTCATGGCTGGAAACGCAGATAGGGCACCGCTACATCAAGGATCATCCCATTCAAGGAGATGCGAACTACGCCTACATCCAGGGCAACATTCGCCTCAACGAACGCTACACCATCGCTGCCCGCGTCAGCTGGGATACCAAGGAAGACCGTGTACCTATCCAGCAGTTCTCGTTTTCCCGCAAGCTCGGTGCGTGGTACACCGGCGCCACCCTTATGTTCCGCGATAATGGCGGCAAGAAAGAAACAGGGTTTGGCATCTCGTTTACCCTGGGAGAAACCGGCACCTCATTCCCCATCGATTTCTTCTGATGCTCCCCATGACTTCTCACGACCGACGAAATGCTCATGATTCCTTGTCTGAGCTCTCCGGCGACAGCCTGGAGCTCCGTGTGCTTTCCGGCATGTCAAAGGTCCTGGTGCGGCAAAGGGAGGTGGAGAACTTGCTCACAGAAATTCTGCAGGTACTGCAGCAAAATCTCGCTTTCCCCCAAGGGGCGCTGTGCCTGCTGCAAGGGGACGATCTGGCTATCGTGGCTTCCTATGGTCTCTCTCCGGAAGAGCAGGCCCGAGGCACCTATCGCCTGGGAGAAGGCATTACCGGTCGCGTCGGGCAAACGGGGCAGTCTGCCGTGCTACGTGATACGTCCCGCAGTCCTTCCTTCCTGAATCGAACCGGCGCCCTACATGACAATATGAGCGAGTCCTTCCTCTGCGTCGCCATCAAACACAGCGGATCCGTGATCGGCACGCTCTCCCTCTCCTTCCCCGTGCTGGAAGAAGACACCTTGAAGAAGCTTGTGAACCTTCTGGAAATCGTGGCGAACATTCTCGCTGATGCCGTAGAGAACGTGCGGGTCCAAATGGCCGAACGCCAGGAGTTGGAAAGGGAGAATGATCG
This sequence comes from uncultured Akkermansia sp., assembly GCA_947631275.1. Lineage (GTDB taxonomy): Bacteria > Verrucomicrobiota > Verrucomicrobiia > Verrucomicrobiales > Akkermansiaceae > Akkermansia. The sequence continues at coordinate 9,815 of CANRKR010000011.1, forward strand.
CATGCGCCACGAACTCGGTGACAACACGGGCTTCCCCAGTATCATCGGACATTCCTCAGCCATGCGTTCCGTGTACCGTGACATCTCTCGCGTCGCCCCATCCAACGCCACTGTACTTCTGCTGGGCGAATCCGGTACCGGAAAGGAACTGCTCGCGCGCACAATTCACCAGAACTCTGACCGGCGGGAGGGACCCTTTGTAGCTGTGAACTGCGCTGCCCTTCCGGAGGGGTTGATCGAATCCGAACTCTTCGGACACGAGAGAGGGGCTTTCACCGGCGCCGTTTCCCAACGCATCGGGCGCTTTGAGCAAGCCTCCACCGGCACTCTCTTCCTGGATGAAATTGGAGACATCCCGGTCCAGACGCAGGTGAAGCTGTTGCGCGTCCTGCAGGAAAAAGTCTTTGAGCGCATCGGCTCTCAGCAGCCCATCGCCACGCGTGCCCGCATCATTGCCGCCACCTCGCGCAATCTCGAGCAGATGAAAAACGATGGCAGCTTCCGTGAGGATCTCTACTACCGCCTTGCCGTCTACCCGATCGTTGTTCCCCCACTGCGCAGCAGAAAGGATGATATCACTTCTTTGGCAGACTACTTCCTCGCCAAGTACAACAAGATATACCGCAAAAATGTGCAGCGTCTCTCCACCCCTGCAATCAACATGCTGCGCAGCTACCACTGGCCCGGCAATGTGCGTGAGTTGGAAAATATGATTGAACGCGCCGTTATCCGCTCCACGAGCAGCGACATCAACGCCATCGATCTCCCCCCTTCCCTCCAGACTGCTGCCGCCACCGGTTCTGAATCCCTCCTGCCGGATCGCAGTCAGGCGCCGGATATGGCCACACCGATGGAAGTGCTCACTAATGCCTTTGAGTCGGAGTTGATTACTTCCGCTCTCAAACGCACGCGAGGCAATATGTCCGCCGCTGCCCGTGAACTCGGCACCACCCTGCGCAAGCTCAACTACCGCATCCACCGCCTCCGCATCGACCCCGCGCAATATAAATAAAGAACAAACTTCTTCGGTATGCCGTTTCGAGGCAGAGATGGGGATCGAAGCAAAAAATTTCTTTTGCTTGCGTGGCGTTTTGAACTGTGTTAGCATGGGTGCATGAAAAGAGCAGACTACTCGTTCGCCCAGCACGGCGGATTCACACTGATCGAACTCATTGTGGTGATTGCCATTCTGGCTACTCTTGCGGGAATATCCTATCCGGCCATCATGGCAGTGCAGGACAACGCACGGATCTCTGCGTCCTCCAAAGCTTGCATGGATATCGTGTCAGGCGTCTCCAGTTTCAAACAGGATTCCAACGGTATGTTGCCTTTCTACACTAAAGAGGCTAAACCCGACCGCGATGACCAGATCTACCTCTCGACCCTGCCCGGGAAGAATGCCGGTTTGCTGAGCATCCTCACTGGCTACGAAGAAGACGAAGACGATAAGCTTAACCGCAACAATGAGGCCTACATCAAGCCCAGCAAGGCGGAGGATCCGCGCGATGGTCTGTACGGAGAGAGCGCCGCTGAGCTGGGGCTCTATGATCCCTGGGGCAAGCCATACTACATCGTTCTCTGCGAAATGGATGATGGATGCATCGACCCGTTTACGGGCAAGCGCATCCGACGCGAAAACTGTCTGGTGTACGGACTGGGACCGGATGGCGAAGGGATAGCGCCTCCGCACTCCGACAAGCCTGCACGCAAAAAGATCGCCAAGGGAGGCAAACAGAGTAAGGCAGCACGTCGCGCAGCCAGGGAGGCGGCTGAGGAAGAGGAGGAGGCTATCCAGGACAATATATTCTCATGGAAAAAGAAGGCAAAGAAGTGATGCAACAGCAGCCCATTACCGATGATATTCGCATCACCGAAGCTCGCCCCCTCATTCCACCGGCTATACTGATTCAAGACTTTCCCGTCGGGAAGGAGGCGGCTCATGTCGTCTTCCGCGCGAGAGAAGCTTATCGAAAGATATTGCAGGGAGAGGACGACAGGTTGGCGGTGATCGTGGGTCCTTGCTCAATTCACGACACGGCCGCGGCTATCGACTACGCCCAACGCCTGGCAGGTGTGCGTGAACGCTTCGAAAAGGATCTCATGCTCATCATGAGGGTTTACTTTGAAAAGCCTCGCACGACGGTCGGCTGGAAGGGACTCATCAACGATCCCTTCATGGATGGGAGCTACAATGTAAACAGCGGGTTGCGCATGGCTCGCGGGCTTCTTTTGCGGCTCGCGGAGATGGGAGTGCCCACAGCCACCGAGTTTCTGGACGTAATCACCCCGCAATACATTAGCGATCTCATTGCGTGGGGCGCCATCGGCGCACGCACGACGGAAAGTCAGGTGCACCGGGAGCTGGCGAGTGGTCTCTCCATGCCTATCGGCTTCAAAAACGGCACCACGGGGAGCGTGCAAATTGCGGTGGATGGCATCGTGTCCGCTGCGCATCCGCATTGCTTCCTCTCCGTTACCAAACAAGGACTTTCTGCCATCGTTTCGACGATGGGCAACCCGGAGTGCCACATCATTCTGCGAGGTTCCACACAGGGCACCAACTTCAGCGCAGAGCACGTTGCAAAAGCGTGGGCTGCTCAACAGCGAGCCGGTATCTCCAATCGCATCATGATCGATTGTTCCCACGGCAACAGCCACAAAAACTGGCAAGAACAGGCACTCGTCGCTCGAGCCGTCGCTGCTCAACTTGCGGAGGGTTCCTCCCACATCGGGGCAGTGATGATTGAGAGCAATATCTGCTCCGGTAGTCAAAAATGCGTACCCGGCGAAGCCCTGCGTTACGGTGTGAGCATCACGGATGCCTGCGTGGGTTGGGATGAGACCGTAGAAATCCTCGAGACGCTGTCAGAGGGAATCCAAAAACGCCGAGGACTTACTGCAAAGTAAGCGCCCTGTCGCGTCCTTTTGGCTGCTCACGGATCTGAAAAACACCACGGTGACGCGTGAAGGAAAGTCACCGTCCCCATTGAAAGACGGCAGACGAGGAAGCCTGCCCAGAGAAACAAAACGTCAGGACAAGCTGCCGACGGCCTTTGCCGCCTTGCTCTTGTAGTTGGCAGCACGGTTGGGGTGCACGGTTCCCTTCTTCGCAGCTTTGTCAACCGCCGAGGCAAAGCGATCATATGCCGCGACAGCGGCCTCCTTATCCTTCTCTGCCACAGCGGCAGCCACCTTTTTACGCAGCGTACGCACGCGGGACATGGTGGCACGGTTCGCAGCCGTGCGGGTCTCTGTCTGACGAATGCGTTTCTTAGCGGAGAGTGTGTGTGCCATAATAAAAATCGGAACTAATTGCGGAGGGAAGTTTACGCACTCAAACTCTTTTGTCAAGGAAATTGAGAAGAAACGGGCGCTTTTTTTCACATCAGAGCGTAGGACGCAGCACGCAAAGCAAATTGGTCATTGCACAAGCATAGGAGAGCGGCATTTCTTTTTTCTCATGACCGGCGCCCCAGGTATCACTGTAGATGATGGTCTGTTTCTGCTCGTTGTAGCCGATGATAAGCCGCATGTGCCCGCCCATACTCTGGGGCAGCCCCTGCTCCTGAAAGAGGCCTAGCATAACGGCCCACACGACGGGCACCCCGTCGTCGATCTGTTTCTTGATCTCCCTGAACCCCTGATTCATGAGGTAGGGACGCTTGCGAACAGTTTCGAGCATCAGAGAAGAAACATTTCCTACCGAAAGAGAATCCATCTTTGCTGCCTTGCGCTGCAGCTCCTTTTCCATAACCTTGGGCTTGATCCAATCCCATGGTTTCACACGCATATGGAAGGAATTGCATATCTTGACGAGCGCCTTTTTCATATCATCCAGACGGGTGCCGGCATCCGAACTCTTGCAGAGAGCCGCCAGAGCGTGCTGATCCACCCCATCCATCCCGTAATAGGCGAACACGCGGGATACCGTAGCAGGCACACAGTATCCCTTTTCCCCCTGGTCCACCATGGGAATTCCGGTGATCCAGACCGTGCCGTCCTCTTCCCTCTTGACGTTGTCTTTGAGACCCGCGCGATGAGCGGCATCCTTCGCACCGCCGCGTTTGAGACTCTCCTTATCCGGCACGAGAAAGAGACGAATGAATTCCGCGACATATTTACGACCGGATCCTGTAGAAGAAGCCTCCAGACGGGCGGCAAAATGTTCCCCGCTCCATTCCCAGCTTTTTCCACTTACGCCGGATTCGTTCTTTTTAAGTCTGCCGACAGTAGCCTCCGTACCGAATGCCTCATTGAGCGCTGCCACGCTCGCCTTCAGCCTCGCTTCAAACTCCTGCTTAAGCAACGCGCCATCGTCCCCTTTGTTGTACAGAGTCGTGGAGATCTCGAGGATCGTCGCCTTTTCAAGATCAAAGGTCAGGAGGATTTCTACGGGTTTCAGTGTGCCGAAGGTCAATTTACCGTTCTGCCGCACACGCAAGGACGTATCATCCACCTTCTTCGCGCGCGCATCCGTGAGGAGGACTGGCGCCAGCTTATCAAGCGTCTCGGTCCACAGCGAACCGCTCACCGCCTCCGATGCCAAATCCGCCCGCGCCGCCGGAGTTGCACTCCAAACTCCCACAGCAAGTGCAATACTCAGGAATGTACTGCTCACTCTGCGCACAATCACCGCTGAAAAAACTCGCTTCATCGGGTGAGTCCGTCCTGTTTTGCCTGATTCCAATAAGCGTACTCCGAACGATTGAAGTCAACGTACTCCGGGGAGAGATCGGTCGTATAGACCGTGTGCTCACATGTTCCGAGATTCAGGTTGATCAGCACCTCAAAATTCTCCGCCTGCACACGCGCGCGCAAGTCATCGCTTGGCGTGTTCGTCTGGATACCTCCACGACATGCGGGCAAACCTGCGATATCAATATCCACTTTGTCCTCGCGCACACGCTTACCGGAGTAACCGACAGCGTGAATGATGCGTCCCCAATTCGGATCCCCGCCGTTCCATGAACTCTTCACCAAAGAAGAATTCGCTACTCCCCTGGCCACGGCTCGGGCTTCTGCCGCACTGGGCGCGCCAATCACCCGAACGGTAACGAACTTGGTGATGCGTTCCCCGTCGCGTACGATACGCCAGGCCTGTTGGAGCATGACGTGCTGCAGGGCAGCGCGGAAAGCTTTCCAACCGGGGCGACCGGGAGCGAGTTTCACACCGGAGGCGCCATTGGCGAGCACGATGCAGGTATCGTTCGTACTCATGTCACCGTCAATGGTGATGCGGTTGAAAGAAGAATCCACACATTCACTCACAAGAGCCTGCAAATCGGCTCGAAAAACCTGTGCATCCGTGCAAATGATGCAGATCATGGTGGCCATATTCGGGCAGATCATGCCGGCCCCCTTGCAGCAAGAGCCGATGCGAACCTCTTTACCACCCACATTAAAACGTACTGCTATCTCCTTTTCGCAAGTGTCACTCGTGATGATGGCCGAGGCGACATCGTGCCCCTTCTTCGCACTCAGGTCGCGGCAGAGCTCCGGAAACCGCGGCTCAATGCGCACCATCGGCATCGGCAGCCCGATCACCCCGGTAGAACACACCCCCACCTCCGTTTCCTGAAGTCCCAACTCCCGTGCGGCAAGACGGCATTCTTTGCGCGCTACTTGCATGCCGGCGCGTCCGGTGCAGGCGTTGGCGTTGCCACTGTTGATAACCACGGCGCGCAGGTCCGCACGGCGTAGATGTTCGCGACTTACGCGCACGCAGGCGGCCTTCACGCGGTTAGAAGTGAAAGTCGCGGCAGAAGTGGTCGATTTCGTCGAGTAAACGAGAGCAAGATCCAATCTCGTTGCCTTCGGATTTTTGATGCCACAGCACAAGGCATTCGCAACAAAACCACGCGCAGCCGTCACCCCGCCGCCCTTGATCTCACGAAACAATTCCTGATCCTGCTTCATGTCTCCAATGTACCACACCCCCACACCTTGTCAAGTAGCAAACAGCCGCAATTTACGCGCAAAATGCGGCTTGACGAGTACGAACAACTGTGCGAGAATTTGACGCAGGATGAAAGAACCGACCATCAAAAAGGTTGACCAAATTTCTGTCGCTCACTTTTACGAAACCTACCGTACTCCTCTGGAACTGGAACTGCTTAACAGCCCACTGGGCATGACGCGCCCCATCCTGCGACCGGCGCTCAATCGTCCGGGTCTCGCGCTCTCCGGCTTCTTCTCGTCGTTCGCCCACGAGCGGATCCAAATCTTCGGTTCAGGAGAAATGGCTTATCTGCCCACTCTGGGCGAACAGGAACGTGCCGATCGCCTGCGTCGTATTTGCGGGCAGGATGTCCCTTGCCTCATTTTCTCCCGCGGCGTCGAGGTTCCGGCGGATGTCATCTCTATTGCAGATGCCTGCTCGGTGCCGGTATTCGTTTCTGCCCTGCCGACGATGAGTCTGGTGAACCGCGCCACGATTATCCTGGAAAACGAGTTTGCGGACAGCACCACCTTGCATGGTTGCATGGTGGATGTGCGCGGCGTGGGCGTGCTTATCACCGGTCAAAGCGGTATCGGCAAGAGCGAGGTCTCCCTGGGTCTGGTCGAGCGTGGGGCCTCCCTCGTGGCGGATGATATGGTGAACGTACGCAATATCAGCGGCGAGCTCATTGCCTCCGCCCCGAAGCTCAGCAGCGGCTTCATTGAAATCCGCGGCATCGGCATCACCAATGTGACCGACCTCTACGGTCTGCGCGCTTTCCGCAGTCGAAAGAAAATTGACCTCATCATCAACCTCACCAGCGGCGAGATGACGGAAACCGAGCGTCTGGGACTGGAACGCAAAATGACCCCTATCCTGGGCGTAGAAGTGGAACGCATTACCCTGCCGGTTGCTCCGGGACGTGATATGACCAGGCTTGTGGAGGTTGCAGCGCTCGGTCTCTATCTTCGCCAGAATGGCTACGATATGGCTCGCGAATTCTCTCGCCGCCTGCACGATGAAATATCGAATCGCAATCTCAATATCAACAATGCCTAAAACGATTTCTCTCGCAGAGCTCGTCAATCTTCTCGACTCCACATTAGACATCTCCCCCGCCACAGCAGGAAAAGATGCTCCGGCGGCGCTCAATGGTCTGCAAGTGGAAAACGACGGAAAGGTGCACAGTGTAGCAGCGGCAGTGGATGGCTCCCTGCAAACACTGAAGGACGCAATCGAGCGAGGAGCCGATTTGTTGCTGCTTCATCACGGACTTTTCTGGGGAGGACTGCGACCCATCACAGGCTGGTGGCGGGAGAAGATCCGCCTGTGCCTGGAACACAATTTAGCGGTGTATTCCGCCCACTTGCCGCTGGATGTCCATCCGGTTCTTGGAAACAACGCCTGCATCGCCCGTGAATTGGGCTTGCAGGATATTTCTCCTGCCTTGGAAAGCCGCGGGGTTCAGATGGGGCTTATCGGCGCTTTCGACGGTTCACTTCGCGAGTTGCGTGAACGATATGCAACTATCACCGGAGCGGCAATCACCGGACACCTAACGGATCCATCAGCGCCGGCGGGTCGCGTGGCGGTATGCTCCGGCGCAGCGGGATCGGAAATTTACCGCGTGCGTGAGAGTGGCGTGAGTACCTTCCTCACCGGCGAAGAAAATCACTGGGTACTCAATGCGGCAGCGGACATGGGAATGAACCTTCTTTTCGCCGGTCACTACGCCACAGAAACCTTCGGCGTTCGAGCTCTTGCCTCCTTTTTAGCGGAGAAATTCGGGTTGCCGACGCAGTTCATCCACAACCCTACCGGTCTGTGATGGAGCATTTTTCTTTCATCGTCGAAGATTCGTTCGGCATGCGTCTCGACCAGTACCTGTGCTCCCGCCTGCCGGAGCTCTCTCGAGCCCGCATCCAGGCTCTCATCAAGAATGGCAGCATCCTTGCTCAGGAAACCGTCTGCAAGGCAAAAACCCCGGTGGAACGCGGCATGCGCATCTCCGTGCAAATCCCGGATCCTGTCCGCGCAGAGACTCTCCCGCAAGACCTGCCAATTGATGTGCTTTACGAGGATGAGCACATCATTGTGCTGAATAAGCAAAGCGGCATGGTGGTGCACCCAGCTGCAGGAAATCCGGACGGAACTCTGGTGAATGCCCTGCTGCACCACTGTGGGCATCTTTCCGCCATCGGGGGGGTGCAGCGTCCCGGCATCGTGCACCGCCTGGACAAAGACACCAGCGGTTGTATTGTGGTGGCAAAAAATGACCGGGCCCATGCCTCCCTCTGCTCGCAATTCGCCGGACGCAACGCAAAGAAGCTTTACCTGGCTGTCACTCAGGGCTGTCTGAGAGAGCCGGAGGGCACCGTATTCACCAACATCGGTCGCCATCCCGTGAATCGCATGAAAATGGCCGTCGTGAACCCGGGCAGCGGCAAACCGGCCATCACAGATTATCGCCTGCTGCACTACGATATCTCCACCGATTCCTCTCTTGTACTCTGTACGCTGCACACCGGTCGAACGCACCAGATACGTGTGCATATGCTGCACCTGGGTCATCCGTTGATTGGAGATGTCATTTACTCCTCGCATCCGGCGCGGCAGAAGGCAAAACCAGGTCGGCTCATGCTGCACGCCTGGTTCCTGTCTTTTGATCACCCGGCAGATTCCGCGCGACGCATGCGCTTCTTCGCCCCCATCCCGCCGGAATTCACTCCATGGCTCGATGCCGTCGGCGGGGAGGCAGCTCTCACCCCATACACATCCTGACCCCCTTTTTCCTTTCCGCCTGTAACAATATGATTCCTGCATTCCATCACGTCGCAAGCTTTCTCTGCCTCGCCGCCCTTTTCCTCTGCGCGCCGTCCCGGAGCGATGCACAGAGTCCCGCACCGATGTCTCCTCAGTCCACTTCTCCTCTCCTCGCAGGGAAAGAGGCGTCGGAGCTCGTGAAGCGCGTCACACCGGAATACGCGGATAAAGTTTCCTTCTACATTTCCCCGGAGCAGGAGAAAACTCTCATCAAAGGCACCTCACAGGGAACGATCATCATCTCCGCCCCCTGCGTGCGTGAGGGCATCCGCGGCTACGGATACTACCTGCGCCACATCGCCCATGTGCATCTCTCATGGAATGGAGACAACAAAACAGCCGCCCGGTTCATCGTGCCGGAGACGACACTGGAAGTACCTCCGACCCTCCCTCTCAATTTCGCTTTCAACTATTGCGCTCTCAGCTATACCGGTTCCCATTGGTCCCGCGAAAAATGGCTCGCAGAAATCGACCGCCTTGCCCTGAACGGCTTCCGCTATGTGCTGGTTACTTCCGGTCTTGAAAAAGTGTGGCAGAACTTTCTGAAGGATGTCGGCGATGCCTCGGCAGCCCCCCAATTTATTGCCAATCCCTGCTTCTCCGCCTGGTGGAACATGGGAAATTTGGAAGGGGAAGGAGGCCCCGTCTCACAGCAGCTTATTGAACGCGAAGCAGAACTGGGACGCGCTCTCGTCCTGCACATCCGCAAGCTCGGCATGGAACCCGTGCTGCAGGGTTACGTCGGATTCCTCCCGCACGATTTCCCACACCACCGGGAGGACATCTTGCCCCAGGGGAAATGGGTCGGGGATAGCACGCGTCCCGCCGTTCTGCGCCCGGACAGCCCCTTTTTCCCCGAGATGGCAAAGGCATGGTACAGAAATCTGGAGAAAGTATACGGTACGCGCGCCACTGCATTTGCCGGCGACCTCTTCCATGAGGGGGGACGAACGAAGGGGATTGACCTTGCTGCCTGCGCCCGCGGCGTGCAGCTGGCAATGCAGGATTTCTCGCCCGGAGCGCTCTGGTTCCTGCAAGAATGGGGCGGCAACCCCAGGGAGGAATTCCTCTCCGGCACGGATCGGGAACACACGGTCATCCTCGCTCTTGAAAAAGACCTCTCGCAGGATACCCCCCTGCACCGCGATTACGACGGTCGCCGTTACGTATGGTGCGAGCTCGCTAATTTCGGCGGCAACCAGGGGCTTTTTGGGGGATTCGGCATCCTCGAAAAAGCCGTCAGCGACGCAGAAGGCGCCTCCGGATTCGGACTGCTTTCGGAGGGATTGGAGACGAATCCTCTCTTCTATGAACTCTTCTACGAACGAATCAATAACCGGGAAAAAATCCGCCGGGAAGATTTTCTGAAACGCTACGCCCTGTCACGCTACGGCAGCGATTCCCCTGCCCTGCAGCAGGCCCTTTCCCTGCTTGCCCGCAGTGTCTACAGCCCCACTGAATGCCGTGAGGGCTGCCCGGAAAATATCCTCTGTGCACGACCAGACCTGGATGTCAGGCAGGTATCGACATGGAGCTCCCCGGAGGTATTCTACGATCCGGAAGACATTCGAAAAGCCGGACGGCTCCTGCTGGCGGAGGCCAGGGTGAATCCCCAGCTCATGCAAAACAGCTGTTTTCGCTACGATCTTGCGGACGTGTGTCGGCAGGTCATCTCGGAGAGAGCGCGCTTTCTCCTTCCCTGCTGCAAACGTGCCTTCGACTGTGGGGAGACAGAGCAATTCCACCTGATGCGCGATCGCTTCCTGGAGCTTTTTCCCCTCTCGGCTGATTTGCTCGCCACCCATGAGGATTTTCTGCTTGGCCACTTCCTGCAGGGAGCGGCCCAGCGAGCCGGGAGAGAATCGCAGGAAGAGCTCATTCTGCCTCTCCTGCGTCTCATCACGACGTGGACCTCCGACATCTCCCCGTTGATTGACTACTCGCACCGCCAGTTCTCGGAACTCATGAGCAGCTACTACCTGCCACGCTGGCAAATTTTCTTCCGCTCACTTGAAACTCCGGATTCGGAACAAAGCTTCCATAGCGAGGTGGTCGCCAACAATGGAGAACGCATCGTGCGCACCCTCCGGGATAATGAAGAATTGAGGCGCTTTGAATTGACCTATCCGAGCACGAAAATTCCGCTGCTGTACACCCCGAAAGGGGACTTGCTCTCCCTCGCTGAGCAAATTCTCTCTCTGCCTCTCGAACAAATTGGCAAGTGAACCAAAAAAAACCGCCGACATGAAGATATGCCGACGGGTCGAAAAGCACGTGAAGGCTTTCGTCAGTCTCCCTGCTCCTGCATCCTGGCCCTGCGGTCACGAGCGGCGGCGCGCATAGACATCTTCACGCGACCTTTGTCATCGATGCCGATGCACTTTGCCGTAACAATATCGCCAACCTTGACCACATCCTCTGTTCTCTGAGTGCGACCCTCAGCGAGCTCAGAAATGTGGATGAGACCATCCTTACCGGGCAGCACCTCCATGAAGGCTCCGAATTCCTTCGTGGACACGATCTTGCCTTCGTAGGTCTCACCGACCTCAATCTCCTTGAACATGCGTCCGATCAGGAAGAGCGCGCGATCCACACCCTCTTGCCGACTGCCGTAAATGCGCACGGTGCCATCCTCTTCGATGCTGATATCGGTGCCTGTCTCGGTCTGCAGAGCCTTGATATTCTTGCCACCGGGACCAATAAGCTCCCCGATGCGATCCGCAGGAATCGTCGTCGTCTCAATGCGCGGCGCCTTCGGGCTGAGCTGCTGCGGTGCAGGAATGCAGTTGCACATCGTATCAAGCACCTGCATGCGCCCCTGCTTCGCCAGATGAATGGCATCCTCCAGAATGTAGAGCGGGATGCCGGGAAGCTTCAGATCCAGCTGGTACCCTGTCACACCCTCAGCCGAGCCGCAGAGCTTGAAATCCATGTCGCCGTAAAAGTCCTCAGAACCGATGATATCCAGCAGTGTTTTGTAGCGCTTCGGCTCGCGATCCCCCGCATTCTCAAACTCCGTCACAAGACCGACGGAAATGCCTGATACCGGGCGTTTGAGCGGCACACCGGCCGCCAACAGCGACATCGTGCCGGCGCATACGGATGCCATGGAGGTGGAGCCATTGGACTCCATGATCTCCGAAGAGACGCGGATGGCGTATGGGAACTCTTCCTCACTCGGAATCACCGGGGCAATGGAACGCTCTGCCAGCGCGCCGTGCCCGATCTCACGGCGATTCTGCCCCCCGAAGCGCCCGGTCTCGCCCACCGTGAAGGGCGGGAAGTTGTAATGCAGGATGAACCGTTTCTCATCCACGGACCCCGTGTAGTTGTCCATGTACTGCTTCTCTTCCAGTGGAGCCAGCGTGGCAAGACACATCGACATCGTTTCGCCGCGCGAGAAAAGCGCAGATCCGTGCACCACATTCGGCAGCACATTCACCTCAGCCGAGAGTGGGCGCAGTTGCTTGATCGCGCGACCGTCCGCCCGTTTGTCGTGCTCCATGATGGAAATGCGGAAGGCTTTCTTCTGAATGTACTCAAAGACCTGCTCTACGTCGAAATCTGTGGCCTCCGGATGAGTCTGCTTAATGGCGGCCTCCACCTCATCGCGCAAAGCGCCCACCTGCTTCTGCCTCTGTATCTTGTTGGGGGCGTAGATCGCCTCTTCAATGCGATCTCCGGCAATCTGGTAGCCGATTTCAAGCAACTCAGGCTTCGCCACAGTAAGCTCATACTCGCGCGTGGGCTTGCCGCACTGAGCCCTCAGCTCCTCCTGCGCCGCACAGATTTTGGCCACATTCTCCTGCGCCACGTGCAGAGCTTTGATAAAGTCTTCCTCCGGCAATTCTTTAGCTGATCCCTCGATCATAATCACCTGATCCTTGGATCCGGCATACACGAGGTCAAGGTCGGATTCCCCACGCTGTTTGTTGGTCGGGTTAATGACAAATTCGCCGTTAATGCGCCCTACACGCACAGCGCCGACCGGCTCAGCAAAGGGAAGATCGGAGATCACACACGCCGCCGAAGCGCCGTTGATGCTCAGGATATCCGGCTCGTGCTCCCCGTCCGCCGCCAGCAGCAGCGTGATCACCTGTGTATCGTAAAAATATCCCTTCGGGAACATCGGACGCAGGGGACGATCTGTCATGCGGCATGTCAGAATTTCCTTTTCCGTGGGGCGGCCTTCTCGCTTGAAGTACCCGCCGGGAAACAGCCCCGCTGCGGCAGCCTTCTCTTTGTACTCAACCGAAAGAGGGAAAAACGTCTGTCCTTCCTTGATCTTGGTCGCGCTCACCACTGTAACCAGCACCACTGTGTCCCCGCAGCGCACGGTGACGGCTCCGTCAGCCAGTCTCGCTATTTTACCCGTTTCGATGGTGATGGGATCGGCTCCCACGGCACACTCAACTTTGTAACTACTCATTATTCTGTCTGTTATTCATTCGCTTCAATGCCAACCCCGAACTGCACCGCAGGAAGCCGGGATCGGCGGTTGCTTCCTTTGGCCTGTGGCAGACGTCCGCCACTCGCCCCGCAAGTTTTCATCCCGTGGGGCGGGTTTATTATACACGTTCTTTTCCATTGAGCAAGCCTTTATGCTGATTTGATTGCATTTTTCTACCCGCGCTGCGTTTGTAATTCACGCTGTCTTGTCTTTTGGAGTTGAACAAACCCTTCTCCAATGTTAGACTGCCCTGCGTGAAGGTCGACATGTACGAGTCAGCGGAGGAGGCAGCCCTCCGTCATCCTGAGTACCATCGGGATTTTTATGCTTTTCTCTGTGAGACGGTTGTAGCCGCTCAGGATATCGCCTACCAGGGTAAAACGAAGCAAAAACATCTGAGCAGCAGTGATATCTATCTGGCTTTCTGCTCAATGATACAACGCCAGTACGGTCCTTTATCGATGGCGATGTTAACCTTCTGGGGTGTGAAAAGCCCCAATGATATCGGGCGGGCAATTTTCTACCTCGTGGAGGAGGGAGCGATCGTGTCGACCAAAAGCGACAAACAGGAAGATTTCTCTTACTTGCCGGCATTGGAAGTGATGCTGGATCTGCCCTTCCACGCACCCTCCTCCTGAAATATGGCAGCGGCACATGCACAGAGCGGTGATAAACTGCGGTGGCCGGCAGAGTGGGAACGGCAGGATGCCGTGTGGATCTCGTGGCCGCACCGCCGGGATCTGTGGCGCGGCGGATTAGCCCTCACAGAGAAGCTGTTTGAGGATCTGGTACGCACGCTCTCCCCTTTCGTGCAAGTGCGCATCAATGCGGCGGCACACCTGCATCCACACCTGAACCGAATGCTCGCAGGAAGCGACTTTGCTCTCTACGACCATCCCGCAGATGATGTATGGTGTCGCGATCACGGTGGAATCTTCGTCTTCGCGCAACAGGATCGGCAGAAAGAGCCCTCTCTCCAGGTAGCGGATTGGACCTTCAACGCCTGGGGCGGGCAATTTTCCCCATGGGATAAGGATAACAGCATCCCACGGTGCATGGCGGATAGTCTTTCCATCCCTCGCCTGAGCAGTGATTTTGTGCTGGAGGGCGGCGCTATTGAGGGAAATGGTGACGGTCTGCTCATCACCACCGAAGCCGTCCTGCTGAACTCCAACCGCAACCCCGGTGCAACAAAGGCGGATCTGGAAGCTGAGCTGCACCGTATGCTCGGCGTGACCCGGGTATTCTGGCTGGGCAATGGAATCACCGGGGATGATACGGGGGGGCATATTGACGACATGGTCCGTTTTGTGCGGCAGGATGTTGTCGTGACTGTCACCGAGGCGGATGCCCACTCCCCGCACTACCGCACCCTGGCGGAGAACAATGAGCGGTTGCAGGATCTGCGCACCTGCTCCGGGAGCAGGGTGGAAAGAATACCCCTGCCCATGCCCGCGCCGCTTTCCTGCCCCGGCTGGCGCCTGGAGCAACTTCCTGCCAGTTATGCGAATTTCCTCATCTCCAATGATTGCATCCTCGTCCCCACCTTCGCTCAGCCGAAGGCAGACGACCGAGCTCTTGGCATTCTGCGCGAATGCTTCCCCTCACACCGCGTCCTCGGTTTTGATGCGCGCAACCTCCTCATCGAGGGTGGCGCCATTCACTGCATCACCCAGCAGCAACCGAGCATCCGGATTTGAGTCCGGGCAATAACCCGGGAGCACGTCAAACCGCTGCTTTCATGGCTCGAATCGCCGCTGCCATATCAGGTGCGCGAAAAGTGGAGCTGCCCGCAACAAGACAGTCCGCTCCCGCTCTGCGGCACGCGGCCGCTTGCGCCGGACCGATCCCTCCGTCCATTTGGATGAGATAATGCAACCCTCGCTCCTCGCGCTTCCGCCTCAGCGCCCTCACTTTCTCGAGAGTATCCGCCATAAATGTTTGTCCCCCGAATCCCGGCACGACGCTCATCACCAGCACGAGATCCACCTCTTCCAGATACGAAAACGTTTTCTCGACCGGCGTGGCAGGATTCACCACAAGACCGCATTGCACCGAGCTCTCGCGGATGGCATGCAGAGTGGCGTGCAAATCCACCTCACCCTCGCGCTCTGCGTGAATGCTGATGAGGCTCGCGCCGGCGGCAACGAAACGGGGAAAATAGTGATCCGGAGCATCGATCATAAGATGCGCATCCAGAAATGTCCCCGTCGGCACGCTATCACGGATCGCTCGGCATATATCCGGTCCGAATGAAATGTTATCCACAAAGGAACCATCCATCACATCCAGGTGGAGCCAGTCTGCCCCGGCGTCCAAAGCGCGCCGCGCTTCATCCCCGATGCTCCGAAAATCACAGGCCAGCATGGAAGGCGCTATCAGCATACGCACAGCATACCTTACTCTCCGACAACTCGCAAGTCATTTCGAACGGCGCGCCAGGCTTCGGCTTCGCCCTTTCTCTCCTCTCAAACTTGCTTCGTTTTTCCTGAGCCATCATCGCCCCATAAAAAAATGACGCGTCTTATACTTGGCAGAGGCAAGGGGATGGTGATAGAATGCGTGCAGTGAAACGGTGTCACATTTGTGGGAAGCCTGCTTCCATTTTTTTAACCCAGGTCGTGGAGGGCAAAACACGTGATCTTGCGCTCTGCGAGGAATGCGCGCGCAAAAAGGGAATCTTTGACCCTCGCAAACTCAGTTTGGCCGAGCAGTTTTTCCCGACGGAATTAAGCGGAGACATCGAGCAATTCCTTCGAACCATGATCGAAGAATCCTTCTCCCACAGGGAAGAGGAGGAAGAGGAGCAGTTCGCTGAGGCGGATGAGCTCACGGAGTGCCCCTCGTGCCATTACAAACTGGAAGATTTTCAGAACACCGGACTCCTGGGATGCCCTGACTGTTACAAGGCCTTTGCGGCAGAGTTTGAGGACCTCGGGTCAAATGAAAATCTCGCCGACACTCCCGCACACGAGGAGTCGGAGCCATCCATCGCTGCCCAGAGGGAGCATCTGGAAGCGATGCTCAAGTATGCTGTCCAGCGTGAAAATTACGAAGAGGCCGCCAAACTGCGGGACCAGATCAGGAGTTTGTCTTCATCATGAGAACGTGCCACCCGCTCGAGCTGTGCAACGAACCGCCGGCATTCATCCGCAGTTGTGACGGCAGCATACTCCTCGGTCACAACACCCTGATGGAATTCAACCTCCGCGGACACCCCTTCCCGGGATGGAGCGAGGCGAAGGACCGGCTGCTCGTGTCAAAGCAAATCCTGGCCGGTCTCGATAAGCTTTTCTCCCCCGATGAGTGGATCCTGCAGGCGGAAATGCAGCAGCTCACGAGGGAAGAACGTACGCTCCTCCTGGAGCGAGAGCAAATTACGCCCACCATGGCAGCTCGTAAGGACGGCGTGTACGTACTCATTAATCGCAGCCAGGACACCCTCGCATTCATCAACGACGAGGAGCACCTGATGATCCAGACGTACCACCCCGGAGGACTGGAGGAACTCAGGGACGCTCGCCGAGCGGCTCTGACCAATCAGCGGCGCTTCCTGAAAGGTCTTCCCGTTGCCTTCGACGGGCGAATCGGTCTGCTCTTCTCCGATCCCTACAAGAGCGGAGAAGGAATATGGGTTGCTGCGCTCGTCTATCTGCCGGGATTGATGCTGTCCTATCAGAATCACAATCTGGTGGATTCTATGAGCGATATGGGCATCCTCTGCCTGCCGGCGCTCAGTCACACAAAAAAAGAAAAAGGGGATTTGTACTGGCTTTGTTCGCCGACAACTCAGTACCTGCGAGAGGATGCTGACTACGAAACGTTCCTTCGCGCCATCGAAGAATTGTGCGAACGCGAAGAAGAAGCGCGTCGCGATATCATGAGCGCTGACTCCGCGTACCGTTCCCTGCTCAATGAGCTGGAAGCGGCTCTCGTTACGTTAGAAAAATCCAAATCGCTGAGCTACAGAAGCTTGCTGCACGCTCTTTCCATGCTGCGACTCGGTCTCACTCTGGGAGAACTGGAAACGGACGTCCCGGAGGAAAGAGTCTGCCAGATCATTGCCCGGGCCTACACCCAGACGATGCCGTCCTACCTGCAACTTGCACACAACGCCCAAACGCTCAAAAAACGCCGCTCTCTGCGAGCTGAGCTGGTCAGGAAACTCATCAGCGAGGAACTTCGCATCCGCATCCCTTCCACCGAAAATTGATCATGAACAATTTCACCCCACGAGCACAGCAGGTCATCAGTCTCGCACGCCGCGAAGCGCTGCGCTTCCATCACAATTACATCGGCGCAGAGCATGTTCTGCTCGGCCTCCTCAAGCTGGGACAGGGCTATGCCATCCCCATCCTGCAGCGGGCGGGAGTCGATATCTCCGCCACCATCGACCTCATCGAGCAATCCCTGGTTCCGGGAAACTCTCAGCACACCAATGAAGCGTCTCTCCCCTTCACACAGCGCGTGCGGCGCATCATCGAAATCGCCGGGAGCGAAGCCCAGGAGCTGGGGCATTACTATGTGGGCACAGAGCATATTCTGCTCGCCATTCTGAAGGACCGGGACGGCATGGCGCACCACGTCCTGGTGAAAGCCGGCGCCTCCTACGAGCAGGCTCGCGAGGAAGTCGCAGCTCTGCGCGCGCCTGAGGGCAACAACTCCGAGCAGGAGGAGCCGGAAAACAGCGAACGTCACATGAATAATGACGACGAGGAAGAAGATGATTTCAGCGCCCTTTTCAATGCAGCCTCTCGTACTGTCGGCAGTGGAAACAACGTCCGGGGAAGAGACCGCGCCTCGGCTCTGCTCACGTTCGGGCGCGACCTCACAGCTCGCGCCGCGGCCGGCGAATTGGATCCCGTGATCGGACGAGAAAGCGAGATTGAACGCGTGATCCAAATCCTCTGCCGCCGCACAAAGAACAATCCCATCCTGCTGGGTGAAGCAGGCGTGGGCAAAACGGCGATCGTCGAGGGTCTTGCTCAGCTGATTGCACAGGGAAATGTCCCGGAGTTTCTCATCGGAAAGCGCATCATCTCCCTGGATCTGCCGATGATGGTGGCGGGCACAAAATACCGCGGGCAATTTGAGGAGCGCCTCAAGGCGGTCATGGATGAAATCCTTCACGAGAAGAACGTCATCCTGTTCGTGGATGAGGTTCACACCCTTGTGGGCGCCGGCTCGGCCGAGGGTTCCATGGATGCCTCTAACATCATCAAACCCGCCCTCTCTCGCGGCGAACTGCAGGCCATCGGCGCTACGACTCTTGAGGAATTCCGAAAGTACATGGAGAAAGATGCCGCTTTCGAGCGCCGCTTCCAGCAGGTGCCTGTCGGCGAACCGACTGTAGAGCAGACAGTTCTCATCCTCAAAGGTCTGCAAACCCGCTACGAGGAGCACCACCACGTGCGTTACACCCCCAAAGCGATTGAAGCCGCCGCCTTGTTTTCCAAGCGATACCTCACGGGGCGTTTTCTCCCGGACAAAGCGATCGATGTGATCGACGAGGCGGGTTCGTACAAGCGCGTGGGCCGCATGATGCGTCCGGAAGAACTCAAGCAGCGCGAAGCGCATCTCATTGAATTGCGCAATGAGAAGCAGGAGGCCGTGCGGCAGCAACATTTTGAACAGGCTGCCAACCTTCGCGACCGCATCTCCTCCCTCGATTCTGAGCTCAGGAAAAAACTCACCGAATGGAAAGCCAGCATCGATGCCGATTACGTGGAAGTCTCAGATGAGGACGTGATGAATGTGATCTCCAAATGGACCGGCATCCCGCTGGCACGCATGGAAGAAAAGGAAGCTGAAAAGTTGCTGCACATGGAGGATGAGCTGCGCCGCCGCGTCATCGGACAGGATCAGGCCTGCTCCGCCATTGCTCGCGCCTTGCGCCGCAGTCGGGCGGACATTAAAGATCCGCAGCGGCCCATTGGCTCGTTCCTCTTCATGGGGCCCACCGGCGTCGGCAAGACCTACCTGGCGCGAAATCTGGCCGAGCTCATGTTCGGCACCCAGGAAGCTCTCATCCAGGTAGATATGAGCGAGTACATGGAAAAATTCGCCACGAGTCGCCTCATCGGCTCCCCTCCGGGCTACGTCGGGCATGACGAAGGGGGGCAGCTCACGGAGAAAATTCGCCGCCGTCCGTACGCCGTGGTGCTTTTTGACGAGATCGAAAAAGCGCACCCGGATGTGATGAACCTGCTGCTGCAGATCCTTGAAGATGGCAGCCTCACGGATTCCATGGGGCACAAGGTGAATTTCAGCAACACGATCATCATCCTCACCTCTAATGTCGGCGCCTCTCTCGCGGACAGCCGCGGTCAGATGGGCTTCAACTTCTCGGATGACAACGAAAGCGACTACGAATCCATGAAGGAGCGTATCTCGGAAGCTGCCCGTAAGCAATTCCGTCCGGAATTCATCAATCGCTTCGATGATCTCATCGTTTTCCGTCGTCTCCTGCGCGAAGATATGGAGCGCATTGTACGCCTTGAGACCGATAAGCTCATCCGTCGCCTCGCCGAGAAGCAGATCAATCTCACTCTCTCCCCGGAGGTCGTCCGCATGATCGTCGATAAAGGGAGCGACCCGAAATACGGCGCGCGCCCGATCCGGCGCGCGATTGAAACCCTGCTGGAGGATCCGATCGCAGAAGCCATGCTGCGCGGCGAACTTACCGCCGGTCACAGCTCAGAAGTCATGCGCAGGGATACTGAATCCTCTGCCATCTCCTTCGCCGCCGACGCCCCGCAAAAGCTCCCTGCCACAAAGTCAGGGAAACGCGCGCCTCGCAAAACGACGGCGAAAAAAACTCCGTCAGAAAAGTCCACTGAAACCGCGGCAAAAAGGAAGCCTCGTCGGAACGCCTCCTCTCCCTCGCGCGGGGAGCGCGCGGAGTAGCAAAGCGACGGAACCGGCTTTGTCAGTCCGAAAATCTTTCCGGCTGATCACGACCTGAGATCGCAACTCCCGCCTCCGCCGGGGCCCGGCAGTTCCCGGGCTTTCGGCTCACGCTGGCTGAGGACTTCCCCGATCCGCACTCGCTAGAACATGGTTTTGAGCCCAATGGAGGCTTCGGCGCTGGTGTAGCCGCTGCGCAACTCAGCTCCTGCGTCGATAAAGACCCGGGTCGCGTGACTACCGATGGGGATGGAAACTTCACCACCGATTTCCACACCGAACGCTCCGACCTCAGCGCCGCGAAGGGAATTCGTGTACTGCTGCCCCGTGAAACGCGTCCTCACCTCACCGTGGTCATCTCCCACATCCATCTTGGCCAGAGCGCGCACCTCAAGCAACGGGTTGCGATTCGCGATAGCGGCGCTCATGAGGCGCTGCCAGCGAAGACCGGCGCCAAAAGTGGTGACGTTCTGCTCCATTTTCTCCACCTGCAACCCGGCATTGCTTCCGGTCTCGGTGTAGCCCTTGACGGAAGCGTAGCGCCACTCCGCATTGAAGATGGCCTGCAGAGCGCTCGTACCCTCAGCATTCACATAGGCCGTGTACCCCAGTTCATAGAGCGCCCCGACCGCCACCCCATCGGTGTCTCCCTGGGTGCTGTAGCTGGCGCCCCCGCATGCCACAGTGCGGTTGATGCTCACATCCGCAATGCCGCCGGTGAATACAAGCGTGTGCTGCCAGGCGCCGGACGACGTGCTGAGGAAAAGCCCGAGCCAGGTCGTCACCAGGTCGCCATTCACCGCGTCGGGCGCGCTGCATTTGTAATCACCGGTCATCGCCGTGAGCGCCAATCCCACCCTGGTGCGGTCAGATACCTCCGCCGTGATTCCGACACTTCCTCCCCAGCTGTTGAGCCGATAGCCGGAAGCCAGCCCATCGTCGTCCATCTCGTGATAATTCGTCTCTCCATTTACCCAGACGTGGTAGTAGGGATAATTCTCCACCAGGTCGTCTGAGGCCTCGCTCCAACTCGCCCCGCTGGTGCGGTTGCGCAGAGCAGTGATGCGCCCGTGCACATCCTGCGACAATGCGGGAGAAAGCCCTGCCAGCCCTGTCCCTACAGCGGCTGCCATCGTGTCCGCCAGAGCTTCGCTGTTCCCGGTCTCCTTCGCCTCAGACAGCATTCGAGTCGCACCGATTGCCAGTTTATCCAGATCACTGCCCGGATCATAGGTCTGCTTTGTAACTTCCCAGACAGCCTCAGCTCCCTGCTGCGCATTCTGATGCGCCCCCGCCACAGCCTCCGCCAACTTGTCAGCTTCCGCCGTCTTGAACTCTGCAACAATCCGGTTGCCTTCTTTCCTGACCACAGCGCCATCCACATGCAGAAGCCCATCTCCCTTCACCTCCACTTCGATTTCCTCTTTCCCGGATTGGTCGGAATCCTCCGCCGCTGCTACTGCAACGCGGGCTTCCGGCGCCTCGGCTCCCCCCAGCTTAATGTCGCCGTCCACTGTTCCCAACACAAATTCTCGATCGGTCGGATTTCCTCCTTCCGCATAGAGGGTAAGAGTCGCGCCCGGATCCAGAACAAAATCGCCAAACAAGAAGTTGGCTTCAAGCGCCGTGTGTCCCGCGACACCACCTCGGAAGGTGAAACCAAGCGTCAGTTCTCCCCCGCTTTCCACATGAACCTTCCCCATATTCATCCCATCATTGATTCTGGTTAAGCTGCTGATAGCGCTCAGGTGCACTTTCGCTCCGTCCTGCAACGCTACATTCCAGCCCCCGGCTCGCCCCTTCTGCGTCGTCTCCGGCGTAAAGTACTGGGTCCATTCGCTGCCCTTGAAGGTCATTTCGCCCTCATACCCGCTCAGATCGCCGGAGAACTCATGATCCCTCGCGCTCAGCTGAACCTCCATATCCCTCTTGCCGGAAATGTCGGCCCCCGCATCAGACTCCAGCCCGAGAAGTTTCAAAGCCTCGCTGCTCTCCCCCGGCGTGCTCTCTACCAGCTCCAACTTAGCGCCATCACCGAACTCAAGGTGCACTCCGCTCAGTTTACTTTCGACGACGAGCGGAGGATCTAACTCGTCTCCGTGAACGTCCTGCGTAATCCTTTTGCTTCCCTCCATCTTCACCTGCTTGCCGGTCACCAGGACGGTAGCGTCTCCCTCGCCGCCGATTTCCACGCCGGCGCCCACCACAGCGCTACCTGAGAGCTCCAACGCTCCATCCTCCTCAAGGCGGATATGTTCGCGACCGTTCTGACCGGGCTCGCCGGACAGAGAAACGCTAATTTCTCCTCCCACCCTGGCTCGTCCTCCTCTTATGACGAGCTGTCCATCCGAGCCGTTTTCGAATCCAATGGCCCCGTCCCCCAGATCACTGGACTCTCCGGTGAGGCGCAGAACGCCACACTTGAGCGACAGTCCCATGCCCCGGCTCAAATCCAGCTTCCCGCCCACTTCTGTCACCAGGTTCCTGCTGTTGTCCGCGTCGCTGGTATCCTCGTGCAGAATGCCCAACCTGGCGCCTTGCACGATGAGATCCCCTCCGTACGTCAACACACCATCCGCGCAAGCTCCGTCCTCATCCATCAGCGTCCCGTACTTGTTCTTGAGCGTCACCTGTCCATTCATCGTGATTTTCCCATCCCCCGTAATCGTGAGACGTCCCCCTCCTTTGCCTCTCAGGTTATGAATCTCCAATCCATCGCCCCAATAGTCGGCCGGCACCTCCTTCACGTCGGAAAAATCGATCTTAGTCTCGCTATTGACAATCACATCACTGTACCCGCCCACGGACTCGTAAATATTCTGTCCGGGACCGTTCTTCCAGTCATCTCCCTGATTGTCCCTGCTGCTCCTGTATTCGCTCTTCCCCCAGTCAGAAGACGGGAGATGCAGAGCCAGCGTGCCCTTGCTCGTCCAGCGTGCCACCCAGCCATCGCGTTCCACACTCTGCGAGAGGAGCACTTGCTTGTTGCCATTCCACGATCCCAGATCCCCATCCTGAAGGACGGCAAACTCGAAGGTTTCTTTCTCTCCCGGGTACGAATCGACGTCGAAATCCACATACACGGTCAGGGTTGCATTGTCTTCAAACTGAATCCTCGCCTCCTTCATGTCAAAAACACTATCTCCCGTGTCAAGCACACCCTTCCCGAGGACGATCCCGTTTTTCCCCATCAGGCGCAACTCGTAATCCCCCATCTTGGTCCATCCTTTCACCCGCGTCTCCGAAGCGAATCCTTCCAGTGTCGTGCGAATCGTTCCGGGAAGCGTTTTACCCTCCATCGGCGCCAGTTGAATGGTGAAGACATTGTTCTCCGCACCGCCATCCGCCCCCTGCAAGTGCAACAGCACACTGCCGCCGCCGTCTTCCTCGCCGGTCAGCGACGTCCTGTAGGTCCCGCCTGCAAACAGATTCACATCGACGGCGCCCCGCACTCTCCCATCGGCGTCGGCCCCCAGCTCCAGGCTCGACCCCGCTCCGACGGAATACGTGCCCTTTGTTGACATCGCCACCTGATCATCATCGATCTTCGCCAGCGCTGTCTCATACGAGGCCCCGTCCTCCAACACAATTTCCCCTCCATTGGTCGTCACCACTTCCGTGTACTCCCCCCCCCTCAGCGTCAGCTTACTCCCGGAACCTACAGTGACTTCCTTCACAGTGGATTCCTCCGGATTCGTGAGCTCCATTTCGCTTTCCCCTCCCAGGCTCAGAACCGTCGCCCCTCCTAATCCCTTAAACTGAACGATACTGCCTTCCTCTACCTGCACTTCATCAAAATCCGCCAGCGTTGCTTTCAACGCCGTTACATTCTTGAGCGCCAGCGTGCGCCGGACTTCAAAGCCACTCGGCTTGCGACCGCCGGAGATCTCTCCCTCATAATTCGCTATACCGTCATCCTCTGTGATATTTTGCAGCGTCACGGCGGCTGTCCCGCCGTCGGCCACTCCTCCGGCGTTCCCTGTGCCAAGCCCACCGGCGGAAATGCGCGTCACCCCGGTGAAATCCATATCCTCCAGACCACCGGTGATCGTGATCTCCGAACTCGCGATGTATCCGGTCGTCCCGCCGGCATAGATGTTGCCGGTGAACGTGCCGCCGTTGATGTATATGTAAACCCCTCCCGCCACGACAGTGCTGTTCGCGGCAGCGCCGTAGCATTTTCCCCCGTATATTGCCCCCTTGAATTCGCCCCCGTTGAAGACAAGGTTTAATGTCCCCTGCAGTGCACCCGTACCGGTGTGGAAAGTAGCAACCGCAGGGTTATCGTAATACAGTGCCCCCGCATCATAGACCCCATCCCTCCCGGCTATCGGATAAGCAGCCGTGGAACCATCAAGGACAAGTGAACTTTTAGTCCCGCCTTCCTGTATCTGAGGAGAAAATTCCATGTAAAGCGGCCCACTGAACGTGGAGCCGTCAAGCAAGAACCACGTCTTGTAAGATCCTCCCAAAAATCGCGCATATACCCGACTTACAGGAAGAGTGCCGGCTACCGCTGCAGAATACCCCTGCGTCACATTAATCTGGGGGGATAGCATCACGAACAATTCGTTCGGTATGTGTGTATTACTTTTTGCTTGAAAGAGGAGGGAGAACGCAATCGGAACATTCCCCTGGCTGCTCGCCTGCACATTCACCGTGCCACCTATTTTCCCATTCAGCACTTCCGACACACCGTAACGCGGGTCGGGTGGAACCAGTTCCTGCTCCGCCAGATCCTGCTCGTATGCCCACTCGTCAGTCACCCCCGGGTTGCCCTCATACTGAGCCTCAGGCATCTTACCGCCGCCACCAATCGTCGGGTTACTAAAGTAATAACCCGTCGTCGCGGGGGCCCAGGGAGCGCTATCGAGATACAGTTCGCTGATGGTCAAAGAATTATTCGTCCCGTTCTCGACACTGAGACCATCCGGAGCCTCTGTGACGTTAGAGGACAAAGCCTCGCCGATGAGCTGATCCCCCAGCCACACGTAGAAGCCCTTCGTCAACCCCATTGAGGAACGTCCCAGCACATACGCCACACGCAGAGATTCGGTCAGATCACTGGACGTATCCAGCGAGAAGAGCACCGTGTCTCCCCACTGGATGTACGCCTCATTCACGGTGAGGCAGCCGCCATTTTTCCCATTTCCAACGCTGACGCTCAGTCCATTGTTCGTATCCCAAACGCGGTCGTCGTATCCGTTGCCCAGACCTCCATCCAGCTTGAACTCCACCGTGTAGCCGCCGGAAGTATCTACCCCATCCGACCATGAGTACTGCATGGACGAACCGGCAGCAAAGGTGAGTCCTCCGGCGCTCGTCTGAGTCACACCCGACTTGGATTTTGCGTTTGCCCAGATGCTCCCTGCATCGTGATGCTCGTACGAGAAATCGGCGCCGGCCTTGCGCTCCTGTCCTGCCGTGCGACCGGCGTAACCCAATCCACGAGCCACATTCCCCGCGATAATGAGCTCACCTTGAGCGGAGGGATGAAGCCGATCACTGCTGGAATAAAAGAAGTTGTCCACCCCCTTCCACGGCTTCTCCGTATTAGCCACATCGACAAGTCCGCGGTTGATGTCGACCAGTGTGATATTCTCCTTGTGTTTATTTTGCTCCACCCATTCCTTGAGATGTTCATTATAAGTTCTGACAGCCGCATAATCCTCCGCCGCATTGTTGTTGCCATGGAACCCCCATGTGGGAACGGAGAGAATGGTAACAGAGGCGTTAGGATTATGAGTAAACATGGCATTCACGATCGTATCCATGTCACCGGTCCCACTCCAACTCACAATTCCACCGTTCTCGCTTCGCCCTATCAAGTTCTTTTCAGCATCGGCAAGCCTGCTCCCTTTCCCTATATGAGGATCATTCGTTGGAACGTCCGAGAGCAAATCGTTGGTCCCGATGAGCATGAGAAACGTCTCCACCGGCTTGCTCTCATCGGGCAGCTTGAAACCGGAATTCGAGCTTCCCGTCCATCCACCCGGCTCCTGAAGTCCCAACCAGTGCTGAATACCGGTTCCGCCAAACCTCACTCCTCCTGTGCCTCTCTCCGCAATTTCCCAAGCCCTCGCAGAATTCTCCGCAGAATGCTTATTTTGGAAAACAGTTTCACCGTAGGGCATATTGACGCCGACGTTTCCTGCGTTACCCGTCTTGACTCCGACTTCAGTGTAGGAAATACCGTTATCAGCGAAGATTTTATGCATTGACCAACGCCAGGAGTAAAGTCCGGAATACGCGCCATGCGTGATGGAATCACCCACGTACATGGTGTTGCCCAGGTTAGCGGGAGGCTCCTCACCGGCTCCCGAGGCAGAGAAAGAGCACGCGACACCGACCGGGACGAGCATGCAGGAAACGAGGGCACGGCGCAAACGGACAGGCAAATGAAGCTTCATAGCGGAAAAAAGATTGACATTCAGGAAGAAGCGGAGCACACGACACGCCCCTTGCTTCCTCTATCTGAGCGTCCCCCAGTATACCTTTTTTCAGAGGCGACAAGCAAGCACAAAATGCGAGGAATCCGAAAATAATTGTTTCGTCCCGGAATTTACCCGCGATGCCCGTTCCGGAGACATCTCACAGCGGGCACAAAGGCGGAGTGGCAGAACAGGGGACGCGACCCCGCTATTTCACAGCTTCTCACTGCACCCACCTGCCCGTTCCTTCGGGGAGTCGCCCCTCGCCGACAGGCTGGTAGCGCGTGGAGGCTGTATTCCCGCGCAGAGAGACGCCAAAGGCATTCTTCCATTTGGCGCTCATGCTCTGGCCTGTGTAGCAACCATAGCTCTCGCAGCGGGCGCCGGGAGCGAAGACATCCCGGTTGATGCGGGAAGCGAGTTCGTCCTCATGAATCCATTGTTTGGAGGCGCCGATGATGCTGTTGCTGTAATCCAGCATGAAGGCATGGGCATTCGAGTGACCGAAATAGAAAAAGGAAGTTACGCGGTCGCTTCCCCTCGCCGACGCGTTGATGGCGCGATAAGCCTGAGCAGCCGTGTCCACGTAAACCAGCTGCACGCGGTACCTGTCGGCGGTCTCGCGGATCATTTTGACGTAGTCCTTTCCCTCCTCACGGCTGCGGGTGACGTAGGCGGGGCGATACACGACCCACACGATGCGGCGGGCGGGATTTTCCTGCCTCGCAAGCTGGATACGGATGGTGGAAGCGCGCACAAAGTTCGCCCACCAGTTGTCATGCTTCGCCGGACCGCGCAGGTATTCCCAGGATTTCAGGGCGACCCCTCCCGTGAGAATCACCTCCACCGCCTGCAGAGGAGACGCCAGAACAGCAAAAGACGCGACCAGCGCCACCAAAAAACCACCTCGCGCAAACGCCTTCACGAGAGAAAGCCTAATCTAGCAAAACCCATCTGTCAAGAGTCCGGCGCCACAACAAGCAGCACCGGACGCGAACCTGCACCGCCGCACTCTGTCCGCGATGCGCCCCAGAGAGATTTGACTCAGCGAGCGGTCTTCACGCTCACAGCCTCCTTGCCCACGCGGGAACGCAGGTAGTGCAGCTTTGCGCGGCGCACCTTGCCGCGAGTTACCACATCCACTCTGGCGATGCGCGGGGAGTGCAGCGGGAAGGAACGCTCCACACCCTCTCCGTAAGAAATCTTGCGCACGGTGAACGCCTCATTCACGCCCGCGCCGCGTCTGGCGATCACGATACCCTGAAACACCTGAACGCGCTCCTTACCACCTTCGATCACGCGGCAATGCACCTTCACCGTATCCCCCACATTGAAAGGGGTTACATTGTCCTTGAGCTGCTCCTGTCCGATTTTGTCGAGTATGTTCATGGGGAGGAAAATAAATTGATAACGAAGAGCCTTGCTCTCTCCCTGTCCGGAAGAAGGAGGCGAGGCATTCTACACAAGAAAACATGCGTTGGCAACTCAAATTATTCGTGGAGACGAATTTTTTTGCCCGCGGCAGCGGCAGATCATGAATGCGGCTGAAATTTTCAGCGGGGAAATGGCGCATTTCCTGTTGAAAGTTTCATCCTGTTTTGTTTTAATACTCTCCGTTCAAACGTAATCAGCAACATGCAAGACCCTGTGAACAGTAAGGAGCCGACCTCGATCTGCGTGCGCGGCGGTAGAGTTCATAATCTCAAAAATATCAATGTCGATGTGCCGCTGCATAAAATTGTCGGCATCGCGGGGGTGTCGGGCTCCGGCAAATCTTCTCTCGCACTGGGCATCCTGTATGCCGAGGGCTCGCGGCGATACCTGGAATCTCTCTCCACCTACACGAGGCGACGCATGACGCAGGCCGAGAAAGCGCCGGTGGACGAAGTGCTCTACGTGCCGGCAGCCCTGGCATTGCGGCAGCGTCCGGGAGTGCCAGGCCTGCGCAGCACCTTCGGCACGGGTACTGAGCTGCTCAACCATCTGCGCCTGATGTTTTCGCGGTTGGCCAGTCACCGGTGTCCGAATGGTCACTACGCGCCGCCATCGCTGAATGTGGCGGCGGACGCGGAATTGGTGTGCCCGGATTGTGGGGAGCATTTCTACGCGCCGGGAGCGGAGGAACTTGCGTTCAACAGCCAGGGAGCCTGTCCCCGGTGTGACGGCACGGGCATCGTGCGCATTGTGGATGAATCCACCCTCGTGCCGGATGAGTCTCTCTCCATCGATGAAGGGGCCGTGGCGCCGTGGCAGACTCTGATGTGGTCGCTGATGAAAGATATAGCGCGGGAGATGGGGGTGCGCACGCATGTACCCTTCTGCAAGCTCACCAAAAAAGAGCGGGATATCGTCTTCCACGGTCCCGCCGTGAAAAAGAATATCATCTACCAGAATCAGACCAGCGGCGCCATGGGGGATATGGATTTCACCTACTTCAATGCTACCTACACAGTGGAAAACGCCCTCGCAAAGGTGAAGGATGAAAAAGGCATGAAGCGCGTCGAGAAATTCCTGCGCCAGGAAATTTGCCCGGACTGCGGGGGAAGCCGACTGAGCGAACGAGCACGCGCACCGAGGCTTCGCGGCATTTCCCTGGCTGAGGCGACGGATTTCACCCTCGAAGATCTCATCACATGGGTGAAGGGAGTCCCCGCCTCCCTGCCGCCGCCGATGCGCAAAATGGCGGAGAGCATCTGCGCCTCATTCCACGACACCGCGCAGCGGCTGGTCGATCTCGGGCTGTCGTATCTTGCACTCTCCCGCGCCGCCTCCACTCTCTCCACCGGGGAACGCCAGCGCATGCAGCTTGCGCGCGCCGTGCGCAACCGCACCACGGGCGTGCTCTACGTGCTGGATGAACCCTCCATCGGTCTGCACCCCGGCAACGTCACCGGTCTCACCGGTGTGATGCATGATCTGATCGCAGACGGCAACACGGTGGTGCTGGTGGATCACGATACTCAGGTTCTCTCCGAATCGGACTGGCTCATTGAGCTGGGTCCCGAAGCCGGAGCAAAGGGCGGGCAGATCATTGCAGAGGGACCGTATGACAAGGTGGTGCGTGGCCCCCATTCCCGCATCGGAGCTTTCCTCACGCGCCGCTCTGTCATCAATGTGCGCCCCGTTTTCCCGGCAAAAAAGATGTTTGAGCACGGCTCGATTCATCTCGCCACCTCCGCCATTCACACCGTGAAACCGCTCTCCGTGGAGTTCCCGAAAGGTCGCCTCAGTGTAATCACCGGAGTCTCCGGCTCCGGGAAGACGACGATGATTCTGGAGAGTCTCGTGCCGGCGCTGGAGGCTTCCCTGAAGGGAGAAAAGCTTCCGGAGCATGTGGTAAAAATCCACGCTGAGGGCATCTCTCAGGTCAAACTCATCGATGCCACACCCATCGGCATCAACGTGCGCTCCACCGTGGCAACCTACGCCGATGTGCACGACGATCTGAGAAAGGTATTCGCGCGCTCCCCCGAGGCAAAAAAGGCGGCGTACAAGGCCGGGGACTTCTCGTACAACACGGGGCGTCTCCGCTGCCCCACCTGCGATGGTACCGGCGTGATCTCGCTCGACGTGCAATTTTTGCCGGACGTCGAAATCCCCTGCCCCACCTGCGGCGGCTCACGCTACGCGAAAGAGGCCGATCGCATCCGACGCATCGCAAAAAACGGCGGCATCGGCAACACGCTGCCGGAACTCATGGCTATGAGCATCGACGAAGCGCTGGAGACTTGCAAAGATCTTCCTCTCGTGGAGCGGCGTCTGCGTGCGCTGCATGACCTGGGGCTGGGCTACCTCACCCTCGGTGAGGCAACGCCGGGACTCTCCGGCGGTGAGGCGCAGCGGCTCAAACTTGCCGGCGAGATGGATCGCGGCCAGGCAAGCTCCGTTTTCGTGTTCGATGAGCCCACGATCGGCCTGCACCCGCTGGATGTCGAATCCCTGCTGCACGTTTTCCGCCGCCTCACAGACTCCGGCGCCACGGTGATTATCATCGAGCACGATCTGGACGTCATCCGCAACGCCGACTACATCGTGGACATGGGACCCGGCGGCGGCGACGCCGGCGGCAGGATCATCGCCCGCGGCGCCCCGGAAGAAATATGCCGGTGCAGAGAAAGTCTCACCGCCCGGTTCCTCCGAAAAGCCATGAAATAATCTTACCCGAGCAACTCGGTAATGCGGCGGCACACCTCCACCACATTCTCCCGGCTGTTGAAGGCCGAGATGCGGAAGAAGCCTTCGCCGTGCGCACCAAAGCCGGCGCCGGGCGTGATGACAACGTGCGCCTCGCTGAGCATCTTGTCGAAGAAGTCCCAACTGCTCATGCCATCGGGCGTCTGCACCCAGACATAGGGAGCATTCGTGCCGCCCCAGACGCGCAAGCCCACACTGCGGCAGGCCTCGCTGAGCAGCTTCGCATTGCCGAGATAATGGTCGATGAGCGCCTGCGTCTGCTGCAATCCCTCCGGGGTAAAGAGGGCGGCAGCCCCGCGCTGCACGATGTAGCTGGCGCCGTTGAATTTCGTCGTGTGGCGGCGACTCCAGAGTTTTTCAACCGCCACCTCGTTGCCGTCGGCGTCTTTCGCGCGCAGCTCGTGAGGAATGACGGTGTACCCGCAGCGCACGCCGGTGAATCCTCCCTGCTTCGAGAAGGAGCGGAACTCGATGGCGCACTTGCGCGCGCCGGGAATGCAGAAGATGGAAGACGGGATGTCCGGCTCGGTGATAAAGGCCTCGTACGCGCCATCATAGAGCAGAATAGCGTTGTGCGCCAGCGCATAATCCACCCACGCCTGCAGCTGCTCACGCGTAGCCACAGCTCCCGTCGGGTTGTTCGGGAAGCACAGGTAAACGAGATCCGCATGCTCTTTCGGCGGCTCGGGCACAAAGCCATTCTCCGGCGTGCAGGGCAGGTAAAGCAGTCCCTCATATGCGCCGTCCGCCTGCGCTTTCCCGGTGTTGCCGGCCATCACGTTGGTATCCACATAGACAGGATAGACGGGGTCCGGCACGGCAATGATGTTCTCCCCGCGCGCGAAAATGTCCACGATGTTGCCGGTATCGCACTTCGCCCCGTCCGACACATAAATCTCATCCGGCAGCACCTCCACCCCACGATCGCGGTAGGAGACCTGCGCAATCGCCTCGCGCAGCCAGTCATAGCCCTGCTCCGGTCCGTACCCGTGAAATGTCTCGCGCGCCGCCTGATCATCGACAGCCTTGTGCATCGCGCTGATCGCTACCGGCGGCAGCGGCTCGGTCACATCGCCGATACCGCAGCGGATAATCTGTCCTGCCCGTTCGGGATGCGCCGCCGCAAAGGCCGCCACGCGGCGCCCGATTTCCGGAAAAAGGTACCCCGCCTGAAGTTTGAGAAAGTGTTCGTTGATTCTGGCCATGACGCAGCGGATTATGCCCCCTTCCCCTTCCATTTGCAAGGAAAATGAAATAATCCGCAGGGCGATCTGCCTGTTCGCGATATAGATTGCAAAGAGGATATGGGTGTGCGAGAAGGGAAAGGATATGGAGAAGACAGTATCAGATTGCCTTGTGGAAATGCTGGCGGCACAGGGGGTGGAAAGGCTTTACGGGTTGGTTGGGGATAGTCTGAACCCGGTTCTGGCCGCCCTGCGGAGGAATGGGAGAATCCGCTGGATTTCCATGCGCCACGAAGAAGCGGCGGCCTTTGCGGCCTCTGCCGATGCGCAGATGAGCGGCAAAATCGCAGCCTGCTGCGGCAGTTGCGGCCCGGGAAACATGCATCTCATCAACGGTCTGTACGATGCCCATCGCAGCGCGGCTCCGGTCTTCGCCCTCGCCTCGCACATCGCCATCCCCAACATCGGCACGGATTACTTTCAGGAAACGCACCCCGCCGATTTTTTTGCGGAGTGCGCGCAGTGCCGGGAACTCATCAGCTGTCCGGAGCACGCCGCCGGCATCATAGGCTCCGCCCTGCGCAGCGCCCTGTCGAAACCCGGCGTGGGACTGGTGACTCTGCCCGGGGATGTGGCAACCATGCCGATCGGGAAGCATTTTTATCCGCGTCCTCTCAGCCCACGGGCGCCCGTCTGCACCCCGGCGGAGGAAGAAGTGGCGCTGCTGGCAGGGTTGGTCAACTCTTCCTCTCGCGTGGCGTTCCTCTGCGGCGCGGGCTGTGCAGGGGCGAGGGAAGAACTCCTCGCCCTGGCGCGGCGTATCGGCGCTCCCATTGCCTACACTCTGCGTTCCAAAGAATTCATGGAACCGGACAATCCATTCGGCGTGGGGATGACGGGGCTGCTCGGCTGGGGCGATGCCACGCGCAGTCTGCACGAAGCGGAATTGGTCATCCTCTGGGGCACAGATTTTCCGTACGCGCCCTTTTTACCCCAGCACGGGAATGTGGTGCAGGTGGACACGAAGGCGGAGGCATTGGGGCGGCGCGTGCCGCTGACGCTCGGCATCCACGGGGATGTGAAGCTCACGGCGCGCTATCTCCTGCCGCTGGTGCAGCAGGATCGGGGGGATGAATTCCTCGCGCGCTGCCTCTCGCGGCACGGGAAAGAGCTCACTCGCATGCAGACGCAGTTGAGGGAAGCCGAGGAACACATCCCCATCCGCCCGGAGCGTCTCATGCGCCTGGTGAGTGATCGCGCAGAGCCGGACGCCGTCTTCTGCATTGACACCGGCACTCCCGTGATCTGGAGCGCAAGATACCTGCAGGCCATGCCTCAGCGGCGAATCATCGGTTCCTTCAAGCACGGTTCTATGGCCTGCGCACTGGCCATGAGCATCGGAGCAAAGGCTGCCTTTCCCTCGCGGCAGGTTATTGCTGTGTGCGGGGATGGCGGGTTGAGCATGCTGCCGGGGGATCTGCTGACGCTGTCGCAGGAAGGACTGGCGGTAAAAGCGCTCGTTTTCAATAATTCGTCGTTGGATTTTGTGGCACTGGAGCAGGAGTTGAGCAACATGCCGCATATGGGCACCGCACTGCGCAGCACGGATTACGCCGCCATCGCGCGAGCCATGGGACTCACGGCCATACGTGTCCAGCATCCCGTCGAGCTGCCCGACGCCGTGAAAAGCTGGTTGGCATCGCAGGAACCGGCTCTGCTGGATGTGGTTGTGGATACCCACGCCCTTGCCCTGCCGCCGAATACCGATTTTATCCCCTCGCTCAATTTTGCGCACCCGGTGCTACCCAACGCTGACCCGCACCACGAGCTGGATCCCGTGCGGCGCATTATCTTCGGCTGCTGAAAAACAACGCGCAGGTCTTAATCATCGTTAATCGTGCCGATGAGCTCGCGAAGACGAGCATAGGCGCCACCGCGCAGAGTAAACCGCAGACGGGGGAGAGATGCGAGCAGGGATTCAGGATCGGTCGCATCGCTCGCCACCTGTTCCAGATCACCTGCGGGCATGAGATCCGTGTAATTCTGGCGGATCCATTCCATGGTTTCCTCGTCGAGCGTCTGCATAAGGCGGATGCAGATTTTTTCACCGGTGAAATAGTATGAGTGGAAGCGGCGGTAGAACAGCTCGATGGCGCTCAGGGCATCTTCCGGACTCTTGCTCACGTACAACAG